>JAFGTF010000136.1 GCA_016934265.1 Spirochaetota bacterium
AAGAAAAGATCGTGGAGAATACGAACAGGCCGTATCTCATGGAGGTCACATTCAACGAGCTCGCAAACACACGGGAGGGTGAACGAACGGATGAGCCATGATGTGGTCATTATCGGTGCGGGGAGCGCCGGCCTCCCGCTGGCGTACTACCTCGGCCTGCTGAATACGAACGTCCTCGTCGTCGAAAAAAATCCGTCTCCCGGCCAGGGAGAAAACAAGGCCGCCATCGGCGGAGTTCGCGCCTCTCACTCGGAACCGGTCAAGATCATTTTATCGAAACGGTCGATCGAGATACTGAAAGAGCTTCAGAAAGAACACGACATCGAGTTTAAAAAGGGAGGATACCTCTTTCTCGCGAGGGACGAAACCGCCCTCCGCGCGCTGAGGGGGACGGGGGACGTGCTGCGGCGGTTCGACGTCTCATCCTCTATTATCGAGGCTGAAGATCTTGGGCAGATCGTTTCCGGCATCAACCGATCCCTCTACCGGGGCGGCCTCTTCTCACCGGACGACATCAACGTCTCGCCGCTCAAGACGGCCTACAGGTTCTACCTCAAGGCCCGCGACCTCGGCGTACGGTTTCAGTTCGACGAACAGGTAACGGGCTTCGAACGCCGGGGAAACAAGGTGCTCGCCGTACAGACGAAAAAGCGCACGTATTCCGCCGCCTCCTTCGTGCTCGCGAACGGCGCCGGTATCGCCGAAACGGGCAGGGCGCTCGGGATGGAGATACCCGTGCATCCCGACAGCCATGAAGCGGGAATTTCGTCGCTGTACCGCCAGGCGCTCGCACCGATGATCGTGGATACTAGCCCGGACGCGGGGAGGGTTTCGAGAACATTTTATTTCACCCAGAACAAGGTGGGTGCCCTCATCTTCTGTTATACTCCCTACCGCCCGCAGTACGGGACGCACGCGACGTCGCGGTTCGGAACGACGATCGCGAGGAGGATAATCGAGACGATCCCCGCGTTAGGCGACGTGTACGTGCGCAGGACATGGCGGGGATACTACCCGAACACCCCTGACGGCGTTCCGATCGCCGATCGGGCAGCGGAGTACGAAAACCTCTATATACTCGGCGGAATGTGCGGCCAGGGGGTTATGCTCGGCCCGGGGTTGGCGGAGAGCTTCGCCCGCTTCATAGTCTCCGATATCCCTCCCCTGCCGGAAGAATACTGGAAAATGCTCTCCTTATATAGGAAGTACGATAACGAAGAACTGTTGCGGTAATTACCGCTATCGACTCTCGGCAGGTAGCTACAAGACAAAATGATGTGACCTCATTACTTGCAAAGTCGCTGATTTACCATCAGAATAACGTAATTAACGCAAACAAGAAGGAGGCCACAATGAAAATTCTACTCTATGCAGGGCTTGATGTCCACAAAGAAACGATCGCTGTCTCCGTATACCGGGAGAATAAACGGCAGGTAACCTCAAGCGGATGGGTCGAAACCGGGAAGGTTCGATACGGAAAATATTCGGGAGGCTGATAAAGGAAGCGTCGGGCGATAGCGTTCTACGAAGCGGGGTTTATGGGGTACAAGCAACAGCCACGGGCCGGCAGCCAATTGCTGCTAGCCGAACCCTTGCCGGCGCCCTCAAACTTATCAAAACAACTAAACACCGCCCCCGGTTATTGCGGTTATGACGGTTTTCTTGACTATTTCTTTATAACTTTGTATTGTTACTCCAATTTATTCCTGTGGAAATCATCATGGAAAAAAAAAGGGCCGCGCTCGTACTCGAGGACGGAACGACGTTCGAGGGGTTCGGGTTCGGATACCGGAAGAACGAGTCCGGTGAGGTTGTTTTCAACACCGGCATGGTAGGGTACCCGGAATCTCTCACTGACCCCTCATACAGGGGACAGGTCCTCGTATTTACATACCCGCTCATGGGAAACTACGGTATTCCGAAAGAGGGTACGCTTGACGGCCTCCCCTACCCGTTCGAGTCCGGCCGTATCCAGACGAAGGGGGTCGTCGTGTCCGAGCACGCCGAATCTCCCAGCCACAGGGACTCGGTTAAAAGCTTTGACGAATGGCTGAAACAACAGAAGGTCCCGGGTATCTTCGGCGTCGACACGCGAATGCTTACCAAGCACCTCCGGGCAAGCGGCACCATGCTCGGAAAGATACTTTTTACCAAAAAAGACATCCCCTTCTTCAATCCCGCCCGGCACAACCTCGTCAAGGAGGTGAGTGTCCAAAAACCCCAGCTTTACAAGCGGGGTAAGAAGTGCGTGGTGCTCGTGGACTGCGGCTGCAAGAACAACATACTCCGTTCCCTCTTGAAAAGGAATCTCAGCGTCCTCAGGGTCCCCTATGACTATGATTACACGGACGAACGGTATCTCGGTGTCGTTCTATCCAACGGGCCGGGAGACCCGAAGCAGGTCATGCCGACGGTCGAGGTGGTGCGAAAGGTCATCTCCCGAGGCACCCCGACTTTCGGCATCTGTCTCGGAAATCAGATACTGGCTCTCGCCTCAGGCGGCGATACTTACAAGCTGAAGTTCGGCCACCGAAGCCAGAATCAACCCTGTACTCCGGTCGGAAAAAAACGATGTTACATCACCGCGCAGAACCACGGGTACGCGGTCGACACCCGTACACTGCCGGACGGATGGGAACCCTGGTTCATCAACGTCAACGACGGAACGAACGAGGGGATTAGACACCGGTCGCTGCCGTTCATGAGCGTACAGTTTCACCCCGAGGCATCCCCCGGACCGGTTGACACCGACTTCTTGTTTGATCTCTTCGTGGAGACGCTCTCGTGATGGATAAACCGAAAAAGGTACTGATACTCGGCTCCTCCGCTCTCAAAATAGGAGAAGCGGGAGAGTTCGATTACTCCGGCAGCCAGGCCATCAAGGCGCTGAAGGAGGAAGGGATCCATACGGTACTGGTGAATCCCAATATAGCCACGATCCAGACTTCCGATTTCCTCGCTGACGAAGTGTATTTCCTCCCGGTCACACCGCACTTCGTCGAGGAGATAATTAAAAAGGAACGTCCCGACGGCATCCTCCTCGGGTTCGGCGGGCAGACGGCGCTCAACTGCGGGCTGCGTCTCGCCGAAAAAGGCGTTTTCGACCGCTACCGCGTGAGAGTTCTGGGGACCCCGATCGAGACGATCAGAGCGACGGAGGACCGCGAGCTTTTCGTGAGCAAGCTTTCGGAGGTCGATCTCAAAGTACCGAAAAGCAGAGCCGTTACCTCGGTGGACGAGGCTTTAAAGGAGGCGGGGAAAATCGGCTACCCCGTAATGCTCCGCATCGCGTACGCGCTCGGCGGGCTCGGTTCCGGCATCTGTAAAACGAACGAGGAGGTGAAAGAGCTCGCCACGAAGGCCTTTCGTTTCACGAACCAGATACTCGTGGAGGAGTACCTCGACGGGTGGAAGGAGGTCGAATACGAGGTGGTGCGGGACGCTTACGACAACTGCATCACCGTATGCAACATGGAGAACTTCGACCCCATGGGCATACATACCGGAGAAAGCATCGTGGTCGCACCGAGTCAGACCCTTTCCAACACCGAGTATCACATGCTTCGTTCCGTCGCCCAGAAGGCGGTACGTCATATCGGGGTCGTCGGGGAGTGCAACATACAGTTCGCCTTGGACCCGGCTTCTGCGGATTACAGGATAATAGAGATAAACGCCCGGCTGTCGAGGTCGAGCGCCCTCGCATCGAAAGCGACCGGGTACCCGCTCGCTTTCATCGCCTGCAAGCTCGCGCTGGGATACGGCCTTACCGAGCTCGAGAACTCGATCACCCGCGTGACCAAAGCCTGCTTTGAGCCGGCACTCGACTATGTCGTGGTGAAGATCCCGAGGTGGGACCTTCGAAAGTTCAGGATGGTATCCACACGCATCGGTTCCGGCATGAAATCCGTGGGAGAAGTGATGGCGATAGGGCGAAGCTTCGAAGAGGCACTCCAGAAGGCGCTCCGTATGCTCGAGATCGGCGTACCGGGCCTCGCGTGCAGCGACCTATTCGGGAATAAGGACCTCGACCGTGAATTGAGCCAGCCGACGGACCTCAGGGTATTCGCAATACCGCCAGCACTGAAAGCGGGATACAGCGTCGACCGGGTCCACGAGCTCTCCCACATCGATCGATGGTTTTTGCATAAGATAGCTAATATCGTCAGGATAGAGGGGGGCCTCCGCCGCTTCGCTGGACATGAGCCCGCCGTAGAGCTCCTCGTCGATGCGAAACGGGCCGGGTTCAGCGACCTGCAGATCGGCATGCTCCTCGGAAGAACGGAGGAGGATGTCCGGACATTGCGCAAGACGCTTGGGATTTTCCCCTGCGTCAAGCAGATCGATACGCTTGCCGCCGAATATCCCGCGCGGACGAACTACCTATACCTCACCTACAACGGGGTCGATGACGACGTCGTGACAAAGAAAGCGGCCGGAAAGAAGACCCCAACGGCAATAGTTTTAGGGTCCGGCGCCTACAGGATCGGGAGCTCCGTGGAGTTCGACTGGTGCTGCGTCAATACGGTGCGTACCCTGAAGGAGCTCGGATACGACACGGTCCTGATAAACTACAACCCGGAGACGGTGAGCACGGATTACGACGAGTGCGACCGTCTCTACTTCGACGAGCTCAGCTTCGAGACCGTCCGTGACATCTATGAAAAGGAAACGCCCGAGGGGGTCATCGTTTCGATGGGCGGTCAGATCCCGAACAACCTGGCGCTGAAGCTCGACAAGGCCGGTGTGAAAATATTGGGAACCTCCCCGCAGAGTATAGACAATGTGGAGGACCGGCATAAATTCTCGAAGCTGCTCGACGATCTCGAAATAGATCAGCCCGAGTGGAACGAGCTCGTTTCGATGGACGAGGCCGTCCGCTTCGCCAATACGGTGGGTTACCCCGTCCTCGTACGACCGTCCTACGTGCTGAGCGGGGCCGCGATGAGCGTTGCCTCGAACGACTCGGAGCTCAAGCGCTACCTCGATAAGGCGGCCGGTATCTCACAGGACCATCCCGTCGTCATAAGCAAATTCATCGAGAACGCGAAAGAGATCGAGATCGACGGGGTCGCCCGAAGGGGGGAGCTCGTCTGCGACGCGATATCCGAGCATGTGGAGTTTGCCGGCGTTCACTCGGGGGACGCGACGCTCGTGCTTCCCCCGCAGAGAACCTACCTAGAAACGACCCGGCGGATCAGGAAGATCACTCGAAAAATTATAAGCGAGCTCGATATCATGGGCCCGTTCAATATCCAGTTCGTCGCACGGGGAAACGACGTGAAGGTGATAGAATGCAACCTCAGGGCCTCGCGAAGCTTCCCGTTCGTCTCCAAGATATTCAAGGTTAACTTCATCGACATCGCGACGAAGGTCATTACCGGCCGACCCGTCGACAGAGTGGACCGTTCCGCGCTGGAGCTGGACTACGTGGGCGTCAAGGCGCCGCAGTTCTCCTTCACGCGACTCGAAGGGGCGGACCCGACGCTCGGCGTCGAAATGGCATCGACCGGCGAGGTAGCGTGCCTCGGCGACGATTTCGAGGAGGCCTTCCTGAAATCGCTTTTAAGCGTCGGCTACAGGGTCCCCGAGACATCGGTTCTTCTCTCCACCGGGCCGATAGAGAGCAAAGCGGACTTTCTCGAGAGCACGAGGATCCTTCAGGGCCTCGGGTTGACGCTCTATGCGACGGGCGGCACCGCCGCCTTTCTGAAGAACAACGGCATAGACGCCGAGGTGCTGCACTGGCCGCTCGAACAGCAGAGTCCGAACACGGTTGAGTACATACGCGAGGGGAAAATCGACCTCGTGATAAACATTCCGAAAAATTTTCAGGAAGACGAGCTCACCAACGATTATATTATCAGGCGCTCCGCTGTGGACTTCGACGTGCCGCTCATCACGAACCTCCAGCTGGCCCGGCGTTTCGTGGAGGCATTCGCACGTAAAAAACCCGCCGACCTACAGGTCAAATCCTGGCAGGGCTATGTTTAAATTCGCTTCGCGAATTTAAATTTGATTTCACTTCGTGAACTCATGTCCCTTCGATTCGTGAGCTTATATTCAAGGTAACGCCGGTAATTCATGTCCCTTCGATTCGTGAGCTTATATTCAAGGTAACGCCGGTAATTCATGTTCCTTCGATTCGTGAGCTTATATTCAAATTAACGCCGGTAATTCATGTCCCTTCGATTCGTAAGCTTATTTTCAAATTAACGCCGGTAATTCATGTTCCTTCGATTCGTGAACTTATATTCAACCTTACCCGTGAATATTGCTCTGCGGTTACCCTGAGAATCCAGTTTGCAATATAAGTAAGCCGGACAGTTTTTTCGTACCTTCTTGTTGTAATGAATGGCGATTAGATCTTGACACCCTTCCTTCATGCAGGTAACGTTTTCACAACATCCTGTACTCATCCTTACAAGCGTCGCACGAATCCGAAATAGTACTTGTCTAAAAGGGGGAGCGATATGTATGCAATAAGAGGAAGAATCTCAGCCGGCTTGTTTTTATTGTTTTTCATAACGCTTCTCACGGTAACGCTCGCAGGCGGCCGGGCGTTCGCACTCCAGACGAGAACGGGAGAGACGATACTGGTAGCTGAGTCAGAGACCGTGAGCGGCGACCTCTATATCTCGGGTACCACCGCCGTCATCGACGGAACGGTGAAAGGAGACCTCTGGTCCGCCTGCGGCTCACTCGAGGTACGGGGTTGCGTCGAGGGAAATATTTACTCCGTCGGCGGCACCATGCTTCTCACCGGCGACGTTGGAGGCGGGATCAAGGCGATCGGCGGCACTCTTACCGCTGCGGGCCGCATCGGAACCGACCTGTTCTTTCTCGGCAACAAACTCGACATACAGAACTCCGCCTCGGTCGGAAGCGACCTCTACTTTGCCGCCCGGGAAGTGCTCCTCGAGGGAGTCGTGGGGGGCCTTTTGAAAGGCGGAGGGAAATCCGTCGGTATCGGGGGGGAAATCGGGAAAGACGCCGTGCTTTACATACAGTATCTCACGATTACCGACGGCGCGCGGATTAACGGTGACCTGACCTACACGAGCGGCGAAGAGGCATCGGTCAGTCCCTCCGCCAGGGTGGATGGAACGGTAACGTATCACCACGCCCAGTACAAAAAGAGGACGCGTGAGATCGTACCCTTTCTCATGCTCGCAGGAGTGGCGGTCAAGGCTTACCGTTTCGTCACCCTGCTGCTCGTTGGGCTCGTGTTTATTCTGGCCGCGCCGAAAACCGCTCTACAGCTCTCCGAAGGCATCCGCAGGAAACCGGGGGCGTCCGCAGGCTGGGGAGCCGTGCTCCTTTTCGGGACTCCTATTGCGATCGCGGTCGCGACCGCAACGCTGGTCGGCATCGGGATCGGAACTCTCACGGCTTCCGCCTATTTTATCGCCATCTGTCTGGGCCAAGTTTCGGTCGGGCTCTGCGTCGGGAGGCTCATACTCGGCATACCGCAGGACAGTGAAAAGAAGGGACTTTTGTTCGGCGGGTTCGCGCTCGGGCTCTTCATCATTTCCCTTTTGCGGTTCATACCGGTGTTCGGATGGCTCGTCTGGGCCGCTTCTTCCCTCTTCGGTCTCGGATCCTTCGTAACGGCTGTGATACTCAAACAGAGGAAATGGTAAAATGGGGACAGCGCCTATTTAATCAGGGTGAAATAAATTGGGCCTGTCCCTGCTGTTAAACCACAGTATACGTGTTATCACTATGTATTTTATTGAATAATAGGCTTTTTGCATCATCTTTTTCGATATTTTGTTCTTTATTTTCGCTAATGAGCTCTCTTTTACAACTACTCAGACGATTTCACTCAATGAATGATAGGGCCTGTCCCTATCATTGTATCGTGAAAAAATAGGGCGCTGTCCCCATTTTATTGCGGGACTTGGGAAGCGAAGCACTGCGTCGCCTTGAACTGGTCCATACCGTAGAAATCGCTGTTTCTGTAGTGGTACGCTCCGCATCCGAGATAAAGAAGATCAACATCGAGTATGTTAGCCCTGTGCGGCGGCGAGCCCATCCATCCGTCGAGCACCGACACCGCAAAGCTCTTGTACGTGTGAGGCGGTATCGCCTTCCCGGAGGAATACTCTACAAACTCACCCCCCTCGTCAGGAACGACGACCGGCGTCCCCGGTCGATAGCGAATACCGAATGCTTCGGTGATATTCTCCGCACGGTGGCCGCGGGCGACCCCGTACAGGGCCATACGCTGCCAGGGGGTCTCTTTCTTTCGGTCGTACGGGTTTTCGTGGCTCAAGAATCCCTTTTCGACCATGTCACGCGAATGGAGCGACGACGCTTTCTCTAATGCCAGAGAGTGGACGAACGGTTTTTGTCCCTGCTCCGCTCTTCTCTTATTGGTTTCATAGAATAGGGCGGCGTTAAGAAGGGGATAATCTATCCTGTCGAATTCGATAATCCAGCCTGCGGGCCCGTACGATTCGAAATCCTTCGCCGTGTACGACTTATACATTTCATCGTTCCAGGCGCTCGAGGAGGCGGTGGCCGGTACGTTCCGTACCGCCTGTGTATCTGCCGTCGATAAAAAGGCGCCCGAATGCACAAAGACTACGCATGCGGCGAGAAGACGGCATAAAAAGCGTGGATTCTTCCTCATGTGGCCCTCCTCTTCTGCAATCGCAGCACGAAAAACCGCTCGAACAGCACCCGCTTTTCAGCATCAACGCGATGATCAAAACCGGCCCCACCGGCGAGCGCAACGAACCGATGCAGGCCTGCTAAAGACGAGTAGACCATCTGGATGTATCCGGACGAGGCAAGGTGCCCTCCCGCCTCTTCGAAAAATCTCCGCAGCATCCTCTTGTCGGGATCATAGAGGGCATGGTCGAACGGTCTTTTAATTCTCCCTTCGAAGTAGGGAGGATTGAACAGTATGACGTCGAATCGGTCGTTTCGCCCGAGAGGAGAGAACAGGTCGCCCTTCAGAACGCGAATCCTGTCCGTGACGTTGTTTATATCCGCATTGAGCGCGGCACAGCGTACCGCGGCCGGGTCAATGTCTATCGCGACGACCGTTTCCGCACGCAAGGCGGCGGCTACCGCGAGCACGCCCGATCCCGTCCCCATATCGAGCACTCTCTCTTTGGGTCCGACGCGCAGGGAGGAGAGAAGCAGGGAGGTAGTGAAGTAGAGCTTCGGGTTGAATACTTCCGGTGCGAGCATACAACGAATTCCGTGAACGGTCGCCGTTCCCCGGCTGAACCGCTGCACTCTCTTTATACAGAATGCGGATAATCCCTGCATGACGTGCTGTACGGGCCCTACAAACATATCGCTCAAACCCACCTCCCGCCCGAAACGACCATGACCACGTTGAACAGGCTGTGTAGTATCATCGGTATCACGAAGAACCGCCAGTTCCCGCTGAGAAACGGCACCTCTCCCCTGACGGAACGCAGAAGCCTCTCGTTGACACCGAGGCCGACGATGAAGCTCGAGGCGACGTGCATCCCCAGGGTCCAGGTATAACGAAACACCAGGAGGGACCGGTCGTGGTCCGGATAGTACACTTCAAGATAGAAGACGTTCTCGATAACCGCAAAAGAGAGGCCCCCGAGCGCTGCGAGAAACGCTCTGTACAGCCTGCCTCCCGCCGCATCCCGTCGAAGCGCATACAAAAGATAAACCCCCGCCGGCTTCATCGCCTCCTCTATCATCGGTCCCGCGACGAACGCAGTGAACAGCGATCCGTAGAACACCTCCTGGATAACCGCCCCGAATACGCCGAGCACGCCTCCGGCAAGCGCCATTAAAGGCGCCATCAGCCGCCATTTCAGCCCCGTTTGCATCGTTCTTCCGCCTTTCCTGGTACGGGCTCCCGCAGGTTGCGGTGACGAAACCGCGCGGATTCAGCTCTCCCTTCCGTTGAATGGAGGGTATTCGTCGCGAAGCAGGCTGACGTACGTGTTGACCCTGAGCGTCCAGCGCATGTACCGTACGACAAAATCGTACATCCCCTTCGGGTATCGTCCGGTAAAAAGGATTACCCACGCAGCGATGAACGTAACGATTCCGACCGCGATTCCGTACACCCAGAGGCAGATACCATGCGGTATGCCGACGTAGATCCATCCAAAGAAAAGCTTGAGGATCGCAAGCCCTCTCGACAACCTCTCGGGATGCTCCACGTTGAGCTCTACTGGATAGTTCGCCATTGTTACTCCTCCTCTATAGGTATGGTAGTGAAACGCTGATTCAGGGAGAGAGCAAACCGTTTACGGTTTCCACCACTCGCTGCTGACACATCGTGGAAAAAAGAAACTCATGAATTCTCCCGCTTTTAAGGGTGAGAACCACGAGCGGTGTCCCGCCCACACTATACACGAGCTTGAAACCTTTCTGGGATCTAAATAGCCGTACCCCCCATCCTCCGTACCGTAACGAATGCGCCTTGCTGGTATAGCAGCCCGATACATCCCGGACCGGTATGACGCGGCGGACGAGACCGTAACCTACCCGTATCTGTGCTTCGGTGATCCGTACGAGCAGTGTACGGAAGTTGAACCCGAGAAAAAAGAATACGGCGCAGAGGAGAAAAAACAGCCATGTGGGTACGGGATTTACACCGAGCGGCCCTTGCAAGGCCTGAAATACCCCGAGAAACAAGAACCCGAGTGAAAGAAGGCCGAAGGTACCTATCGCCCACCAGGCGGTGATCCGCTCCTCATACAGCACGTTCCCTTGCATCGTTTGTTCCTCTCGCTATCTTATTTCCACCGTTCCGCCGCCTATCTCCCGCACCGCACCGCCCAGGGGGGTGTTCCGTATCACGATCCTCGACCTCCCCGCAGCCTCGACTCTTCCGCCGATACCGCCGCAATCGGCCACCGTAATGCTCCCGTTGTCATGTGCGAGTACGTCGCATGTAATCTCCCCGCGGAAAAACTGTGTGACGGAATCGTCTCTCGCTCCGAGGTATCCACCGGTACCGTCACAGACCGAGTCGTAGATCGAAATACGCGACTTGCCGAAGGAAAGAGACTCCCCGAATACGCTGTCCCGTATCTCGAGCTTTGCACGGCCAGAGGCGTAGAAGTTCCACGTATCGACCTTCGTATCGAAAAAAAACAGCTCGTGGTTTTTCGACCTGTGAGAAAGCCGGGGGTAGGTCGCACCGTTCTCGAACCCGCTCACCGTCTCGAAAGCATCTTTTGTAAAGTGGAGGCCCACCGCCCTTAGTCTCGATTCCCGTACCGTCAGGGAACTGCCGCTCTCCGCGATGACACCCCACAGCACGCCTGTACAATTCGAAATTTCGATCTCCCGGCCGAGCTTCTTTGGAAGAATCAGCCGCCCTATGCGGGAGCCGTCCGGGAGGCTGAGCTCTGCGTCGAAACCGCGCTCGAGGTTGAGCCACAAAAGGAGGCTCTTGCAGTCCTGCGCGGATACCGTCGCTCCTCTGTATACGATGATCTCTCCCGTGTTTTCGCAGCCAGCAAGCCGAAGCGCTCCGTTATTTTGAATACCGAACGTGAAGAGGCCGGATGCAACGCGGACGTCCTCCATCAGCACCGACCCGCCGCGCAGAGCCTCCGCACCGTACGGCAGCATCAAATCGAGCCGCCCGTTCGAAAGATTCACCGTTCCTCCGTCCGACACCCGTAGGCGGTGATGGTACCTGAAATTCTGACTGAATATCCATCTGCCCCCTTCGAGAGAAAGCGAGGACCCGTTCACGAGTATGTCGCCGTCGACCCGGAACCTCTCCGCCGTCACGACGAGACCGGCCCCCCGTTGCAGAATGAGATCGCCTTTTATCCTCGTATTTTCAGTAATCCTCGCTCTTTCGGCGGAGAGCTCGTAGTCCCCCTCGATCACCGAAACCGCCGCCCTCGTTATTCTCACGTCGTCTATCAGCACACGGTTTGTTCCCTCTTTTTCCGTCAGCGCAAAGAGATCGAAGGCTGCATACCCGAATCCGAGTTTTTTCGGATCGAGCCGTTTTTTTTTGACCGGTGAATTTTCGTTTAAGACGAAGTCGGAAGGCCGTACGGCGACAGGAGTCCACTCGCCGGGCGCTATTTCCCGGCGGGCGCTGAACTGTGCACCGTCGAGATCGCCGACATTCACCACCCAGAGCGTCTTCTTTTCCGCTCTTATCCTGAACTCGATACTTGTAAATTCTTCCAAGCAAACATGATGGTAGAGGACCGGGAGGGGGTTCACGCCACGATCGTACATGAAGGAGAGCGCACCGGCTCGTTTTCCGTACCCTTCGCTTTCCGTGATCTCCATTCGTGCAGGGGGATCTCCGGTAGGATATCCCGTCAGAATAAAAGAGGGGGGGATGCCCTTCTCGAACCGTTCCTCGTCAATGTCGGCTGATACAATCTCGACCGACCTCACGCCGTTCGTCGTTGCGTCGGCCGGCTTCAAGTCGGCCGGCTTCGAGTCGGCCGTTATCGGCACGGCATTGCACAGCATAGCCCCTAACAGCATCGCAAACATGTATCCCCCGGCTATCCGCATCGAGTCCCCCTGTCGATTACTGTAATAGTAACAGAGAATCTCATTTTGCATAATAACATTTTTACCATGCCAGGGGACCCGAAAACGAGTAGCGTTTTATGCTGCCGGACCGGTGGCCGGACGCAGGCCCCATACCGGCCGCACAAAACCCATTTCGGGAAAAACCGGGGGGAAATCGAGGAAAACACGTATCGGGAAATCGGAAGCCGGATGCCGAAGATCCACCGGCCGTGCCGCCCTACTGCCGCCGGGAAGGAGATTCGTAACCGCTCTTTTCCGCGTACATCATCACAAGCTCGGGATACAGCTCTTTCATGCAGTCAGGACAGAGTCCGTGAGTAAACTCCACTTCTGAATGGGCGGACACGTAGTCCTCCACCCTCCGCCAGTACCCCTCATCGTCTCTGACCTTATTGCAATGAGCGCAAATGGGGAGCAGACCGCTAAGCCTCTTTACCTCCGATATCGCCCTTGCGAGCTCTTCAGACGTCCGTTTGTAGCGCAGTGTCGTGTCCCTGAGATACCCGAGCAGCAGCCCGAAGAAGAGGGATACGGCAATCCCCATTACGATGTCCTTTGGATCCGTCATGGGTGGCCGCTGAAAAAGATGGAATATAAGCCTTGAAAGAGGAAACGACAGAACACCCAGGGCCGCTCCCCCCTTGATGCCGAAAAGGATCGCAAAAGCGGCTATCGGTATGAGGATGAGCGAGCTGGACCAGAGAGGTCCCAATCCTCGAAAGAAGATGAAAGCAGCAAGATACACGGCAAACGCGCCCAGAGCGAGGAGGATACGCGAGAGGTGTGAATTAAATCGCGGTTTTTCTCTACTTTCCATCAAACCGCCTTCACCTGTATAGTAGAATTTACGTTTAGGCTTATAGGGTGCAAGCTGTGAAAAATATACCCCTTCCCGGTGGAAAAAACAATGGGGAACCGCTCCAAATAAAAAAAAACTCCCGCCCGTCGCATGGTCATGATACTGCGGGTGATGGATGTCGAGCTCTTTTTTCCCGTCTCATATTTATGGAAAGAAGATGTCGTCGACCACAGTCCCTTCCATCACCTTGACCGCAGGACCGGTCTGGTGGAGCCGCCCCTTTTGATCTATATGTACATCGAGCGTACCGCCCGGCATATGAACCCTTCCCTTTTTGCCTACTAGCCCAAGCCTGTTCACCGCGGCAAATGCCGCGCACGCCGAAGACCCTGAAGCGAGAGTGTATCCCGCCCCCCTCTCCCAGATCTCTATCCGAATATTGCTTCCATCCAAGCGCTGCACGAACTGCACGTTCGTCCTGTTCGGAAACATGGCAAGGATCTCTATAGCGGGGCCGGCTGCACACGCGAGCTCCGCCGATACTTTTTTAAGGGGAACAATGCAATGCGGGTTGCCGATTGTGAGGCAGGTCATTCTGTATTCTTTTCCGCCCACCCTGACCGGTTCGTCGATAACCTCCCTTATTTCTCCTAAAACCGGTATCTCGCTGCTTTGGAAGGAGACTGGACCCATATCCACTTCTATCATGCCGGAATCCGCGTCTTGCACGTCGACAACGGCTTCACCGCCAAGCGTTTTTACGGTAAAACGGGGGTTTTGTATATAACCCGCGTCCATGAGATACTTCGAGAATATCCGTATCCCGTTGCCGCTCTTTTCCGCTTCGCTGCCGTCAGGGTTGAAGATTCTAAGGTTGATACCGTCTTCCCCTACGAGCGGGCCGTAGAGAATACCGTCCGATCCGATTCCGAAATGCCGGTCGCAGATACGCCTGATGCGTTCCTCCGAGAGAACGGTTGTCTCATGCGTCGGGTCTACGACGATGTAGTCGTTTCCCAGCGCATGGTATTTGATGAACTTCATACGGTTTTGCCTCCGTTTTCACCGCCGCCCTCCCGTAGGAATCTCCCCCGGACCTAAGAGTCGCGGTTCAAATGAAATTATACTACTGTCGCATATTATTCAACTATTTATCTTGACACATACTCATCCTGATATCATATTAATAATGATTCCTGTTATTATTAGTGGGGCTCTGTTACGAAAATGGAAAAAATCTATAGACGCAGCAGACAGCGGGACAGGATACTCGCTCTGTTACGGAGTACCGGCATACATCCAACCGCGAGCTGGGTATACGACAGGCTTAAGAGAGAGTTTCCGGATCTAAGCCTCGGAACCGTGTACAGGAACCTGAATATCCTGACCGAGCAGGGACTGATTCGCAAGATAGACTTCGGGAGCACCTACGACAGGTATGATGCCAATATTTCACGTCACTACCACTTCGTCTGCGAGCGGTGCGGTTCCATCAGGGATCTCGACCTTCCCGTCAAGGAGGCGTTGAACAAAGAGGTCGATAAAGCGGCGAACGTCAAGACGATGCGGCACAGGATAGAATTTTTCGGAATCTGTGAAAATTGCTTAACGACCTTCGGGCTTCCGAGCGAAGGTCGTCCGACCTGAAAAAACAGGTCTCTTTTTTTCTGAAATTAATAATAATCGTTACGATTATTATTAATAAATAATACATATCAAGGAGGAAGTACCATGGCACAAGTTGCAAGAGAGATGGTGGCGAAGGCGGGGGTGAATGTGGACCAGCTCGTCGAGCTTCTCGTAAAAAATGCGGCAGCCGAGCTGACGACCTTTTACTACTACACGATTCTGCGGGTGAATCTCATAGGGCTTCAGGGTGAGGGTATCA
The DNA here is from genome assembly GCA_016934265.1 of Spirochaetota bacterium. Lineage (GTDB taxonomy): Bacteria > Spirochaetota > B62-G9 > B62-G9 > DRHN01 > JAFGTF01. The sequence goes on from JAFGTF010000136.1 coordinate 15,216, forward strand.
AAGAGATCGCGGAGACCGCGAGGATCGAGGACAGAAACCACTTCGAGGCTCTCGTACCGAGGATCTACGAGCTCGGCGGAGAGCTTCCGGCCGACATGAAAACGTTTCACGATATGTCCGCCTGCCCGCCGGCCTCGCTCCCGAAGGACCCCCGCGACGTGGAGTCTCTGTTACATGTCCTCGTCGACGCGGAACGGTGCGCCGTACGCGGGTACTCGCAGATATGCACCATGACGGCTGGGAAGGACCATCGTACCTACGACCTCGCGCTCGCAATACTGAACGAAGAGATCGAGCACGAATCGTGGTTTTCCGAATTCCTGGGTGAAGGACCTTCCGGCCATTTCCTGCGAAGAGGAGAAACGTCCCCCTTCGTCTCGAAGTTCATGAAATAGCACGACAACGGAGGCCCCGCGGGCGGGGCCTCCCTTTTTTCATAGAGGAATACAAATATGCGACGGTTTACCAGTGAAGAGCTCGAACGATACAACGGGAAAAACGGCCGTCCCGCCTATATCGTATACCGGGGCCTGGTGTATGACGTCTCGGAAAGCTTTTTGTGGCAGGGCGGCACCCATCAGGTGCTGCATCAGGCGGGGAGAGATCTCACGGAAGAGCTCGAAACCGCGCCCCACGGCCCGGATCTTTTAGACCGATGTCCCGTCATAGGGATTATTCTGGAACAAGAGAAATAAACACCTGTAATCTTCGTGAAAGTGATGCATAACGCAACCATGATAATTGAAACGCTTATTACTATTTCAGAATTATCACCCGTAAGCAGCCGCTGAGATAAAACATAATATAAAAATCCGCCCCTGCCGTTGGAATTTGTCCGATATAAGATGTATATTATAATGCAGCACATACAGGGACACAATTAATGAGAAGGCTTCTTTTTATCGTCCCGATCCTGTTTCTGATCGCTTCCTGCGATCTGCACAGGGTCGACCTTTTCACAATCGCTTCTTCTGACCTCAAGGTATATACGTACGACCCGGTGAACGGCGGGTTCGATATTCCGCTCAATGCAAAAGTCGCGGTTTCCTTTACTAACAATATGCAAACGTGGTCAGTGGAAGATGCGTTCTCGATCTCCTTCGGAGGCACCGCCTACACCGCCGACGACGGCTGGTTCGAGTGGTTTGCCGATGAGAGAGCATTCATATTCCACTACGATCCAGACCATTCCGGCCCCCCTGACCACGAGTATCCCGAAGGGACGGAGATCACCGTAAGGATTGGAACAAGCGCACGGGACAAAGAAGGCTTCTATCTCACAGAGCCGCTCGAGTGGTCCTTCACCACTTCGCCAGTCCCCTTCTCCGACTTCACTATACCTGATGTAACAGTATGGGCTCCCTCCTATTCGGAACAGATATCCCCGCCGGGTTTTGTTGAAATACAATTCTCCGAGCCGATGATCACGAGCACCGTGGTATACAGCTTTGCTCTCATGTCGACCGATGGACAGGACATAAGATGGTTGGAGCACGGACACTTCCAGTGGTACGACAACAGAACGAAGTGCCAGTACTATCCCCTTGATCCTCTCGCTACAGGCAAAGATTATAAAGTCATGTTCGATTATACCGGCAGCAGGCCGTTGGACCGTGCAGGAAACACGCTCGACGCCGGAGACTGGAACTGGACGTTTTCCTCGCAGTGGCAGGGGTGTATCAGGATCGTGGTGGACCCGCTGCAGGTACCGGAAGAGCTCTCCGATTTTCCGGTGTATGTGGACTTAAGCGAGATGGACCCCTTATTTTTCTCGGACGTAGACCCGGCCGGAGCCGACATCTTCGTATTCGACGGCAGCAGAACAACCAAGCTTCCGAGGGAGCTCGTATACATCGTTACAGGTCCGAATGAAGGCGAGCTCTGGTTCAAGGCCCCGAAGCTGTATGAAGACAGGGACACCGTGTTCTATATACTGTACGACTCGGCCCTTGTGGATACAAACGACCCGAACGTGTGGAGCAACGGCTACGTCGGCGTCTACCACCTTCACCAAAGCTTCGTTGATTCGACTACATACGCGCACGACGCGACTAATTTCGAAACCTTAGACCAAGTCGCGAAGGTCGGAAATGGTCGTGAATTCGATGGAATCAACGACCTCATCGACATCCAGTTTCCCGATATCATCAAGAAAGACGGCACTGTCTCCCTGTGGATACGCCCGTACAATTGGAACTACACTTCCCCACAAACGGTTTTCGATGCGACCCTGCCGCCGAGCCCGTTTTTCCTCGATATACAAGCCGGGGGCCTGCTCCGGTTTAAGACCTCGGACTCTGACGGAAACTCGTACGAGGTGACAAAGGATGTTGCTACATTTATGTCCTGGCATCACCTGACAGGCACGTGGCGATTCAAGGCCGATGCGGGAGATACGATTATCACGCCGGCTATAAACATGTACTTCGACGCGGGTTTCGTCGGGCAAAGCGAGGATATTATATCAACCCGGCCGGGCCTCGACTCGCCCTATATCGGGCACACGAGGGCCGACTTTGAAACGACCGGTAAATTGTACGGGGTCATAGACGAGATCCATATCTCCGACATCAGAAGAAGCTCGGGATGGGTCGGGACCGAGTACAACAACCAGAACGATCCATCGGTCGGCGGGTTCTACAAGGAGATCGTCCTGGAATAAGCGGCCGGTATTCCTGTTTCGTTCCAACCGGCGGCTACCGGCCCTCGGATGTGAGTAAAACGACGAACAGATCCTTCCTATTTAGCCTTCTCGAGCGATCGCATATAGAACCTGTTTCCGCCATACACGTTCTCGACGAGCGCGCCTTCTGCAAGAAGCCGGTCGATAAGGGTGAAACTCTCGCCTGATTCCTTCAAGAACTCCTCCACCGCGTCCTCTCTCATGGGGTGAACGGACGTAATGGAGAGGAGGTCCTCTTCGACGTCCCCGGTCCGGGCGAACTCGGAACCCTCGTACCCGATGAGAAGCTCTGTCGGCAGTTTTCTGTCCCGTAGTATATGATACCCGAGGCCGATGCCGTATTCGCTCGCCGGCCTCACCCATGGTTCTGCGGGCGGCCTAACAGGCACCGATAAGAAACATTTCGCGGCTTTGAGCGATTCGATGAAATCGGCGACCGCGATGAGCGATTCCGGGGTATCGTTTATACCCGCTACGAGCATCGTTTCCGTCCACAGCGTCCCCTTGAACTCCGATGCAAAATTCGCAATCCCCCGAAGCACAGTGCCGAGCCGAAGGGAGCCCTGCGGCCTGTCGATGCGCTTCCATAAATCCTCGGAAACCGCGTCTATTTTCACCGACACTAGATCGGCCTGCAAAAGCCCCTCCCGCACCTCTTCATTCCAGAGAAGGGAGGAATTGGTGATGACCGCCGTCCGGGGCTCGAAACCGTCATAAAGCGCACCGAGCCGCTTCACGCCCCTTATCTGCTTTTCGAGATCGCGCTCGAGCGTCGGCTCCCCGTCGGGGACGAAAGAAAGCCAGTCCACGTCGACGCCGCGCGCCGCCGCCTGCCCGACCTTGACCGATACGTCCGACAACACTTCGCCCGCGTCGTAAAACCGCATTCTCTCCACCGTCATGCGGGAGGTCCTCCCGAGCTGACAGTACACGCAGGAGTATGTACAGGTCTTCGGCGGTATCATATTGATGCCGAGGCTCATCCCGAGCCGCCTCGACGGAACCGGACCAAAAGCGATCATTGCAACAGATCCTTTATGTTAATGATATTCATTTCCAATAATAATCCCGAAATTTCCGTATGTCAAGCGGCGATTCGGTTTTCTTGACCTTGCCCGAAAGTGTCGATACACTATACATGGAGGAAGACCATTGAACCTGAAGAGTATATATCATCATGTCGTATGGCTCATGAAGGGAGTGCAGGTGTTAGCCCTTGTCGGGAGATCCGGTACCGGCAAGAGCTTCAGGGCGCAGCTTTTGGCCCAGAAATACGGAATCGACTTCATCATCGACGACGGCCTCCTCATCAAAGAGCAGAACATCATAGCCGGCAGATCGGCGAAACGGGAAAAGGTCAAGCTCACCGCGGTGAAGACGGCGCTCTTTACCGATCCCGCCCACTCCGAGGAGGTTCTGACCGCGCTCCAGAACCAGCGCTTCAAACGCGTGCTTATACTGGGAACTTCCGAGAAGATGGTGCGCACCATCGCCGGAAGACTGGACCTCCCCCACCCCCAGCGTATCATAAACATCAACGACGTCGCCACCGAGGCCGAGATAGCGACCGCGCGAAGGGCGAGGCATACAGAGGGAAAGCACATCATTCCCGTTCCCTCGGTGGAGGTGAAAAGAAACTACCCGCATATGCTCCTCGATTCCATCAAGATTCTATTGACGAAAGGCCTCTCGAAAAACCGCAGACCGCAGGTAATCGAGAAAACGGTGGTTACGCCGGAATTTTCATCGAGGGGGATCATCTCGATCTCGGAGGAATCGCTGAGCCAGATGGTCTTTCACTGCGTAAGCGAGTTCGATCCGGAGCTTTCTATCATGAAGGTGATCGTTAAGGAGTACCGCAGCGCCTATTCGCTCGAAGTGGTGCTGCAGATTCCGTACGGAATGCAGGTCGCGGGGAAGATACACACCCTTCAGCAATATATCATGACGAATATAGAAAAATACACGGGGATAATTCTGAACAGGGTTGATATTACGATCGGAAGGGTATCCGACCTGACAGGCCGTTCGGATTCGATGATTTTCAATGAAACGGGAAAGAACCACGTGCTGAAGAACACAATCAAACGGCTTTCAAAAGAGAAATAAAGGGGCAGCGCGGTATCGTACGGTCTTCTTTCTAAAAAAGCAGCGGTCTTTCACCGGGCCGGGAAGCAGTAGCGGTAGCGGTAAGCGGAAGCTTTTATTTACAGAAAACCCCGCCTCAGGACTCCTGCGTCTGTTTCAGTATCTCTTCTATATCGACGTGTTTCTTTACGATCGCTCTCGCCTGCTTTATCTTCCCCGCGTCCCCGGGGCGGATCTTCACGACTAGGTTGTTCAGCTTCTGGGCCGTCTCGTATGTGTTTTCCTTTACGAGGATCATCGGTATATTGGTGCGCCGCACAAGCTTAAGAATGGTCTTGTTCGGAAAAATCCCGCCGGTCAGGATGATGCCCTTTACGCAGTACGCCTTGGATATTCCGATCACACACCCGCTCATCGCCGCAAGGATGAGGTCCTCACGGTTTCCCGGGGTGATGAGGAGCTCGTCCCCGCGAAAGAACTCTAAAGCGGTGTGAGGGGGCATCGCGCCCACGAGAATCTTTCCGACGCTCTGGTCCAAGCCCTTCTCCCCGCATAAAAGCTCGCCGTGAATATCCTCCAGAAGCTGGCGGATCGTCGGGCACGAGAGCGAGGGGATATACGGCATCACGCCGAGCACGTCTATCCCCTTTCTTTTAAATCCCTCCCGGACCAGACGGTTTATCTTTTCGTACTTTGATTCCGTCACCTTGTTGACGACGACGCCGAGCAGCTTCACCCCGAGGTTGTCGAACAGCGCCTTGTTGATACTCACCTCGTCTATGGGACGCCCTATCCCGCCGAGGGTGACCAAAACGACCGAGGCGCCGAGCAGCTTTGCCACTTCGGCATTCGAAAGGTCTATCACCGAACCCACGCCGGCATGTCCGGTCCCCTCTATTACCATGAACTCCTT
>JAFGTF010000137.1 GCA_016934265.1 Spirochaetota bacterium
GAACGACGGACCTGTTCGAAGGGCTGTGGCCGATAACGAGGGAAGGCGTATCCTACAATTCCTACCTCATCAACGATAAGAAGAAGGTGCTCGTCGACCTGGCGAAATCCATCAAGACCGACACGTTCTTCGACAACATATCCGAGGTTGCAAAGATCAGCGAGATCGACTACCTCGTGGTAAACCATATGGAACCGGACCATACCGGCATACTCAGCGTGCTGAGACGCCTCGCGCCGAACCTCACCATACTCTGCACACCGAAAGCGAAACAGATGCTCGAAGATTTCTACGGGCTGACAGAGAGGGTCAGGACGGTGCAAGACGGCGAGACGCTTTCGATCGGGGATAGGACACTCCAGTTCTTTCACGCGCCGTTCGTCCACTGGCCGGAGACGATGGTAACGTACGAAAAAACCGACAGGATCCTGTTTTCATGCGACGCGTTCGGAGGATACGGCGCGCTCCGCGGCGCCATATTCGACGACGAGTGCATCGACCCGGAATTCTATGAGAAAGAGTCTCTCCGCTATTTTGCGAATATAGTCGCGAAGTTTTCCAGGCCGGTACTCAACGCGATCGCGAAACTCGAAGGGATTGACATCGGCATCATCGCCCCCTCACACGGCCTGATATGGCGGAAGAACCCGGCAAGGATAGTCGAGCTGTACAGGAAATGGTCGGAATACGCAACCGGGCCGACGGAACCCGGGATAACGATGGTCTACGGCTCGATGTACGGCAATACGGAATCGATGATGAACGCCGTGGCCCAGGGAATATCCACCTCGAAGATTCCGGTTGAAATATTCGACGCCGCCCGTACCCACCCCAGCTACATCCTTCCCTCGCTCTGGACCAAATCGGGCGTGGTTATCGGCGCGCCCACCTATGAGGCGGGCCTCTTCCCGCCGGTCTCGCATGTGCTCGAAATCGCGGCGTTGAAACGGATACTGAATAAAAAGGTGCTCTACTTCGGCAGCTACGGATGGAGCGGCGGTGCCTTGAAAGAGGTGAAGGCTATAACCGAGCCGCTGAAATGGGAGATCGTTGATACCTTCGAATTCCCGGGAGGGCCCTCCAAAAGCGAGCTCGATAAGGCGATCAGTCTCGGAAACGACTTCGCGAAAAGTCTTTCCGGATAACTTACGACACCGCACATCCATAACGACTGTGAATTTTTGGCCGGAACCGGACTCACCCCTGCCCGAAATCCGTACGGATTTTCGTCACATACCGAAAGCCACTCGAGGATTCCGGTACTAAACGATGCGTCATCCACGCGCTTACCGGCCGAAACGAACCGCCCGTGTCGCCGATCACCTCCGGCCTTTTCCTCGTAATGACGCGTCGACGACAAGCCCTCCATCAATACACACCGTCGGGAATTTTACGAAGCAATTCGCATACATAGAAATCCACCGACAACAAAGCATATGACCCTACCGGTAACTGTGCAGCCCGCCGATGAGGACCACAAAGAGTATGACGATGATGAAAACACCCGAGAGCACTAAGACGCCGGGCGCTGTCAGCGCCTCATACCTTCGTTTTTACCGGAAACTTGCATCGCCTGTACTCTTTACGTAGTACCCGCCCGGGTTATCTGAATTCATAGTATTTCTTTAAAGGTCTCTCTACCCTCCACCTGCATTTCAATCCGGCTGGAAAGACCACGTAGTCGCCCTCTTCTATCGTCACGGATTCCGCTCCCGATGAGACAACCGCCTTGCCCTCTATCACATAGCAGTGCTCCTCCGACGTATACTCCCAATCGAACTCCGACGGTTCCTTCTCCCATACTCCCCACGAGTCGATTCCCCGTTTGTCGACCTCGTCTTGCGTCATCTTTTTTTTATGTATCCCTTCCATCTTCCGTTTCCTTCGGTTTTTTTTCCCGGCTGCCGGTTTTTAAACCCGCCGCGGCCCCCGTTGTTGCGCACGACTCCGAAACAACCGGCTTTCCGTTCAACGAGGCATTCCATATACCGCGGATACCGGCAGCCAGCGTCTTCTCATGAGACCGTATCGAATACTATAATACGACTATAGATGCCTTACAACAGTAAACCTCACGGCATCGTCTCATGCGATGACGAACGGCTTGCCGTGTCTGTCCCGCTCGACCGTTATCCGTATGTCGAAGACCCTGCTGAGCTCCTCTCCCTGTACCACCTCTTCCGCGCTTCCCTCGTGTACGACTTTCCCCTCCTTTAAAAGCAGGATGCGTCTCGCGTACCGCGCGGCGTGGTTGATATCGTGGGTTACGAGCACCACGGTCTTTCCCATCTTCGCGTTGAAGGTCTCGAGCATCTCGAAAATCCCGACCTGGTAGCTGATATCCAGGCTCGCGGTCGGTTCGTCCAAAAAGAGGATGTCCGATTCCTGCGCGACCGCCTGCGCGATGAATACCCGCTTCACCTCGCCGCCGGATAGCTCCGTGAGGTGACGCCCGGCGAGCTTCTTCACTCCCATTATATCCATGGCATGTTCCGCCGCTGCAACGTCTTTCTCGCGCTCGATTTCGAACCTCCCGAGATAGGGGAACCTGCCCATCATCACGATATCCCTGACGAGGAAGGGGAGCGTAACGGGCGGGTTCTGTGGAAGAAACGACACCCTCCTGGCGAGCTCGCGGGGCCTGTAATCGGTCACCGGCCTGTCGAGGAAGCGAACCGTTCCCTCCCGTACCCCGACGAGGCCTAAAAGCGCCCGAATCAGCGTGGTCTTCCCGGATCCATTGGGACCGAGGATAGAGATGAAATCGCCCTTCTCTATCCCGACCGAAACACCGCGAAGGACATACTCCCCGTCGTATTCCACGCCGATCCGTTTTGCCTCTATGAGTGTATTCATCGTATCAGAACCAGGCCCTCCTCTTTCCTCGTATCAACAGAAACACGAAAAACGGGGAACCGATAAGTGCGGTCACGACCCCGACCGGGACCTCCATCCCGACCCCGAACAGCGCACTCGGCAGGGTACGGGCCAGCGTATCGCTCAGCGGGAGGAAGGCCGCCCCGCATGCGACTGTCGCGGGGATGAGCCGCTTGTGCTTCGGCCCGAACAGAAGCCGCATGGAGTGCGGTACGATGAGCCCGACGAAACCGATCGTTCCGGTCATGGATACCGCAATCGAGGTCAGAAGCGACGTAATGAAGAAGAGAAAAAGCCGTACCACCTCGGTGTTTACCCCGAGGCTCTTCGCCTGCTCGTCCCCGAGAGAGAGGATATCGAGGTCACGGTAGAATACGCTTATCACCCCGATAAGGATCACGACGGCACACGCCGCATACGGCAGGATTCTGTGATAGCCGGCAAGGCTGCCCATGAGCCAGAAGACGATCTCGTGGGAGCGGTCCCCGAGAAGAGACATGACGAGCACGAGCCCGGACGAAAACAGATAGCTCGTGACGACGCCGGAGAGAATGATGGTGAGCACGTGTACCCGGCCCTTCGTTCTCGCGAGCCCGTATACGATAAAAACCGTCGCCACTCCGCAAATGAAGGCGAAAAGCGGCACGAGACCCCTGAAGTTCGGGCGGAGGAGGTACGAGAGAAAAATCGCGACCCCGGCGCCGAACGAAGCGCCCGCGGATATACCGAGTGTATACGGGTCCGCCAGCGGATTCCTGAGCAGGGCCTGGAATACGAGGCCGGAGACCGAAAGCGCGGCGCCTGTCACCATTCCCAAGAACGCCCTCGGTATCCGGATTTTGACGATGATGCTGTAATGGGAGGAGTCGACGCACGCCGGCACCCTGCCAACGATCCGGGAGGCCACTATCCTCAACGTATCGCCTAAAGGGACCGTTACGGATCCTAAGGACGTGCTCACGGCGAAACTGGCCGCGAGCATCCCGACGAGAATCAGCACCCCCCCGTATCTTCGCTTCAGCTCTTCCATAACCCCCCGCGACCCATATTAAAATACCACCGGTATTAGAATACCACCGGTATTAGAATACCTCTGGTATTAGAATGCCTCCGGATGGAGGAACCTCGCGATCTCTTCGAGCGCGTCGATAACCCGCGGTCCCGGCCTGAGGAACTCGTCGGGATCGGGGACGAGCACCTTGTTGTTTCGTATCGCGTGTATGCTCGATACGTTCCGGTGATCCGCCGCGATGTCGCCTGTGAGGGAGGCGTGACCGAGGATGAGCGCCTCCGGGTCAATCTCGATGATCGCCTCCTCGGAGAGGAGCGGGTATTCTTTCGAACTGTCCGGGACCACCCTTCCGCCGGCCAGCCTGACGATATCGCCCGGCAGGGTGTTCTTTCCGGCGGCGTAGTACGGGTCCGACCATATCTCAATTAGCGTCGTGACTCTGACGACACTCTTCGTGTGCACCGCCTCTACGATCCTTCCCGCCTCCTCCTCCATGCGGCCGGCGAGCGCCACCGCCTCGTTCCTTTTACCCGTCAGCTTCCCGAGCTCGACGATCACTCGGAGCAGCCCGTCGAAACTCTTAGATTCCGCTACGAAGAGCTGGATGCCGAGACGCTCGAACTGGTGCTTCAGCTCGATCGGCATCGATTTCGTCAGCACGAGCACGTGAGGATCGCCTTCTTTTATCCTCTCCATGTTCGGTGTGGAAAAGCCTCCCATGGTCTGCTTTGTCGAGGTGAGTCCCGGAGGATAGTTGCAGAAATCGGATATTCCGACGATCTCCTCGTCGAGTCCGAGCGCGAAGAGAACCTCGGTCGCGCCGGGAGAAAGAGAAACGATCCGTGCGCCGGTGTCGGGAATTAAGACCCTGTTTCCCAAAGAATCCGTGCCGGTTCCTGCGGCACAACACGCGGCCGTACAGATGGAAAAAGCGTATGATAACGCCGTAGCAAAAAAAGACCTCTTCACTCGAATCCTCTTGTCGCTTTTATCGTCGCGGCCGCACTTAGAAAAAAAACCCTCCGCCTCCGCAGGGAAGCAAGGGTTTGGTATTGTTTTGCAGCAGAGCCCCAACCCCCGGGGGCTGCTACCGATCGCGTCCGGCATCCTGGCTCCCGGGAGTCCCCCGGTTACAGTGGCGGGTCCGCTGTGGCTTTACCACATTCCCCGGAACGCAACCTTTTTTTTATAACGCCTCACACGCGTTACGCACAATAATGATATTACGCAATTCGCGCGGAAAGTCAATTGATTCTTGTTCATGAACGATGGATTTGGTATTACTATATGACTGTGTCCGACATGCGAAATAACCGTTTCGCTGAAGAGGGGCGCCGTCTTCGAACCCGGTGAGGCTCTCGGAACTCCGCAGGCCTGTGGAAACCGGAGAGTGCGGTACAATCGTTACCAAAAAAGTTCGCATTTAGGGACGGAAGGCTTTGGATGCGCGTTTTTTCCATCTCCGCTTTTGCGAAACAAACGGTGCCCCTCGGCGGTTACAATACCGGTAGTATCGAGATATACTCAAGGAACAGCGGATATGAACAGACAGTTGAAGATAAGCCCGTCCATCCTCTCCGCCGACTACGGCAACCTCGAATCCGCCGCGCGCGACGCGGACCGGGCGGGAGGGGCGGCGATACACATCGACATAATGGACGGTCATTACGTCCATAACTTCTCGTTCGGCATAGACGTAATTCCCGCTCTGAAGAAAAAAACCGGCATACCGCTCGTCGCCCACCTCGAAATAGACAATCCAGACGCGTTCATCGCCGACTTCGCGGACGCGGGAGCCGATATGATAGTCGTGCAGGAGGACACCTGCCCCCATCTTCCGCGGACCGTGCAGGCGATACGCCGTACCGGGAAGAAGGCGGGTATAGGCATAAATCCGGACCGCGGGTTCGAAAAGATCGAGGCGAATCCGGAGATCCTGAAACAGATAGAGCTTTTTATCGTCATGGCCGTGTATCCGGGATTCGGCGGCCAGCCGTTCAGCCCGACGGCGCTTCCCAAGATAAAAAAAGCTGTCCTGATGAGAGATCGCTACGGTGCCGACTACGATATCGGAGTCGACGGCGCGGTGGGTAAAGAAACCGTTCCCGGGATCGTCGCGGCCGGGGCGAACTATCTCATCGCGGGTTCGAGCGCGTTCGGCGGGGGGGACGTGATTAAAAACGTCGAAACGCTCCGGGCTCTCGCCGAAAAAGCTCTTGTGAAGAGCCGCCGTGTCCCGGGGGAGTATGTATGAAAGCATGCGCGTTCTATGGAAAGCGTGATGTACGGGTGGTCGATATCCCCGTGCCGAAGGTTCCTTCAAACGGGGTCCTCATTCATGTGAAAGCCTGCGGCATATGCGGTACCGACATGCACGTCTACAACTCCGCGCTGCTCGTGGAGGCATCCACCAAAAAGATCGGCGGTCACCTCATAATCGGCCACGAATTTACGGGAGAGATCGTGGAGATCGGACCGGACGCCGACGGCTTTAAGCCCGGGGACAGGGTTTGCAGCGTGCATAATAAGGGCGGTCTCGCCGAATATGCGGCGGTCGAGGGTGACCGTCTCGAGAATCTGTTCTCGATCCCCGATCATCTACCCTATAAAACCGCCGCGACGCTCGAACCGCTGTGCAACCCCGTGCACTCTTTCCATATGCGGGAACCCGGCGACGACGAGACCGTCGCGCTGTTCGGCTCAGGGGTCATCGGGCTCGGGTACCTTCAGGCGCTTCGCGCATACTCCAGGGCACGGGTCATCGTGGTCGACATCTCCGACTTCAAGCTCGATGTTGCGAGAAAAATCGGCGCATCGGAGACGATCAACGCGAAAAATACCGATGCGGTGAAAAAAATCAAGGAAATTACAGGGGAGCACACCGTACGATACCAGCCTTCTACCGCAGGCGGGTGCGACGTGGCGGTGGACTGTGCCGGTATACCCCTCACCCTCAGGCAGTGCCTCGAGGTGCTGAAGCCGGAAAACGGTACGGCGATCGTCGCCGCAATCTACGAGGACGAAATACCGATCGACGCGAATATGGTCGTTTTCAAATACATGTCCGTCCTCGGGTCCATGGGGTACTACCCGGAGGAGACCGAGGAGGCGCTTCGTCTTATTGCGGACGGAAGAGTGAACAGGGATATCCTCGTCACTCACACCCTCCCGCTGAAAGACGCGGCCCGGGGATTCGAGGTACAAAAAGACCCGGAGAAGTCGATAAAGGTCGTGATCGTGAACGAATAAGGTATGCGGCAAACCCTCTTTACCGTTCCCATGACGCTTCGGGGTACGGGCAGGACGGGACGAAATCGGATCCCCGCGATAATCCTCGAAAATGAACAATAATGCACGTTTATCAGCCTGAAACAGCAAAATACTATAGACGAACGGCCTGAACTTTTACATTATTACATATTATTCTTCGTTTCATACCCCGGCCAGAAAAACCTGAAAGAGGGTAAAAAAATGTCGATGAAAAGCGGGCTCCAGAGGCTGAGTGAAGCACGAAAACGCCTTCTCGAAGGGGGCGGGAAAGAGCGCATCGAATCGCAGCACAAACGCGGCAAGCTGACCGCGAGGGAACGTATAGACCTTCTCTTGGACGGGGGATCCTTTGTCGAGCTCGACGCATTCATGCGCCACCGCGCCTCGGACCTCGGTATGGCCGAACGCGACCTCCCGGAAGACGGCGTTATCACCGGATACGGGACAATAAACGGAAGGCTCGTGTTCCTGTTCTCGCAGGATTTCACCGTTATGGGAGGATCACTCGGAGAGGTACACGCGCAGAAGATCTGCGCGGTCATGGATCAGGCGAGAAAGGTGGGGGTTCCCCTCATCGGCCTCAACGATTCCGGCGGTGCGCGTATACAGGAAGGGGTGAACGCCCTGAAAGGCTACGGTGACATATTCTACCGCAATACCCTTTCCTCGGGGGTCATTCCTCAGATCACGGCGATCCTCGGGCCGTGCGCCGGCGGAGCTGTATATTCCCCGGCAATAGGGGATTTCATTCTCATGTCCAAGAACGCGAGCATGATGTTCATCACGGGCCCGCAGGTCATCAAGGCGGTAACGGGCGAGGATGTGAGCCCCGTTGACCTCGGCGGGGCGGACACGCATTCCAAGAAGAGCGGACTGGCGCATCTCGTCGGTGAGGACGATGAAAAAACCCTTTCACTGATACGCGAACTCTTAGGTTATCTTCCCTCCAACAACCTCGATGACCCGCCCTCAGCCGCAAGCTCCGACGACGCGGCGAGGAAGACCCCCGCCCTCCTCTCCATAGTACCGGACGATCCGGACGCACCGTACAGGATAAAGGACGTAATTCAAGAGGTCGTCGACGACGGAATTTTCTTCGAGATCCACGCGCATTTCGCACGAAACATCGTTGTCGGGTTCGCGCGGATCGCCGGCAAGACTATCGGGATCGTCGCCAACAACCCGGCGTTTCTCGCCGGTGTGCTCGATATCAACTCCTCCGACAAGGCGGCCAGGTTTATCCGTTTCTGCGACGCATTCAATATTCCGATACTCACCTTCGTGGATACTCCCGGCTACCTGCCGGGAGTCCAGCAGGAGCACGGCGGCATCATCAGGCACGGCGCAAAACTGCTGTTCGCCTACTCGGAAGCCACGGTCCCCCTCATTACAGTAATCATTCGAAAAGCCTACGGGGGAGCGTACATCGGGATGGCGAGCAAACATCTCGGTGCGGATGTCGTTCTCGCATTTCCGTCTGCGGAGATAGCGGTAATGGGTCCGGAAGGAGCGGCCAATATCATCTTCAAACGCGATATCGACGAGGCGGAGGACCCCGAAACGGCGCGGCATGAGAAGATATCGGAGTACAGATTCCGGTTCGCAAACCCATTCAAGGCGGCGTCGAGCGGCTACGTGGACGATATCATAGACCCTGCGGACCTCAGGAGCAGGCTGGCCGTCACCTTACGGGTCTTCGAATCGAAGCGCGAGCTAAGACCGAAAAAGAAGCACGGGAATATTCCGTTATAGGGGTAGCCATGAGCAATATTACTCTCGGACTGAACTTCATCGTTACCGGCATGGCCGTCGTCTTTATCACGCTTGCAGTCATGTCGGGCGCGATGTGGGCGGTCGGAAAAATGCTCGGCGGAAAAAAGAAGCGGCCCGCCGTCGGAAAGAGCGGCGCCCATTCGGGCGGCTTGAGCGAAGCCGAGATCGCCGCAGTCGCCGCAGCGGTGCATCAATACCGCGCGGCGGAAAGACACGGCACGGAAAAACGGGGAACAGTGCCGGTCTTCGAGCCGATCGACCGATGGAAGGTGAGCACAAGGATCGAATCCGTGGAGAGGAACGCATGAGGAAATACAGCATCAGGGTCGAAGGGACCGAGTACATCGTCGAGGTCGATGAAAACGCTCCCGGTGAATACCGCGTAAAGGTCGGCGACAAGGTCGTTACCGTGACCGCACAGGAGACTCCGACGGAACAGTCGACGGCCGGTTCTGCCGCCGGCGATAAAAACGCCTCAGGCGGTTCAGGCGATACCGCGGGGAAAAAAACCTCATCCGGTACCGGCGTTACGGTCAAGGTAAACTCCCCGATGCCCGGCAATGTCGAGTCGGTGACAGTCTCCAAAGACGCCGTGGTGAATTACGGGGACCCGATCATCATCCTCGAGGCAATGAAGATGAAGAACGAGATACCGTCGCCAGTGAAGGGGATCGTCCGAGAGGTGCTGGTGAAGAAGGGGGATACGATCGATTCCGAGGACACTATCGCGATAATAGAAGAGGTGAACGGATGATCCTTGACGCTCTCTTGAAGGTGTGGTCGCTGAGCGGTGCGGTCAACCTGACGGTCGGAAACGTGGTGATGTTCATAATCGGCATCGGCCTCATTTTCCTCGGCATTCGGTACGAGATGGAGCCTTTACTCCTCATCCCGATAGGCCTGGGCGCGATCCTCGCGAACATCCCGCTCGCAGGTATCGCCAACCCGGAAGAGATCGGCGGGGTATTGGGGATCTTTCTGAAATATCTCATCAAGTATGAGATCGTGCCCACCCTGATCTTCATGGGCATAGGGGCGATGACGGACTTCGGCCCGCTTCTCGCCGATCCGAAGACGTTTCTCCTCGGCGCCGCCGCCCAGGTCGGCATCTTTATCGCGCTGTTCGGCGCGCTTTTACTCGGCTTCGATCCCAAAGAGGCGGCTTCCATCGGCATCATCGGCGGTGCGGACGGACCGACCACTATCTACGTGACGAGCATACTCGCCCCCCACCTCCTCGGCGCGACATCGGTGGCTGCATACTCCTACATGTCCCTCGTTCCTATCATCCAGCCCCCGGTCATAAAAGCTCTCACGTCGAAGCAGGAGCGGATGATTCGAATGAAACAGCTCCGGTCGGTATCCAAGCTGGAGAAGATCATCTTCCCGATCGTCGTCACCGTCATCGCCGGCATGCTCGTGCCGAAGTCGATTCCACTCATCGGGATGCTCATGGTTGGAAACCTCTTCAAGGAGAGCGGGGTTACCGAAAGGCTCGCGGGTACATCGAGGGATTCTCTCATGAACATCGTGACGATCATCCTGGGGTTAAGCGTCGGGTCCACGATGACGGCGGTCAAGTTCCTGCAGGCCGACACACTGCTCGTTATGATGCTCGGTGTGTTCGCATTCGCCACCGCTACCGCGGGGGGTGTTCTCCTTGCGAAGCTCATGAACCTCTTCTGCAAGGAGAAGATCAATCCGATGATAGGGGCGGCCGGCGTCTCCGCCGTCCCCATGGCCGCACGGGTTGTCCAGCGTCTCGGACGCGAAGCTGACCCGCACAACAACCTGCTCATGCACGCCATGGGGCCGAACATCGCCGGCGTCCTCGGTTCCGCGACGGCCGCAGGCGTGCTCATTGCGCTGTTGAAGTAAGATATCAGTGATTCAAGAATCACTGATATCTTCTGCAGAAACCTAAATACTACGGCTTTTTAAAGCTCACGCCTTCATTCGGTTTCTGCAAGTCTCAAAATTAAACAGGAAGCTGTAAACCTCCCTTGATTACCGCCGAATAACGTCATTACGCGCTGAAAAAAGGTCGACGACGCAATCGAATACCGTCGGGGGTCAAACAGTCCCGATAGTAATTCGGTAAAAACCGGAGAGGTTCCTCTTAGGGTTCAAACTCTTCCTGGTTTCTGTTAATGGACAGGCGTCCGGGAAGTATCGAAAAGTTACCGAACGGAAGTCGGCCTCCGCTGTATGACGGTACCCGAAGGGTGCCGTCTTAGACTACCTTCCGCTCCAAAAGCGGGCTGATTCTTGCAACGATCTCGTAGTTGATCGTACCGGCCCATTCGGCGAGCTTCTCCGCAGCAAGGGTTTCTTCTTTCGATTTACCGAGCAGCACGACCTCGTCCTCCAGCTTCACTCCCCGAATATCGGTGACGTCTATCATACAGTGGTTCATGCAGACGCGGCCGATCACCGGGGCGCGCCTGCCCCGGACGAGTACGTACGCGATGTTCCCGAACGCACGGTCGTAGCCGTCCGCATACCCCACGGGAAGGACGGCGAGCCTCGTCTTTCTCATCACACGGTAGGTACAGCCGTACCCGACGAAGCTGCCTGCTGGCAAGTCTTTCAGCTGAACGATCCTCGTCTTCCAGGAAAGAACCGGCTTCAGCGCAGGAATGCAGCTTCGTTCCATCCGGGCCGAGAGATAGGTTTCACGGGACGGCCATAGCCCGTACAGGCCTATTCCGGTCCGGAGCATCGTGAAGTGGGTCTTCGGGAACAGTATCGCGGCGGCACTGCATGCCGTGTGGACCACCGGCGGGTCCATTCCGAGGCCCCTGATCCTGTCCATCGTTTGCGTGAAGATCGAAAGCTGCCGTTCGGCGTACTCGTGGTTCAGTGTGTCCTCGATGTTCGCGAAGTGCGTTGAAACGCCTTCGAGCAAAACGCTCTTTTTGGATGCCGTATACTCGATGAAAGGCACCACATCCTCCGGCAGCACTCCCTGCCGGGCCGTTCCGGTTTCGATCTCGAGGTGCACCCGAGCCGGTTCCCGCCTTGAGGGAAGCGCCTCGATCGCATCGATCGTATCCCTGTTGAAAACGGTAATCCTGAGGCCGGCGTTCACGGCCTCGCTCAGGCGGGAGAGCGGAACGTGACCGAGTATGAGCACCGGTTTTTGTACGCCGAAACGCTTCAGTTCGAGCCCCTCTTCGAGGGAGTTTACTGCGAACCAGTGCGCGGACGGTAAAAGCCTCGTTATATGCGAGACGCCGTGGCCGTAGGCGTTCGATTTCACCACCGCGCAGAGCTTTGTCCCTTCCGCCGCGCAGCGGCGTATTTCTAAAAGGTTGTGCTCCGGCGCGTTCCTCTCTATTTCCACCCATACGAGGCTGCTCATAACCCAAGCATACTATTTCGACAACGCCCTGACAATAAAAATAATAATGTCATGACTCCCAACTGAGTATTCGGTTTCTCTCATTCGTATAAGTCGAAAGAAACGGCAGGCCCCGCCTAAAACAGGCGTTTGAAAAATGGCGACAGTATCCGAATACGGAAATAAATCGTATGTGGTGAAAAAGAGCCTTTACACCGCCATCCGGCTCCAATTTCGATTCTAACTACATGGTATATCACCGGACTCCGTTACATTTGAAACTACATAGTACGGGGTAACAGCCTGTTGTTCTTTCGATACACCGCATATTCAGAAGACCGCCCGGCCTACTCCTCTTCCATGTGCGGGTACCGGTAGTCGTCGGGATGATTGAATGTCTCCTTGATCGCCTGAGGAGACACCCACCGGATGAGGTTGAGAACGCTCCCGGCCTTGTCGTTCGTACCCGAGGCGCGCCC
>JAFGTF010000138.1 GCA_016934265.1 Spirochaetota bacterium
AGTACTTACAGATTCTAACTTTACAAATCAAATGACCAATTCTTGTAACCAATTAGTATTATTCGATTTATGATGGGACACTAGTGATAATATCATACATTTTTTTTATGAAAGAGTCGAACTGTTTATCATTTGCCGGGAAAAGACCGGACAGGCGGGAAGCGGCAGACACGGTATCCGTCTCAGTTTGGTGCGGAATAATCAATAGCGAGAAGCATTTTCACCGCGTGCCCGGGGACACGCTCTTTCACGTGACGGCTACAGACTTCGAGGCGGCCTTCTTTTTTTCAAGCGAAGCGCAGTATCGATCGCATGTACCATTTCAGACATTTTAAACGTATTCGGGGCCAGGACCGCCGCGACGCCCAACCGCAGGGGTCACGGGCGATATCGAACTGATCGCTCGAGAAGGGCAGAAGCACCATCGACGTGCTGCAGCATAGGGCCTCCGAAAAGGAGTTTGAGCCGCCATGATGCACCACGACGTCCGCGTACGGCATGAGCGCCTTCTGCGGGACGAACTCCCGGGCGATGAAACCCCCGCAGCGCATGCGTCTCATCCGTCCGGCGCTCACCCCGCGACCACAAGGCTTTCCGGGAAACGGCGTTTGTAGGCCGAAACGCAACGCGGGATCACGTCGTCCCTGCTCGAGAGAAAGATACCGGAAACGATCAGTATCACAATCATTCCCTCCTCCCGCGCCCGGCGTACATGCTCCCACGAGTCGTCGAGCGTCTTTACTCTGAAACAGTGACCCATGAATATACTTGCCGGGGCGCGTTATCCGCTCTTAGAATTCCGGACAGTACAACACCTCCGCTTCCTTGTCGTAGTACACCATCGGCCTGCAGAACTCCTGGAGGTCGGGCGACAGTGTCTCGAAGAACTTCTCGTCGCCGTACGCGAGCATGTTCTCGTTCCTTATGCCCGGGGAATATGCGAACCGGATACCGGCGTTCAGGTATCCTTTGATCGTCTTTTTCGCGATCTCGTCGAGGCCGGGCGACTCGCCCCGGTTGTTGTGATGCATCGTGGTGCAGCCGCTTCGCAAATGCCGCTCCGCGCTCAACATCGCGTTGAGCTCCGGGTCTATACCCGGCATGCTCGCCCAGTCGATGAGGGCGTTTTCAAGGTAATCGTACCTAGCCCCCACCCGTGGTAGTGCCCGTCCACGAAGCCGGGTAGAAGAAGCTATGTTCCGTCGCCTTTCGCAGAGACGTTAGGATGTTTCTTTTTGAGCGTTTGAAAGTCACCGCTTTATTTCACCTTGTCTTCCGAGAAAAATATACCGCGCCGCCCTCGATGACGCCGTCCACCCCCGCTGCGGCGTCCGGTATCATCCATCTGCCCCTCGCGAGTAGGTCCATTGCATCTCCTCCTCTGTAAGGTCGTAGCGCCGCACGCTTCTCACCGGATTTTTCTGAAAACGATTACCGCCGCAATCACCTCCATTGTACATGGAACGAAAAAAACGTCACGTCCGTTCCCCGAATCCGGGCTCCCGCCGCGTTATCGTGAAGCTGTTTTATATCCTGATGGCTCTATCAGATCCGGACAACACAGGCGGCACTGCGGTCGATACAAACCGCGACGATTCTTTATCGAACCAGCTTCCGTCTTGTTGATTGTATACGTCGAACGCCGAAGGCACGGACGCGTTCGGTCCTGGGACCAAGGCTTCAAGAGGTCTGCCGCTTGACTTCCGGGATATGTATCGAAAAGGAGGTGCTCGCCCCAGGCTCGGACTCGACGCTGATACGCCAGCGGTGCGCGTCCACGATCGATTTCACGATTGAGAGCCCGAGACCGAGGCCGTCCTCCCTGCGCGAGCCGGAACCCCGGTAGAACGGCTCGAACACACGGTCTCGCTCCTCCATACGTAAGCCCGGCCCGCTGTCCTCGAAGGTCACCACGATGCCGCCGTCATCCCGCCGCGCGCGAAGGGCGATCGTGTCGCCCTCCCGTGTATACCGTATCGCGTTGTCGAAGAGGTTCTCGAAGCAGCGGAGAAGCAGCGCTCTGTCCGCAGAAACGGTCACCGGCTCACCGATTTCGTCATGGTAGCGGAAAGTACGTCCGAACACCGGCGCGTCCTCGCCGTACATTCCCGCGATCTCCTCAAAAAGCTCTGAGAGCGGCAGCGTTTCCTTATTGAGTCTCCACTCCCCGGTCTCCATGTTAACATAATCGATGAGTTCTCCTATCCGGTCTTCGAGCAGTTTTGATTTCTCCCCGATAATCGACAGGTAGCGCACGAGCTTTTCGTGATCGTCCGCGAGGCCGTCCGAGATCGCTTCGAGATACCCCTTTATCGATGTGAGGGGGGTCTTGAGGTCGTGCGAAACGCCCACGAGAAAGCGCGACCGTCGTGCAAGCGACTCCTTGAGGTTCCTGCGCATCGATTCGAAGGAGCGGGCGAGCGACGCGATCTCGTCTTTTCCTTCCGGCACGAGCTCGAAATCGAGATCGCCGTTCGCCACTCTCCTCGTCGCACGTTCCAATTTTTTTATGGACCGGTTGAACGAACGCATGATAACGGTTATCATGACCGCTGAAAACAGAATGAGCGCGAAGATCCACCACATACCGCGCTCCAGAAACTTCGCGTAAAAAGGCGGACGCTTGTTCCCGTCTCTTTCGGGATCGGGAGGAAACCGCAAAACCACCCTGGCCTCGCTCCCGTCATCCCTCGTCACGGGATGCACGAGAAACATACCGCTTTTGAGAAGGGAGACATCGAACGTGCCGCTCGTACCCATGTTGCGATCACCCGCGCTGCGGTCACCCGTATGACCGCCGGTTTTGAAAATCAACGTATCGTCCGAGTCAAAGACCCACACAGTGAGCATCTTGGGGAGCTCGATCGATGCAAAATCGGGATTTCTTTGCGTATTCACGATTGTCTTCTCGAACTCAGAAAGCAGGCGGTCGATCCTCCCGGGAGACGGCACCCATTCCCTTCTCTTATGGAGGTAGAACCCGATGAGGCCCGAAACGAGCACCGGTATGAATACCGTCCCGAACACGAACAGTATTAGCTTTGTCCTGAGTTTCATTGCCCTTCCTTCAGCAGGTCGGGATTGAACCGGTAGCCGAACCCGTGGATGGTCTCAATGTAGCGGGGATCCGACGGATCCTCTTCTATTCTCCGGCGAAGCCGCTGTACGTGTATCGCGACGGTGGCGATGTCGCCGTACTGCCGGCCCCACACCCTGTCGTAGAGCGTTTCGGGGGTCATCGCCCTGCCGCAGTTACTGACGAGGCAGCAGAGCAGCTCGAACTCCTTCGGCGGAACTGAAATACGTGCGCCCTCCTTCTCGAGGATGTTCCCCTCGAGGTCGAGGAGATAGGGCCCGAACCGAAAAAGCTTCTTGCTTCCCGTCTTTGAATCGAAAAAGCGCCTCAGGTTCGCCCTCACCCGCGCGACGAGCACCTTCGGAGAAAACGGCTTGGTCACGAAATCGTCGGCCCCGATGCCGAGCCCGAGCACCATATCCTCGTCCGAGTTTCGCGCGGAGACGATCACCACCGGAAGGTCGTGCTTTTTTCGAACCCTGCTCAAGAATTCGAACCCGTCGATGCCGGGAAGGTTGATGTCGAGCACGATCAGGTCGAACGGCTCCTTCTCGAGTCTCTTTAGGCCCTCCTCCCCGGACTCCGATAGCACCGCCTCGATTCCCTCCCGCACGAGGTACTCCGTCACGAGCTCTCCGATCTCCCGCTCGTCTTCGATGATAAGAACCTTCGCCTTCACCCCGGTTTTATCTCCCGCATATGTAGAATATACGATGTCCGACGCCCGTATCAACAAAAACCGCCCTATATGCGAGCGGCGCCGATCGCGTCCATGAGGCCGCAGGAAGCGACATCCGGCAGTCGTAGATATAGGTGAGACAGCTGACCCTGCTGTCCTTCAGCGTTATCTGCGCGTCCTCGTATTCGAGGGCGTTGACGAGGCCGTGCGATATCGCATTTTCGAGTCCGAGCTCTATCGTCTCTAAAAAAGGCTGGCGAGCCCGTGGATACGAGCAGTATAACCACCGCCGCGAATATCCACCCTCCCCGCCGGTATATGCCGTGCGCCCCCACCCCGGTCCTCCGTGTAAAGAGCTCCATGCACCAACAATATACTCCCCGATAGGGGTAATACAATAAACGGCGGATAAACGTTTTATAAACATAACGATCCATGCACATAATCCTTTTATTGCGGCCTGAATAGTGTATAATTATTTCTTGGCGATTAATTCCAGTCAATCTTTTACAAACAGATACTGCATTTTATAAAGAGGTGTATTATAGGTATATACTACGGCCGCGAGAACGGTATCGGACACTCCGAAGGAGTCGCGATGGCTGAGTTGACCTGGTATGAACCTGAAACGCTCGAAGAGGCGCTTCCTCTACTCGAGCGGGAGGGCGTATATCCGCACGGCGGAGGAACGTTTCTCCTCATGGGCGGACTGAAGAAAGTCAAAGGGCTCATCGATCTCGACCGGCTCCCCCTCCGCCGCTTCCAAGCCACGAAGTCCTTCGTGGAGCTCGGCTCCTCGCTCACCTACGCGGAAGTCACGGAAAACATCGAAAAGACCGACCCCGGCCACGTGCTCCTGAAGGCGCTTTCTTGTGCCGCCTCAACCCCCCTCAGAAACCGCATCACGGTGGGAGGAACCGTATCGTCGTTTCCCGCATGGTCCGACCTCCTGGGCCCTCTCGTTGCACTCGAAGCCGAGGTCGTTACAGCCGGTGCAAACGGCGGTATTTTTCCGATCGACCGGTATGCGAAGGAGCCCGCGCTTCGAAGGAAAACACTCGTCACCGCGGTCCGGTTTGCGCGGCGGGTCTGGGACTCCTACTATCACCGCGAGGTCCGTACACGATTCGACTACCCCGCATTCACCGTTACCGTTCTATCGAGGCGTTCGGAAGAAATGATAGAAGACGTCCGAATCGTGGTCACCGGATGCAGCGGGAAGTTCGCCAGGCTTATGCCTCTGGAAAACCTTTTTCGGGGAAAACCGGCGAAACCGGCCGACGGCCGTGAGATCTCAAAGCGGGCGGACGTCCGTTTCCCCGCGAAGAAGGGGCTCGATGCGGACTACCTGGCGCACTGTTTCAGGGTCGCGCTCCATCGCGGGCTCGCGCAAGTCACGGGGGAAACTCCCGCCGGAGAAGGTGACGTATGAAAAAGACGTTCACGGTAAACGGCGAAGAGCACACCTTCATTTTCGAACCTCACGAAACGCTCCTCTCCGTGCTTAGAAAAAACGGGTTCACTGAGGTGAAGTCCGGGTGCGGCGAGGGTGAGTGCGGCGCCTGCCTCCTGCTCCTCGACGGGAGGCTCGTCAACTCGTGCCAGGTTTTCGCGGCTACGGCCGCGGGAAAAAAGATAACAACGGTCAAGGGGATCGGCACGATACACGACCCCCACCCGGTCCAGGAGGCGTTCTGCGACACCGGCGCGGTTCAGTGCGGATTCTGTACGCCGGGAATGGTGCTTGCCGCCTTCTACCTCCTCGGCCGAAACCCCGACCCTTCGGAAGAGGAGATAAAAACCGCCCTCGACGGGAACCTCTGCCGCTGTACCGGCTACACGAAGATAATCGAGGCGGTACGGCTCGCTTCCAAGAGGATGAGCGGCGATGGATGAAAGAAGGCCCGAGCAAAAGGAAACACGGAACGTGGAAAAAAAGAACACGGTGGGCAAGTCGGTGCGAAAGATCGATGCGCTGTCCCTCGCCGCAGGAACCGAGCTGTTCACCGACGACATAGAGATCAAAAACCCGCTTTATCTCGCGATTCTATACTCGCCCGTCGCGCACGCCGAGATCAGGTCGATAGACGCCTCCGGGGCCGAACGGATGGACGGCGTCGTGGAAGTGCTCCATTACGGGAATACTCCCAGGGTCATCCATACCACCGCGGGCCAGGGTTTTCCCGAGCCCTCCCCCTACGACAGCTTCCTGTTCGACCGCACGGTGCGGTTCGTGGGGGACAGGGTCGCGCTCGTCGCTGCGGAGGACCTCTCTCTCGCGCGGAAGGCGGTCTCGAGGATTAAGGTCGAATACGATCCCCTCCCCCCGCTTTTCGAACCGGAAGAAGCGGCGGAATCTTATCCCCTCCCCCCGAAGGAGGCTCGCATGCCGATACCCGCCGCCTACGAGCCGTGGAAAAACCTGGCGGCGAAGATAGACATAACGATCGGCGATATCCAAAAGGGCTTCTCGGAGGCGGACTTCATCGAGGAGCGGGAGTACTCCGTGCAGTACGCCTCGCACTGCGCCATGGAGCCGCACGCCGCAGCGGCCAGGTTCGACGAGCGCGGACGGATAGTCATATACTCGACCACCCAGGTCCCGTTCCACGTGAGGAGGATCACCGCCCGGCTCTTGGGAGTGCCCGTCGGGATGCTCCGCGTCATAAAACCGAGGATCGGCGGTGGCTTCGGGGGCAAACAGGAGGTGATCCTCGAGCCGCTCGTCGCGCTCGTCGCGCTGCGGCACAGGCGCGCGGCGAAGCTCGTTCTCACAAGACGCGAGGTGTTCGTTTCCACGCGCACGCGGCACCCGATGCGGATCAGGCTGAAGACCGGTGTGAAGAAAAACGGCGACGTCACCGCGCTCGAGCTCGACGGCCTCCTCAACACCGGCGCCTACGGGAGCCACGCCCTCACCGTGCTCTCCAACGTCGGCTCCAAGGTGCTCCCTCTCTTCAACAAGATCCCGAACATCCGATTCTTCGGAAGAAGCGTGTACACGTCGCTCCCCGTAGGCGGCGCGTACCGGGGGTACGGGGCGACCCAAGGTTACTTCGCCCTGAACCAGCATATAGATATAATCGCGAGGCGCACCGGACAGGATTTCCTCGAATGGGTGAAAAACCGGCACATACAAAAGGGAGAGA
>JAFGTF010000139.1 GCA_016934265.1 Spirochaetota bacterium
AGTACTTACAGATTCTAACTTTACAAATCAAATGACCAATTCTTGTAACCAATTAGTATTATTCGATTTATGATGGGACACTAGTGAATCGATATATGAATTATCGTAATGAGCCTCACATCGAAGCGGGCCAATTGGAACCGGCGAGGGTCCGATGCTTCCGCATTATCTGAGATCAACGACACGTTCCATAGATAGTCCGGGCTGAATCCGCCGTTACCAACCACCTGGCCATATACGGCGGCCATTGAATACTCAATACGGGAAAGATAAAAACCGAAAGTCGTATACGGATACTAAACTCCCGCTTCCTTTATAAGCAGCTCGGTGAGGGTGCTGCCTAAGAAGGCGCACAGGTCGGTGGGCAGGTAGCGGGACGCCGACCCGTCGAAGAGGACTTTCGCTGAAGGGGAAAACTCCTCGTCCCCCTGCCAGTACACGAGACACAGGGGCACGCGCGGAAGCGCCTGGAACCGGAAAGATAGGTCGCCGATCGGCTCGGGTGTCCCTCCGGCGCGCCGTGCCGCTCTTTTGAGTGATTGCATATCGTTTTGAAACGCCTTCACGATACGGTTCCCGCTGTACCCCTGGTACGCCGCGTTGTAGAAAGCGCCGCCGGGAAGCTCCGAGAGCGCCACCCACCGCTTCTCCTCTACGGCGCCGTCCGCGGTGGCGAGGTGGTACAGAAAAAGCGCCCTCAAATGCGGCACCGCCTCTTTCGACGGCCCCTCACAGACCATAAACCCTGGCACCGTGATCGTAAACATTCTATCGAAGAAGTCGATCTCAAGGAGTCCCGCGCCCTCTTTTTCCGGCACATACCGGGCGCCGCACAAAAGCCCGAGCTTTTCCGGGTCCTTTTTTTTCAGCATCGCGACGAGACCGTCCAAGACCTTCGATTCCACTCCGTGTTCCATGCCCCATTGTAAACGGCATATACGGCGGCGTCAATCCCCTCCGCGAAGAAACCCCCGCCGCCTGAATTCATAAATTTCGGCACGGAATGGAACAAAATATCCCGAAGTCATGTTATATTAGTACAAAACCATAACAGGATCGCGTCGTATGTCACTGAGGATATTCCACACCGCGGACGTTCACCTGGGGATGAAATTTTCCTCCTATCCCGGAGTCCGGCAGGAACTGGTCGAAGCGCGGTTTGTCGCACTCGAAAGATGCGTGACGCTTGCCAACGAGAACGAATGCGACCTCTTCGTAATTGCCGGGGACCTCTTCGACAGGATATCGGTTTTTGAGAAGGATATCATCCGCGCGGCGAAGATAGTTTCCGAATTCCAGGGCGCTTTTGCCTGCACATTACCGGGAAACCATGACCACCATCCCTCCGGCAGCCGGAATATCTGGGAACTCTTCTCACAACATGCGGGTGACCGTCACAAGGTCCTTACCGAACAAGCCGTTTATCCGCTTGCCGGCTACGACCTGGATGCGAATCTCTACCCCGCCCCCTGCAGCGGGAAACATTCCGATCATCACGTGCTCGGATGGATATGCGGGTTGAAAAGGGATACCGGAGTTCGGCACCATATCGGAATCGCTCACGGAAGCCTGGAAGGATTCTCCCCGGATTTCGACAAGAAGTACTACCCCGTGTCCGAGAAGGTATTGCGGTCGTGCGGTATGGACCTGTGGCTTCTCGGGCACACCCACACGCGGTATCCTGAAAAGCCCGGTGCGCACGATACGATCTTTTTCCCCGGCACGCCTCAACCCGACGGTTTCGACTGTACGCACACCGGCCATGCCTGGATTTTACATCTCGACGATGAAAATAAAATCCATGCCGAGTCTCTTTCCACCGGCAGCATACGGTTCATACATGACGAGGTCACGTTGAACACCCCGGCGGATATGGAATCCCTTCTAAAGCGATACTCCGCCGACGAATACGGCAGGACCTTATTGAAGCTGACACTCGGGGGAGTACTCTCGAGAGAGGATTACGCCTCTATTTCTCCCCTGCTCGAAGAGATGAAAAAAAGGCTGTTCTTTCTCCACGAACCGGTTGATATGTCAAACCTTACAGAAAAGATCGCGAAAAAGGAGATCGACGAGGAGTTCACAGAAGGGTCGTTCCCGCACATGCTTCTGACCGCACTTGTTAAAGAGGAGGATACTCTCGCCCTCCAGCTCGCATACGAGCTCATTAAGGAGGCAAGACGGTGATAATAAAAGGCGTGCGGTTACACCCGTTCTCCGGCATCCCGGACAGACGCATAGAGTTCGAAAAAGGCCTGAACGTCGTTCTAGGGCCGAATGAAGCGGGTAAGAGCACGGTCTTTCACGCGGTCCAGACCGTGCTCTTCACTCCGGCCCGGATAGGAAAAAAGCTCTTTGAAACGGGGATAAAAAGGTTCTTACCCGCAGGGGGGGGAGATACGGTACGGGTTACCGTGGAAATCGTGGAAAACAAGAACAGCTACGTGCTCGAACGATCTTGGGGGGCAAAGGCAGGATCCGAGCTCAGGCTCCCCGACGGTATGATAGTAACGGACGATGAAAAAATACAGTCCACGCTTTTACCCCTTCTCCATGCAAACGAGGGAACTTACAGGTCCGTATTGATGGTATACCAGACAGGCCTCCGGAGGACGCTGGACGAGCTGAAAACCGATTACCGGCAGACAGTGTTCACTCTCGGCGATATACTCAGGAAAGCCGTACTCCAGACCGACGGTGTATCCATAGACAGGTTCAGAGAAGCCCTGCAGAAAACGTATGACGGGTATTACAATCACTGGGACGAAAGACTTTCACAACCGGAACAGGGACGCGGTATCACAAACCCGTGGCAGACGAAGGTCGGACACATACTGCGGGCTTTCTATGAGAAAGAGGAATTGAAAGGCGAGTACGAAAGGGCGGTCGAATACGAAAGAAGGATAGACGGCATAAACAAGATTATCACGGAAAAGGAAGAGGAGATCGCGCGGAAAAAGATTTTTTTAGAGGAAAACGAACCCCTGTACGAGGCGGCGAAAGAACAAAAAACCCTGATAGACATCGAAGCTAAAATGAACCGGCTCAGTGAGGCGAACAGCAGATGGCCTGTCGCGGAAGACGGCATCCGAAAAGCGGCCGAGGCGTTATCCGGTCTCGAAGATAAAAAGAAAAAACTCGAGAAAGAGAGGGAGGAGTACGGCAGAGAGGTCGCGAACAGGGCGCTCCGTGAAAGGTACCTCGCGGTCGTCAAGAGGAAAAGCTCCCTCGAAAAAGAGACGCAAAACCTTATGGATATCGAACAGATAGACCGGAAAACCCTTGATCTCCTCCAGAGACTGGTCAATGAAAAGGAAAACCTGCTGGGTCGCATCTCCGCCGGGCGGCTTTCGGTATCCCTTACGGCGAAACGCGAATTCACCCTCCTTGTCCAGAAAGGCTTGAAACCGGCTGAAAAGCTGAAGGTAGACGCGGAGAAACCCGTGTCTTTCGATGCAGGGGGCAGGATCCGGATCGAGAGCCCGGATATGGAAATGGAGATCGTTTCCGGAGAGGCGTCGGACAGGGCTCTGCTGGAGAAGTTGAAAAAAACAGAGGAGGATATTGAAGGCCTCCTTAAAAAACACAAGATCGACTCCTTCGAGGATGCCGTCAGGATCAACAGCGAGTATGAAGCCCAGCTGGACAGGGTTCAGCAGGAGAAGGTGCTTCTGGAAAATGCGCTGAACGGGGACAGCTTCGAGAAACTCACAGAGGAAATGGAAGAGGTCGGTGAGGTCAAACAGACAAGGGAGGAGGACATCATCATCGGCGATCTCCTCGAGGTGGAGAAGAAAATAACGCAAGAGGATGGAAAGCGGCAGGCGCTGCAGGATGAATTGAAGCAATATGAAAAGGATTACGGCACACAACAAAAGCTTCTGCTCGAGGTCGCTAGGGCGGTGAAGGAGCACGAGGATCTGACTAGAAAATTGAAAAACCTGCCGGCCCTGCCGGGAGAGATAGCGGACCCAATGGAGTTTGTCGCGGATTACGAGAAACTCAAAACCGAACTCGGCGATATGAGTAACGAGATCAACACGCTCCATCTCAAACGTGCGGAAATCGAAAAGGACGAGCCCGAAACGGCTTCCGAGGAATATGCGACGGGGCTCGCCTCCGCCGAGGAGCGCTACGAGCAAACGAAAAAAAAGGCGGAAGCTTTTCTCAGGATCAAGCTTCTGAGCGAAGAGCTCGTCACGAAGCTCGATTCGGCCACCTACAGGGGTATCGAGGACAAGCTCGAGGGCTATATCGAAACGATGACCGATGGGAGATACGGCAAGGTGGCGATGAACGAAAGTGTACCCGAAGGGTTCGTCACGCAGGGCGGCGTGTTCCTCCCGCACGACCTGCTTTCCGCGGGAACCCGCGACACGCTCGCACTCGCGCTCCGCTTGAGCATGGCGGAGTACTTCCTCGAAGAATCCGACGGCTTTCTCTTGATGGATGACCCGCTCGTCAATATGGACCCCTCAAGGCAGAAGAAAGCCGCCGAAGTACTGGCGCGATTCGCCGAAAAGAGGCAGCTCATCCTCTTCAGTTGCCACCCCTCTCACGCCGACCTTCTCGGCGGAACGCTCGTCAGCCTGTAATCCCGGGTGGAAAAGGCCTCATCCCGCATGGGGGGAAGCAAAGGTGAACGATGATGGAGGCAATGAGTTCGGTATTCCTATTTCCGGCCGAACGGCTCATTCGTTCGCTTTCTTGTACTCTTTCGCCTTCTCGGGATCGTACGTCGCACGCCGCTTCGGGCAGCGTTCCCGCGAGCAGAGCATGCAGCTTTCGAAGCGTATCTCCGTCGGGAAATATATGCCGGATACGGACTTTATCGGATCCATGAGGTAGCTCGGGGTGAGGCGTACCCCGATGAGCTTCTCCACGTCGCCGAACAGACCGAACAGGACTTTCTGCTGGGATATGGGCCAGTCGTTCAGCGATCCGGGGTTCATGTGCGACATTGTCCCGAGCGCTAACCTGTCCGCAAGGAGGCGCTCGAAGTACCGGAGGGCGTTTTCCAGTACGAGCTCTTTCAGCGCATCGATGAGGAATACCCTCATTACGTCGTTCTTATCCGTACCGATCGCATCGAGCTCTCTTCCTGCGGTCACCACGTAGGGAAAGACCCGTTCGGTGTTCTCGAGTTTTGTCGCGAGCAGGCCGCTTGTAAATTCGACCCCGTCGATTTCCACTCCTCTTTCGGTCCTGCCTCCCGTGAAGGAGGCTTTAAAGAGAGCCTTGGGTTTCGCGAGGCCCCGTACCTCGCGGTACAGCTCTTTCACCATGCTTCTCATGGCGGGGGCCTTTCTGCCCAGTCTCATCCTATTTATCACATCTTCAAGCGGTACATCGAACGGAATGTCCCCGATGGTTTCGATACTCACAGCTCGACCTCCGATTTCCCGGTATGCGTGTACTCTTTCCTGCTGATCGTACGCACGACAGGAATGAAACTAACTTTTGTTTTTGACTCTGTCAAGAGAGAGTAAAGGGATTCTTCGAGACCGGTGAAAAACGGCAATCGGCGCATTCATGCAGGAACACGGTCATACCCGCAATATTCTAAAAAAACTCTTGCCCCGCGTTACGAGAGTAATTATCTTATTTTTAGTCATATAAATATTATATGACTGCTATGGTGTATCACAACATCCAGGTATTGTCGGGGATTTTTTCCCCGGCATACACGCATAGCCTCCTAAACGCATCGGGAGGGGGAGGATCGACGAACTCGTTTACGCCTGCCAGTTTCTTTCTTCTTCCGGTGCTTTTTTTATACCCGCCTCTCACCCGGCCATTGACTTTTCAGTACGCACCTGATACGATGAAACGTCTCACTGCATAAATTAGAGGCATTCGTCTTCTTTATATTTCAATAACGAGGTCGATCCATGAAACGAAACGAGCATATCGCCGTGCCGTATGGAGACTCGGTGCTGTCCGCACGCCTCCCGGAACGGACGAGAATAATCGAACGCCGGATCGCACCGGCAAAAGCCCTGAAAGATGTCGCTGAAGCGGTCCGCAAAGCGGTCCGTAATCCCGTGGGCTGTGATCCTCTCGGGAAGCTCGTCGGCCCGAAGTCGACGGTGACCATCGGTTTCGACGACCCCATAGGATTCTGCCCGGCGCAGAAACAGCCCGACTTCAAAGGCGTCGCTGTCAGGGTCGTGCTGGAAGAGCTCGAGCGTGCAGGAGTCGACAGCCGCAACATCCGTCTCGTCTGCGCGGTGGGCCTTCATCGAAAATGGACGACGAGGGAGCTCGGCACCATGCTCGGAGACGACATCGCATACCGGTGGGGACCGAGCAGGCTTTTCAACCACGACGCCGAGGACAAAGAAAATCTCGCCTTCTTAGGCGAGACGGACCGCGGTATGGAGGTGGAGGTGAACCGTCTCGTCGTCGATTCCGACCAGTTCATATACGTCAGCAACCCCTGGTCGCCGTTCAACGGCGGCTGGAAGTCCGCTGTCGTCGGTCTCTCCAGCTTTCGCAGCATCCGTCACCATCACCGTCCCTATCCGAAGGCGAAAGGGAAGTCCACCATGGACCCCGAACGCTCCGCGTTCCCGCGGCTCTTGAACGAGATGGGCGAGGTGATCGAAAAGGAGCTCGGGCGGCGCGGCAGGCGCTACTTCCAGATCGAGGGAGCAATGAACAACCGGCTGCCGCAGGAGGTCGCACAGGTCACCGCCGGACACCCCGTCCAGGTGCACAAAAGGACTCTCGAGGTGCTGCAAGCGCAGCACGTGGAGACGGTGAAAGGACAGTCCGACGTCGTGATCTTCGGCATGGGAAACACACGGGACCCGTACTCGAAGCACTCGACGGTCAACCCGCTCCTCGTGCGCAATCTCGGGATGTCCTACAGCTTCGGCCTGTTCCAGAATAAGCCGCTCGTACGGGAGAACGGGATCGCTATACTCGTCCATCCCTGCATACGCGTCTTCGACCGGGTAAAATACCCGTCGTACGTGGAAATGTTCGAAAAATTGCTGCCTTCAATCAGCGATCCGTTCGAGCTCTGGGAGCTTTTTGCAGAGGAGTACGCGCACAGGCCCGAGTACGTCCACAAATACCGGTACGGTTACGGCTTCCACGGATCGCACCCCTTCATACTGTACGGGCAGGGCGCGTACGGATTCCGCTATCTTTCAAGGATTTTCCTGGCCGGAGCCGTCGATTTCGAGACGGCGCGCAGAATCGGGTTCGAGCCGTTCGCGACCGTGGAAGAAGCCGTCGAAGAGGCGGAGGCTTCCTTGGGAAAAGACTGCTCGATCACCTATCCCGTCATGGATCAAAGCTACATCTGCAACGTCGAGTAAGCCGAAGGGCCGCGTCTTTTATCGCTCCTTCCACTTTGGATCCCGCTTGTTGAGGAACGCATCCACGCCCTCATGCGCGTCCCCGCTGCTGCAGAGCAATGCGAAGGACTCCCCTGCGTATGCCAGCGCCTCCTCGTATGTCATGTTCGCCATGGCGTAAAAGGCCGCCCTGCCCATCCGTACGGCGACCGGGCTCTTCTTGACGAGCTCCCCGGCGATCGATGCGGTTTCCTCATCGAGCTTCTCTCTCGGAACAACGACATTCACGATGCCGTATTCGAGCGCCTTCTTGGAATCGATGACTTCACCGGTAAGCAACAGCTCGAGCGCCCTCTTTTTGCCGACGCACTGTGCGAGCGGAACGGACGGACCGAAGCAGAAGAGCCCCACGTTGATCGCCGTAGTCCCGAACTTCGCGTCCTCGCTCGCGACGGTGAGGTCGCAACAGCAGGCGAGCCCGAGCCCGTTTGCAACGGCGGCGCCGTGGACGGAAGCGATAACAGGCTTGGTCATGCGGGCGATGGTGAGATTATGGGCGTCCATATCCCTGATCCACTCCCGCAATTCCACTGGACTTTTTCCAGCCATCTCCGTGAGATCTATACCGGCGCAGAAGTGCTTCCCCTCTCCGCGTATCACGACCACGCGCACTCCCGCGTCGTTGTCGAGCTCGTAGAGCGCGCATCCGAGCTCCCGCGCCAGATCGGTGCTGAACGTATTGAACTTGTCCGGACGGTTCAGCGTAATCGTCGAGACAGCACCCTCTCTTTCAACCCGTACCGTTTCGTACTGCATCTTGAACTCCTTGTTAAAGGATGTGTTCGAGCATAATCCGTACGAAAATACTTGTCAAGCGTTAGTATACGGGATACCATTCCGTGTTTGTCAATCGGGAGGCGGTATGAAGGTAACGGTCATCGGAGCCGGTCCGGCAGGAAGCACGGCGGCGTTCTATCTCGCAAAAGCCGGATGCGAGGTCGACCTCGTGGACAGGGTGGATTTTCCGAGGGAGAAGGCGTGTGCGGGTGGTCTCTTCAACCCGCTTTTATTCGAGAAGGAGTTCCCCCATATCGTGGGTATTGAAGGAAGAGATCTCTTCAGGGTCAGGTTCTCATACGGTTCGTGTTCGTTTCAGCCCGAGGCCGCGAGGCCGCTTCTTCGCACCGTGATACGAAAGGAGTTCGACCGCTTCCTCCTCGAATGCGCACGGAAGGCGGGCGCCCGGTTTACCGTCGGCACTCCTTCTACAAAGAACGGAATCGTGATCCGCGCGACCGGAGTCCGGCCCCCCGCCGACTACAAAAGCGCCGGTATCTGCATGGAGTACGACTTCGCGGCGGAGCGGGACATCGATACGATACGCGTACACTACGGATTTTCCGGTATAAAGGGGTACTGCTGGCTCTACCCGAAGCACGGTTACGCGAACGTAGGGGTGGGCGCTTACCTGCCTCAAAAGGACATCAAGGACGTCTTCGGTCGCTACATCGAACATCTCGAGGCGGAGGGGATCGTCATAAGAAAAAGCCAGCACCACAGGGCGAGTATCATCCCCTTTTCCCCTCCCAAAAGGCCGCTTGGCGGCGAGTCGTTCGGCTGTGGGCCGCCCGGCGTCCTCATAGGGGACGCAGCGGGGTTCGTTCGTCCGGGAACCGGCGAAGGGATATACTTCGCGATGTGCTCCGGAAAAGCGGCCGCCAGGATGGTCACGGAAAAAAAAGACGAGAAATGGTACCAAAAAGAGTGCGTACGTATGTTCGGCCGCTATCTCAAATCGACGGTCGCCTCTCTGCCTCCCCGCCTCTGCAACAGGGTGCTGGGAAAGGCCGTCAAAATCGGCTCGAAAGACCAACAGTTCGGAAAGCTTCTGGCCGAGGACTTTTTCAGGTTGGGATACCATTCTCTGACCGGCAGGTTTCTCGTTAATCTTTTCAGATAATAAACCGGACATGTGACAAATAGCAATTCAAAAAAGCTGAATTTACTCGAAGAACTTCTCGACCTCCTATAACACGATCCGGCTGTTGCGTTTCCCGACCATCGTAAAACGAATGCGACGCCGTATATTTTTACGTTATCACCGATTAGTAAGTCCCCCGACTTATTAATATGCAATATTAGCGGGGAGACTTATAATTACAGTGCGTACGGCGGTGCTGACCAAAGAGTCGTCGCCCATATCGGGGTATTCAAACGTTAATAAACCCGGAGGACATCATGAGAACGATCGATCTCAGAAGGGATACGATAACGCTCCCCACGGCCGAGATGAAAGAGGCCGCGTTCAACGCAACGCTCGGGGACTCCGTCTACGGGGAGGACGACGCGCAGAGCTCTCTCGAATCGCTCGCCGCACGCAAGCTCGGCAAGGAACGGGCGATCTTCGTGCCGAGCGGAACACAGGGAAACCTCGTCGCGCTCCTCTCGCACACGGAGCGCGGGAACGAGATCATCACGGAGGAGAACGCGCATATCAGGACTTCGGAGACCGGAGGGGCCGCATGCGTCGCCGGGCTCATGATCAAAACTGTACCGGGTCCGGACGGGGCGCCGGACCCCGACGGCGTGTCATTCGCGATACGAAAGAGGGACATCCACTACCCAAAGACCTCCCTCATCTGTCTCGAGTCCACCCACTACCGCTACGGCGGTATCGTGCCGCCGCTTGAGAAGTTCGACCGGATACGAATGATCGCTAAAGAGCATGGGATCCCCATACATCTCGACGGCGCCCGTATCTTCAATTCGTCGGTGTCTCTCGGCGTGGAGGCGAAGGAGATCGCCCGGTTCGCGGACTCCGTAATGGTATCGCTCTCCAAGGGTCTCGGCGCTCCCGTGGGCTCGATGCTGTGCGGTTCGGAAATGTTCATCGAGAAGGCGTCACGCTACCGCAAGATGCTCGGCGGCGGGATGAGGCAGACCGGGTGGCTCTGCGCCTGCGGGATCGTCGCGCTTTCTGATGAAAACATCGGGCGGCTCTCAGCCGACCACGAGAACGCACGCCTCCTCGCTCGCGGTCTTTCGCAAATCGAGGGATTCGAAATCGATCTCTCGCGCATTCACACCAACTATGTCGTCGCGAGGTTCTCGCATCCTCGTATCGGGGTCTCCGAGCTGGTCGTTTCTCTCGAAGAAAAGGGAATACTTGTTACCCCCCATGATGCGGGTGGCGTACGGTGCGTCGTCTGCCGGGAGGTGGACACCGATGATATCTCGTATACCGTCGAAACGGTGAAGAAGATAGTGCAGTGACGAAGGCAAGGGAGCTGTTTCACGCCTACGAAAGAGGCAGCCGAAATTGTGCTTCGGTAAAAAGGGGATCGTAAAACCGTACACCGCCCAATTCTTATTTTTGGTTCATCTCCAAATTAGTTGCAGTAAATATGGACGTATTGATCATACCGTATCATTACGAGGCGTAAGACAACATCATCCGATGTTGTCTTTACTGCAGAAGGCAAAAGTCGCCTATGGATCAAACCGAGGCTTTATGCCTCAATCGACGAAGTAATCTCTTACTACTGTTATTGATTGTCCTTTATGAGATTGCTTGAAAACTCCGTAGGAGTTTTCACTCGCAAATGACAACCATAACGTTTGTTCGATACTATGCGAGATATTATGATAGAAGAGATCGATATGACTCATGGTAATGCTTATGGTTAGCAAGTAATTTTCATTGAATTATTGCACCTAAATCGGAGAAGAACCTTAATTTTAAAACCCCGATTCGTCCGAAACGGGAGCTTACGTGTGCTTCCCCTTGAGCGCGCCCTCCTCCCGCCGTATCTTCTTCAGCGCCTCCGAATACGGCTTGTCGTAGGTACAGCATCCGACGTTCCGCTGCCGTATAAGGAGCTCGATGCAGTTGTCGCATGCGGTGCACCAGTTCACCTCGTCCGACTTCCCCTCCTCGAGCTTCTTCGGAAGGAGGCTGTCCGCCAGCGACTGACGACCTATCGCGATCATGTCGCAGACGCCGTCTTTTATGTTCTTGTTCCCCCAGTATTCGAGCGAGCTCTCCTCCGGCTTCACGGCGAGGAGATTGTTCTTTCCGTTCCTGAAGACCGAGTATGCGGACCCTATCACCGCAGTCTTCTTCTTCAACGAGTCCTTTACCGCCTTCTGGAATGTATGGTGCAGGTAAGCGTCGTCCGGGATCCTACGGTCCGGCTGCGAGAGCGCGAGCGTGATCGAGGGCGAGCCTGCGGATACGATGATGAACTTCGCGCCGCGCTGCTCGAGCCCCTTCACGAGGTCGAGCGATTCGGTGAGATCCATGATTGCGGTATCCGGGCCAGCGCTTCCCTGCCCGCCCGGGAATCCCTCCCAGATCGAGACCTTGGACCCGATGAGAAAGTCCGGGTCGTTCACCTCGCGGACCATGCGTTCATACGTCTCGTATGCGAACCTCGTGCGGTTCTTCCAGCTCCCGCCGTATTTCCACTTCCTGTCGTTGTACGGCCTTAAAATCTGGGAGCCGAGGTAGCCGTGGCAGAGCTTGAAATCTATGCCGTCCGCTCCGCAGTCGTGCGCGATCTTCGCGGCCAGCACGAATTCATCCATGATCTTTTCCACCTCCTCCTCGGAAAGGAGGTCCCCTCCGAACCCCGGAAGGGGCTTGACGCACACGCGGCGGGAAAAGTCCGTATGGCTGAGCTCTCCGGAGTGGGTGAGCTGCCAGATAAAGAGGGGCTTGTCGTTTATCTTCTTCATCTCGGACACGAACTTTGAAAGCGCCTTGCTGTTTCTCGGCATGACGCTGAGCTGGTGCAGGCGGGACCTGCTCTCGTAGGATACCGTTATCGCTTCGAGCACGATCACCCCGGAGTTCCCCTCGAAGTGCCTTTCGTATCGCCGGTAGGTCGTCTCCGTCGGGTTCCCGTTCTCGTCGGAATCGCAGCACTCCATGGCGTTGATCGCGATGCGGTTCACCGCCGTCTTCGTACCGATGTACAGGGGTGTGAACAACATATTTTCTTGTTTCATCTGTGAGTATTCCTTTTAGCTTTTTTTCAAACAATGACACTCCCTGCGATAAAAGTAAACAACAAACTCACAAATGCCCCTGCCGTTTCTGCCGATAGGCAGAGAGGCGCGGGGTTTCATCCCCCGCCTTCCTCTTTCTTTTTGACATACCGGTCGAACGCGTCTTTCCCCTCCTCGTCCCAGAAGTCGTGATAGTACCGGTACCGCCTGAACCTGTCGAAGCGCCCCTCTTCCTCTTCGGGACTCCCGCCGCCGGAGGGTTTGCCGAAGAATTCTTTCCGGTAGCGGTCATGATCATGGTCGTGATCGTGATCTTTTCCCCGTCCGAGCGCGCCGAAGATGAGCTTCGCCAGTATCACGATACCGAACGCCTGCCAGTAGGAAATGGTCGTGAGGCCGAATATCGCCGGCATGAGCCAGTTCCACAGAAGCATCACGACGTATCCGAAGACTAGCCCGAAGAGTGCGGCCGCCAGTATGCCGAACACCACCATGCCCGCGATACGAAAACCCTTGATGATCGGCCGTTTTCCGAAAAACAGGTGTGAATGTCTCATGTTTATGCTCCTTTGGTGTCGTAGATGTGCGCGAGTGCGGACCGGATCTGTTTCACCGCCCGGTGCTTTTTGGACAGCAGGGTTCCGACAGGGACGCCGGTTCTAGCCGCGAGTTCTTTGAAGGTACGCCCCTCGAACTCCGTCTGGACGAATATCTCTCTGTAGGAGGGCTTCAGCGTTTCGATCGCCCGGAACAGCTCGTTCCATATCATCCTCTTCTCATACTCGTCATGAACGTCGAATCGTACGTCCGCGAGGATGTCGGCGAGCGTGTGCTCTCCCTCATGGTCCATGTACTCATCCAGCGAACGTACTTTTTTGTCCCGCTGTCTGTAGCGATCGACCACCCGGTTGTACAGAGAGCGGTAGATATACGCGGAGAGGTTTTGGATGGGAGCGGTGACATCGGCCCTGTCGAAAATACCGAGCATGACATCCTGGACGATGTCCTCCGCATCTTCCGCAGCAATGTCCGCAAGCTGCTTTTTCACATACGATACGAGTTTTTTCGCTTCATCCTTGAAAAACCGGGTAACGCGTATCCGCTCTTGTTGCGCACTCATATCTTTTGTGACGGCTCCTGATCAATCTTATTGCACGGTTTTTATTTTATCGCGCGGCGTGGACAGACGGGCGGTCAGTCCTCGGCGTCTGCGGTGACGCCGAGTGCGTCCCGCATGGCCAGGATGTTCTCGGTCGGTATGTCGCCCGGCATGTCGTGGGAGGGAGACACGATGAACCCGCCGTGGGCGGCGGCGAGGTCCAAGAGCTTTCGCACATGCCGTCCGACCTCCTCCGGCGTGCCGAACGGGAGGGTCTTCTGGATGCTGATTCCCCCGTAAAAGGCGAGCCGGCCCGAATATTTTTCGATGACCTTCTCCGTGTCCATCACTTCAGGCTGGAACGGGTTGAACACATCGACGCCGATGTCGACGAGGTCGTCGAGTATCGCGCCGATCTCGCCGCAGCTGTGGATGAACACGTCGTATCCCTGCTCATGCGCGCGGGCGTATATCCTCTCGAGACAGGGTCGCAAGAATTCCCTCCATGTGTCCGGATTCATGAGAAGCCCCCGCTGCCAGCCGTAGTCGTCCCCGAATATGACGCCGTCGACCTCGAAACGCCCGAGCGCTTCGATCAGCCCGAGGTTGAATTCGGTGATCGTTTCCAAAAGCTCGCGGACGAACGCGGGGTTTAAGATGAAATCCATGAGCAGGTTCTCCATACCACGGAGAGACCACGCCCTCTCGAACAAGCTGTAGCTCACTTTCGCGAGGAGGTAACGATGGGAGTTGGCTTTTAGTATGGGAGGGAAGTGGCAAAACCGCTTTTCGTCCGCGGGATCGGGCGGTACAAGAGCGTCGAGATTCATATCCTCGAGCACGCAGTTTACCGGCGTGCCGATATCCGGGTCGATGCGGCGGTCCCAGAGGACGCCCCATTCGTCGCGCCATAGACCGGGAGAGACCTCCCTCACGCTGTCCGTCGCCCTGCCCCGCAGGAAGGCGATGTGGTTGCCGAAGTAGTCGTCGAGGCTGACATACCGGAAGATGTTTTTTCCCCGCACGTCGCAGTGACCGGCTTCCAGCCCGAGCTCTTTCATTACCCTCTCCGCAAGCCCGCTCGTATATCCTATCTGCCACGGCGGCCTGTCGGTCTTTTCGAAATGAATGGAGCGCATTACCCGCTGTTTCTCGATCACCGTTTTTTCCCCTTCTGCAGCGCGGAACAGCAGATATCGCGGCTGAGCCCTGAGACCTTCTTCCTGTCTCGGAGTATCCTTTCGTCGGCGCCGAGCTCCCGGTCTAAAAAGTCCATCATCCTCGTCACCAGGCCGTTTTTCCTGTTGAGCGAATAGATGACCCAGCGGCCGTCCTTTTCATCGTCGATAAGCCCCGCGGATTTCATCAGCTTGAGGTGCTGGGAAAGAGTCGAAAGGGCGATGTCCAACACCGCATATATCTCGCATACGCAAAGCGGCCTCTGTTTCAGCATGCAGAATATTCTCATCCTGTTTTCGTCACTCAAGGCCTTGACTGCGGATAAAAAGTCCTTCATGGTTTTACCTCTTTCGTCTTTAAATATACAATTTATGCTTGCCTGCCGCAATATGTTTCGTTATTTTACGAAATATAGAAATAGGCGGATAAATAAATGGATAAAAAAAGAAACCTTGCATTCTTCGAACGGTATCTCACCCTGTGGGTGTTCCTCTGTATCGGAGGGGGAATACTGCTCGGAAAGGCGGCACCCAGGTTCGCGGTTACGCTCGATTCGTGGTCCGTGCAGCAGGTATCGATCCCCATCGCCATCTGCCTGTTCTTCATGATGTATCCCATCATGGTGAAGATCGATTTTTCGGAGGTGGTAAAGGCGGCAAAGACCCCGAAGCCCGTGCTGATGACGCTCGGGATAAACTGGGCGGTGAAGCCCTTCACCATGTGGCTCATCTCGACCCTTTTCATAGGGGTGCTGTTCAGGGGATTTCTCCCCGGTACTGAGATACTCAAGACCGGTCAGGAGGTCGAGCTCTTTCGGAGCTACATATCGGGAGCGATCCTGCTCGGCATCGCGCCGTGCACCGCCATGGTGCTGATGTGGAGCTACCTCGCCCGCGGGAACGACGGCCTTACCCTCGTGATGGTCGCGATAAACTCCCTCACCATGCTCGTGCTCTACGCACCGCTGGGCGGCTTTCTTCTCGGCGTAAACGCCATGCCGATTCCCTGGAAGACGATACTTCTTTCGGTCACCGTATATGTCGGTTTCCCTCTTTTATCCGGGTATTTTTCGAGGAAGCTCATAATAAAGAGGAAGGGCCTCGACTGGTTCAAAGAGCGCTTCCTTCACATACTGACGCCGGTGAGCATCGCCGCCCTCCTCACCACCCTCCTGCTGCTCTTCTCACTGAAGGGCGAAATCATCGTCAACAACCCGCTCACCATCATCTGGATCGCGATCCCGCTCTTGATTCAGACCGTGCTCATATTCTCGCTCGGATTCTTTTTCGTCTCGCGTCTTTTGAAGCTCTCCTACCACGACGCGGCGCCTGCTTCGATGATCGGGGCTTCGAACCATTTCGAGGTGGCGATCGCAACCGCCGCCACCCTTTTCGGGTTGTCTTCCGGAGCCGCGCTTGCTACGGTTGTCGGGGTCCTCATCGAGGTCCCGGTCATGCTCATGCTCGTTATTGTCTGTAAAAAATTCTGCGGGATATTCAGAGAGTGCAACCTCGATCTGCCTCAGTGCAGGAAGAAAAAGGAGCTTCCCCATGGCGCAGCCTGAGTGCTGTCAAAGTGAAAAAAACCGAGAACCCTGGATAACAGGGGCGCTCGATACCCCCTCGGGTGAAATTCCGATCGTATCGACCACACTCGACAAAAAGGACAGGATGGGCCGGCTCAGGGCGAGAGTGAGCGGGTTCCGGATGCGCTATACGGTCAAGCCCGGTCTCTATGCCGCAGGCAGGCCGAACGCCGACTCACCGATCCTCGTCTCGACGAACTACAAGCTGAGCTTCGATATCCTGAGGAGCAGCATCGAGGGTCTCGACGCCTACCTGCTCGTCCTCGACACTAAGGGAATCAACGTCTGGTGCGCGGCGGGCAAGGGCACGTTCGGCACCGAAGAACTCGTTTCCCGCATCAGGTCCACGAACCTGGAACGCATCGTCCGGCACAGAAGAATAGTGCTGCCGCAGCTCGGCGCGCCCGGCGTACGCGCGCACGTGGTGCGCAAAGAAACCCGCTTTCGCGTTTCCTACGGCCCGGTATACGCAAGGGACATACCGAAGTACCTGGAAAACGGTTTTCGGGCGACGGACGCGATGCGGACCGTTCGGTTTACGCTCAAAGAGAGATTTGTCCTTACACCCATGGAGATCGTACCGGGGTATAAGAAATATCTCGTCTATTGTGCGGCCGTCTTCGTGCTGTTCGGCCTGCAGCCCGAGGGCATCCTCTTTCGGCCGGCGTTAACAGGAGGCCTGCATTTTGTTTTTCTCGGGGCGCTCGGAATACTCGCAGGCGGCGTTCTCACGCCTCTTCTGCTCCCGGTGCTGCCGTTCAGGTCGTTCTCGTTGAAAGGCCTCGTAACCGGGCTCATCGTGTGCGCCGTGTACTGGGCTCTTCTGCTGAGAGGCGCCGGTATGGGGATCCATATTACGGCGATGGTCTTCCTCCTCTTCCCCGCTCTGAGCTCCTACTTCGCGCTCAA
Source organism: Spirochaetota bacterium (assembly GCA_016934265.1). Classification (GTDB taxonomy): domain Bacteria; phylum Spirochaetota; class B62-G9; order B62-G9; family DRHN01; genus JAFGTF01. The sequence goes on from JAFGTF010000139.1 coordinate 17,090, forward strand.
TTTCACCGGGTCGACGCCTTTTACCGGCATGTCCGGCGTGAAGAAGGAGGTAAAGGCGGCGGTTCCCGTATATATTGTCTCGGCGTCCGTTTCACTGGTTCTTTTCACGCTATACAAGATCGAGACGTGGGGGATTCCATGAAATATCTGAAAAAAGTCGTTACACTTGAAATCGATACGGGGATGTGCACGGGCTGCGGGATGTGTATCGAAGTATGCCCGAGAGGCGTGTTCGTCCTGTTTGAAAAAAAGGCCTCCGTCAAAGACCGTGACCTCTGCCTCGAGTGCGGGGCGTGCGAGGCGAACTGCGAGTTCGGCGCGTTGCGGGTCGGCAGGGGCGTGGGATGCGCGTCCGCGATAATCGGCAGCATGATATCCGGCCGGGAACCGGTATGCGAGTGCTCCGGGAAAGACGGCGGCTTTTGCTGCTGAGAAACCATGCTCCCTGGACGCCGGCATCGAGTCGTCTCTTTTTCGCCTCTTCCTCAATATGCACAAGCAGGGTATCCGTCCCGTCGTTACAACCGGTATGGCCGATCGTGGCGTTCAAAACGAGTTTAGGCTTCTTTGTTCTTTTACTCGTCTATCCCGTGCGGCGGGTACTACAGTACGTGGTATATGATCATCGAGTACGAACCGCAAAGATCGGCATCGCCCCGATCACGACTGCGGTCTGAATATTTTTTCGTCCGTCTCTTCCCGAAAGGAATCGTTCAAACGCCTTTCTTTTAAAAGCGCGGAAAAACGGCATCACGTTTTTTTCATGCCGCACTCCTCGCACTCGTACTCGGTCTCGATCGTGAGGTGCGTGATGCGCTTTTCGGAGAAGAGGTCACGCACCGCCTGTTTTATCCCGATTACCTCGTCCCTGCTGCAGCGGTCTTTCACCACTACATGGGTGGACAATACGTTGTGGATACCGTCTAAAGACCAGATGTGCGTATGGTGTACCGACCGGACCCCGTCGATCTTCATTATATCGCGTTCGATCGACCCGATGTCGAACCCGCCGGGCACCGACTGCAGGAGTACCGACACCGTCTTCCGTATGACCCGTGCAACGTTGAAGAGAATGTAGATGGTGATGAGGATCGAGAGTATCGGGTCGAGGATGTAGTACTCTCCGAACACGAGCACGACGCTCACGATGAGTACCACCGCCCAGCCGAGCACGTCCTCGAAGAGGTGCCAGAAAACGATTTTTTCGTTGTATGACTCGCCCTTTCTGAGGCGAAGGACCGCGATGCCGTTGACCACTATCCCCACCGCGGCGAAGAGAATCATCCACGCCGACCTCGTGGGCTCGGGGCTCAAGAGCCTCGGCAGCGCCCTCGTAAGGACGAAAACCGACCCCCCCACGATGATAAGGCCGTTGATGACGGCTCCGAGCAGGGAGAAGCGGCGATACCCGAAGGAGTACTTCTCGTCCGCGGACCGTTTCGAGTATCGTTCGAAAAACCATGCGATCACGAGCGCGACGGAGTCTCCGAGGTCGTGAAAGGCGTCGGAAAGTATCGCGACACTGTTCGTGAATACCCCGCCCACGATTTCGAACAGGGCGAACCCGAAGTTGAGGAAAAAGGCGAGGCTGATACGTTTCTGGGCGTTGTGGACGTGATCGTGCGGCATCCGCTTTATTCCATCACAGTCGATGTATGGTATGTAATATAACAAGTATGAGGCGGAAGATACACCCTTCATTACGAATACGCCTTTTTAGGCATGATTGTCCTTGCTCGAAGCGACGTTTTACTTCCATATTTGTGAAACAAGATATAAGAGGCTTTCGAATGAAGACCGCGGTGCCCGTATTCTTCCTATTTTTCTCTCTTTTCTCCTGCGCCGGTTTAGAGAAGGACCGGTCGCCTCTTATACCGGAGAGTACCCGTGGCTTCGAGGAAAAAAAGGCACGCTCCGAAACGATGGCCGACACGCACACGATGCGTTACGAGGAGTTCGAAAACGGGTTCCGTCTCCTCCTCATCGAGATGCCGGAATCGCCGGTGTGCGTCGGAACCGTCGGGTTCGCAGTGGGCGGCAGGTACGAGCCGGAAAGGCGGTCGGGGATCTCACACCTCCTCGAGCACCTGCTCTTCCGTTCGAGCTCAGATAATTCCGCGGTGAACGCCATACGCCGCATGGGGGGGAGCGTCAACGCGCTCACCGACTACGAGCTCACCTACTACCACTTCACCGTGCTCCCGAAATATTTCGAAGACTCGCTCTCCGCGCTCATCGGCATGGTGCTCGATCCCGATTTCGACGGAAACGACCTGAAAAAGGAGCGCGAGGTCGTGCTCGAGGAGCTCGCCCGGGGGAAGAACGACCCGAGGACTTTGGCGCTCTCCTCCCTCGTTAAGAGGGTATTTCCCTCCTCTCCACTGAAAAACCTCGTCATAGGAACGAGGCAGTCCGTACAAAGCATCAGCCTCGACGACCTTTACCGTTTTCACGATGCATACTACACCCCCTCCAATATGATCGTGGTCTGCGCGGGGAGACTCGACGTGGAAAAAACCGCACGGTATCTTCGGGCCAGGTTCGAGACCGCAGCCCGTTCCCCGGTGCCGTCCGTCTTGTTCGGCCCCCCAATCCTAGCGGAACACGAGCTTTCGAGAATGATCCCGGCGAATCAGGCTTTTTATATACGGGGAGCGCTCTCTCCCGGCAGGGGGGACCGCGACTTTTACCCGATGGAGGTGCTCGACCTCGTGCTCGGGTCCGGGAATAATTCGAGGCTTCAGAGGAGGATTACGGCACAGGAGGGAATCACGGAGGAGATCTTCACCTTCAGGCATACCCTGTCGGACACCGGAATCTGGACCGTGATGTGCAGCACCGATCCGGCCGATTTCGAAAGGGCGAAACGGCTCGTCACCGAAGAGATCGAACTTGTCCGGGATGGAGACCTGACACAACGGGAGGTGGATGACGCGAAACGGGCTCTCGCCGCCCGTGAGCTCATCAGGCTCGACTCCCCGAAGGAGCTCTGCGTTTTCGAGCTCGAAAACATCGTCTTCAGAAGCGAGGTGATTCCGGTCGAAGCGCACCTGGAACGGATCGGGGATATAGAACGGCAACAGGTTCTGGAAGCGGCGCGCACGTACCTTTCTTCTGAAAACAGCGTCTCGGTTTCGCTTCTGCCCGCTCCTGCCGCCCACCGCCCTTTCCTTCTGCTCAAAATCGCGGTGACTGGAGAGATCTGATGAAAGGAAGCGTGCTATTCGTTCTTATTTTCCTGTTCGCCGCCTCATTCGCCCGCGCCGCACCCGGGCCCGTGACGCTTGAAAACGGGGTCCGTGTGGTCCTGTCCGAGAACCCTTCGACCTCTCTCGCGGCGGTGTGCATCATGATGGAAGGAGGGACGGATGGAGAAAAACCTGACGAACGGGGGACGTACGGCCTTCTCTCCGACCTCATCCTGTCGGGAACCGAATCGCGTACGAAATCCGACATTACCCGGGAGCTTTCTCTCCTAGGGGACTCGGTCGAAACTTATGCCACGCCAGGTTACTGGGCGGTCGAGGGAACGGTGCCACAAGCCTCCCTCGAAGACTTTCTCGGCCTCCTCTGCGACATCCTCTTCTTTCCATCGCTTCCTATAGAGGAGCTCGAAAAAACGAAGAGGACGAAGATACAGTCCCTGCGGGCGGAAACGGACTCGCCCAATCGGCTTCTCTCCGATCTCTACCGTGAGGTGTTCTACCCCGACCTGCACGTATCGCGGGAAACGCGCATCAGGAATATCGAGAGCGTAAGCATCTCTCATCTTCGGAGCGTGCACGACATATACTTCCGGCCGGACGGCACGGTGGTCTCCATCGCGGGCGCGTTGAGCAAAGAGGAGGCGCTCGAGATGACCGAACGGGTTTTCGGCGTCCTCCCGAAGCCGCCGGAGCGTTTGCAGAAGGATAATAATGAACATCGAGATGCGCCCCTTCCCTTCTACCGGTCGGCGGGAGGCGGTGTCACCCAGGCGGGTATCCTCGTCGGATCGAGGCTCTCCGGCTTCGACCGCTCGAACGAGCACCTGTTGCAGCTCGCCTGTGCGGTGCTCGACAACTCGCTCGGCGGGAGGCTGTTCGTCGAGCTCAGAGAAAAAACCGGCCTTGTGTACGGCGTGCATACGGGGTACTCCCTCGAGGTTCGCCCCTTTACCCTGTACGCGGTATCCACCTCGAGAAAGAAAAACATAAAGGCCGTGGAAAAAAAGACGGTGGACGTTCTGAGGATGCTAGTGAGAAAGCCCCCGGATGCGCGGGAGCTTTTGCTCGCAAAGGAGTACCTGAAAACCGCTGTGAACACAAACGCCTGCCTCCCCGTATATGAAGCGCGCTACAACGCCCGGAAGCTTGTTTTCGGGGAACCGCTCCGAAGCCTCGACGAGAGAATGCGCATGATAGACTCGGTAACGGAAGAAGAGCTTGCGTCGTTCATCGAGGAGTGCTTCCCCTCCCGCTGGACGACTCTGGTGGTAAGATAATCACCGTCGGTACAGGGTCCCCATTTCCATGTGATTCAGTATATGACATTGGCTATGATGCCGATAACTACTCCACCGACCAGTCCTATGGCGTTTATGGGGATATATGCACGGGTGATGATCGATGTCGGCACACTGAGTCCTATTCCGAGTAAACCCCCTGTTATTATCGGATGAAGGTTGATGTCAATATTCGGAATGATAAATCCTACCATGAAGCGTTCGATAAAAGCCCCGGAAAGTGCTTCAATCTTTTTCCTCTTATCATCGAATTTCATCGGTATCATGATTATCACATCAATCACACCGAAAACCAAGCCGCAAATTACCCCAAAAAAAACTCTACTCATGGTTCCCCCCTCACTTTTATCGGATCGTTGCGATAGTATTTATAAACCGGCCATACGTAGGAGTATGAGCGGTGTATAACTTCCTTTAGATTATTCCGATATAACGGGCCAGCCACACGCAAAGATGGGGTCAAATCTGCTCTTGACTCTTGTGGACTTCAGCCTATATTTCATACCATCCGGGGGTGCCGCAGGATATTTCAGCACCTGCTATCACTTTTGCGAAAACCCCTTTTCTGATGTTTACATATTCTCTCGGGTGGTCGTTTATGGTGTAGTCGTGCTGATCCTCTTTCCCGATCTGCGTGATCTCGAGCACCGCGTCGCCAATATGGATCCTGGTCCCTACCGGCAGTGAGCTCAAGTCAACACCGCGTGTGGTGATGTTTTCCGTGTGGTAGTCGAAGTCGAGGTCACCGTGCTCCAAGGCCACGGCCTCTACATTCTCGACGGCGAGAAGCGACACCTGCCTGTGCCAGGGACCCGCGTGGCCGTCCCCCACGAGCCCGTGCTCTTCTTTTACGACCGCCTTTTCAATTGGCTCCTTGTGCACCCCTCTTTCTTTGGAAATATTAATGGAGAGTATCTCGAAATACCGTTTCATCCTGGAACCTCACTATTTATACGCTATCACGTCGATCTCCACCCTGATGCCCTTCGGCAGTCCCGCAGCCTGTATCGTAGTACGAGCCGGATACGGCTCGCTGAAGATCCTGCCGTACTGCTCGTTCACGAGACCGAAGTCGGCCATGTCCGCGAGATAGAGGGTCACTTTCAGCACCCGGTCGAGGCTCGACCCCGCAGCATCCAGTACCGTTTTCACGTTCTCCGCAGCGAGCAGGAACTCTTCGGCCGCGTCGCCGTGCCGTACTTCGCCGGTGGCCGGATCGAACGGTCCCTGGCCGGATACGAACACGAGATCTCCGCAGCGGATCGCCGGCGAATAGGGTCCGACCGGCTTCGGCCCATTTTCGGGCCGTATCGCCTCTTTCTTCATATTCATTTTCCTTTCCATATACATTTCATGCGATTTTAGAGAGCGCTACGCTGCTTCAATGTCGGCGAAAAAAGACCAGGGACGCAAAAAAGCGGCTGAAAACGGCACCGACGGCGTCAGCGTACTGGGCCGAACTCCCTCGTCTTCCTTACAAGCTTCTCGATTCTCTCGAACTTCGCATCGGGCGGCGTCGAGTCCGCAATCGCAACGATCATTCTCTTTCCCCCGCCTATCGATTCCATCGTCATATCGAGGTACCTGTCGAAATCCGGCTCGCTCATGCTGTCCTCTAAGAACGCCACCGACGGGACCCCGCCCCAGATCGTCACCCTGTCTCCAAACGCCTCCCGCGCCTCCTTGAGCGTCGTCTTCGTCATCGGCGCGGGACAGTAGGAATCCGCGATATCGATCCCGCTTTCGACATAGAGGTCGAGGAGGTCCTTGTTCTCCCCGTCCGTATGACAGAGAAGGTACTTGCCCGTTCGGTGCAGAAGTTCGCTCTTTTTTTTCAGCGAGGGAGCGATGTACTTCTCGAAGAACGGCGGGTATGTGATCATGGAATCGAAGTTCACGCCGAGGAGTATGACCAAGGCGGGACTTTTTGCGACGACGTCGAAGATCCTTTCGAGCAGCGCCTCTACTTTCGCCGACAAAACGGAAAGCTCCTCGGGGTAATCGTACGTTGCGAGGAAGAATTTGTCCAGCGGCATTAACTCCTGAAGTATGAAGTGCATGCCTGAAGCGGATGTCGTGCAAAAGGCGGCGACGATCCCCCTGTCGCCGATCTCATCTTTCTTGCGTTCGAAATTTTCGTAACAGGGAGAAACGACCGCGTTCTCGAACAGGTAGCCGACCGCCTCGAAATCGCTTTTTTCCTTTATCGCGTGCTCTCTCACGAGGCTGAGCGTAACGCCCTCCTTCTTCATACTCTCGTCGTAGCGGACACGTGTGGTGACATTCCCTTTGGGGGTCTTGTACTTCGTGACGACGTCATTTCCCTCGACCTCGACGGTCCGCTCAACGTCTATATCGATCCTGTAGCATATGGAGTTGCACTGGTACAGCCCGAGGCTTCGCGATGCATCGCTTTCGGGAAACGACGCGTCGCGGTAATCGGGAATGACCATATGATGGCCGATATCGAGCGACTCGACAATCTCCGAAAGCGATGCGTTTCTGAACCGTTCCGGCAGCGTACCGTACGCCCGGTTCGCCTTGTACCACAGGTCGAGTCTCGGAACGCAGGGGAGCATATCACAGCCGTCGCCCCGTATCGCGCGCAGTATTCTTTCTCTGTAGGTCAAATCCCTCTTTACCCCCTGTGTCGTGCGGCCCGGCGGACATACCTTCCGCCTGATATATTACGACACGCTGTGGATCTTTACATGTAATACGGAAAATCCATACCTCAAATTATCGTCACAATTTCACACCGCTACTTCGCCGCCTGGGCCCTTCCCTTCTCCGTAACCGTGTATCTGTCGCCTGCGGCCTCCGCTACCCCCGCGTCAACGAGGTCTCGCATGCTGCTCCGTAAAAGGAAGACCGGGGCTCCGGTCTTCTTCGATATCTCTTCGACCGTCAGCGGCGTCTCGAGCGCTTTCAGTATCGATACCGCTGTTTTGGAAAGCGTCCCATCAGGATTAACGCATGCCATATGAGTCCCCCTTGCAAAATCTGTTTTAAAGTCCACCAAATGCTAACACTTGAATCGAGGATTAAAAACCTCTACCCACCACAAATCATAAGTGATTGATTCTTAATAAATTAAAGAAATATCACCGATTATGTAACTGTCAACGAACTCTGAACTTGTCACATATGAAATAATAAGCAGTCATATTATGATATCATTATTTCGAACAAATATCCAGCTTTCATGATGTCGTAACTACGACGTAATCGGAAGCGTGATTCGCACGAAAAATTCCCCGTCTGCCTGGCCCGCCTCGATGGTTCCGCCGGTGTTCTCGACTGCCTGTTTGGCTATCGCGAGCCCGAGGCCGGTGCCCGGAATGCCGGGGCTCGATCCACGTGAAAACGGCTCGAAAATTTTCTTGATCGTCTCCTCCCTGAGCGACTCCGCGCTGTTTGCCATCAAAAAGACCGCGTCGTCCCCCTTCACGCTCACACCCGTCCGTATACCACCGCCGTGATTCGTGAACTTGACCGCATTGTCGAAGAGATTAGAAAATGCCTGCAACAGCTGCTCTTTCTCCGCACGAACGGGGACGGCTGTGCCGGGGCCTTCATATGTGTAGGAGAGGCCGGCGTTCTCCATGAGCGGCTTGTACCTCTTTTCGAACGTTTGGATCACGTCCGCAAGATCCATATCGGTAACAGTGCCGGACTGCCTCATTTCGAGCTTCGACAGCTTGAGGATCGTACCGATGAGACGGTCCATCTCCTCGATCTCCTCCCGTATCGATTGCAGGTACCTCGAAACGGCCTCTTTCTTTGTGATCCGCTCATTAAGAAGCTCCCACGCGACCCGCGCCCTTGCAAGCGGCGACCGAAGCTCATGCGACACGTTCGCGGTAAGCCTCTTCGTGCCGGTCACCATCCTCTCGACCCGTTCCGCCATTACGTTGAACGACCGCACGAGATCGCCGATCTCGTCATTCGACGCTCCTTCCGCCCGTTCGCCAAGGTCTCCGTCCGCTATCTTCAGCGCGGACCTCCTAAGCCGCTCGAGCGGTTTCGTGATATTTCTCGTGAGCGGCAAAAGGAGGAGGGCAGTGACCGCACCGATGAGAATGAGCCCGAAAGCGAACGTTTTCTGGAAAGGGCCGGGATGGGGCATACCGAAATGCAGGAATAAAATATTTTTTTCGCCGCTCGGCGACGCGAACCGTACGCCCACGGCAACGGGCATCGTTCTCTTATGCCTGCTGTACACGATATGGCCGCCCGTTTCTCTTGTACGGAAACGGGAAAGATCCGGGGGGTCTTTATCGAACGAGGAGGCGATTACCTCGCCCCCGTCTCCCTCTATCCATACCCGGGCTCCGTACATCCGTGCCAGGTTCGATACAATCGCGGAAACGTCCTCATTACCCGCAAGCGGTGAATCCCCCACAGCCCGCTCCAGCAGCATCTGCACCACATACACCTGCGCTGCGATATACCGTTCGAGCCTCGAATCTTCCTCTCCTGAGACGATGGCGCTGAACAGCACGAATATGAAAAGCAGCGCGACGAAAAAGGTGAGTATAAAGAAGAGGTATATCCTAAGATAGAGCTTCCCGTGCTTCATTGTTGCTCGACCCACATATAGCCCGCTCCCCACACGCTCTTGATTCTCGTCCGCGGCTCTCCCGCCTCTTGTAACTTTGCCCGAAGGCGGGAGATATGGACATCCACGCTCCTATCGAACGCCGAGTAGTCCCTCTCGCGCGCGTACTGAAGAAGAAAATCCCGGCTCAGCACCCTACCGCCGTTTTCCATGAGGGCTTCGAGCATCCTGCACTCGGTCGCGGAGAGGGCGACCTCTTTATCTCCCCTACATAAAAGCAGCCTGCTCTTGTCGACGAGGAGCTCGCCGCTATGTATGATTTCCGATCGGCCGAAAGTCTTCGCCCTTTGCCTTCGCAGAACCGCCCGTATCCTCGCCAGAAGCTCTCGGGGATTGAACGGCTTCGGGAGATAATCGTCCGCGCCCAACTCGAGCCCCACAATGCGGTCGGTTTCATCCCCGCGCGCGGTAAGCATTATCACCGGCACATCCGATACCTTCCTGATCTCCCGCAGGAGATCCAGCCCGTCTTTCTCCGGCAGCATGATGTCGAGTACCACGACATCCGGATCGAGACTCGTCAGGAGTGAGACGATCCCCGACCCGTCGAGCGAAGCCGAGACTTTGAAACCGTACCCTTCGAGAAACTCCGCGAGAAGTTCCTGGAGCTTTTTGTCATCGTCGACGACGAGCGTCCGAACGGCCATTGCCGCCTTCCCCTATGTTAAAGCTATGATGAGCTTCCGTGTACGCTTTTACAATTTTTTTACAATTTTTTACTTCGCAGAAACAGTTTTTTTACAATGGTACAGTATATGTATCAGTAAATCAAACGTAAAGGAGATACCGATGAAATGGAAGCGTTACATGATGGCGACTGTGTGTCTGGTCATTATTTCTGGATCTGTCGTTTCCTGCGGATTTGTGCGTCATCCCCGCCACGAAATACGAAGCAAGCGGGCGACGAACGTCGTATTTCTCAGGATGGACAACGAGGCGACGAGACTCGGTCTCACTCAGGCGCAGGAAGAGGAGTATGAGAGGCTCAAGAAGCGGGTTACGCTTGCGATGGAGCGTGACTTCGACCGGTTCAGGCGAACTCCCGACGAGGCGCTCACACTTTTCGACGAGGAGGACCCGGGTTTCGAAACGGTCGTCGAAGGCTGGAAGAGGCGCATGGCACAGGCGGAGGACCCGCGCGGCAAGTACCTCGACTACCTCGTCGAGTTCTACAACATCCTCGACGAGCGTCAAAAGGGGCTCTTCATGGAGGATTTGAAAAAGGAGCTCGAACGAGCGGACCGTTTCCACCGGACGAGGCGATGGGGCTAAGACCGGAAGGTTTTATTCACTATCGCCATAGTATTCCTGATACCCCTTATTAGACCAAAGGGACACTGCCGACGGACCTATAATTTCAGGTACAGGCAGTGTCCCATTTTTACTAATGGTGATAGTATACAAAACCCCTATCAGACCGCGATTACACATAAGTATACCGAAACTATAACTCCTCTCTTCTCAAAGGCTGTGGCCGTATACTTCAATCTGCAGATCTATGCTGTAATCGGTCCAGTTTCCATCCCCGTTTGGATTGCTTCCCGGCACATCCAGCGTAAGACTGTTTATCGTCAGTATGAAGTAATCGATTTCAAAACCCTCAAAGTCGGGATCGTACTCCCCGGTCACCCCGCCGAGGAAGAAACCTGATTCCGTGAAGCCTCCCGTGCTCCCACCTCCAGATGGGTAAAATAAAAAAGCAAAAATAAGAAAATCATCTATTCCATTGGTAAGGGTATCGGTCACGGATGCAAAATCCTCGTCGTCGGAAGAGACGATTGTGTAGGCAGTTCCGACATTTTCGGGAAACAATACAATACTGTCGAATACGCCCGGTCCGCCCGGCATGATACCTTCACTGAGGGTTAATACGACGCTGGTCGAGACAGCAGAAAAACCACCGCCAACCGTAACCGCAGATGACGCGAGAAGTACCGACGAGGAGAAAGGGTCAGAGCCGTCCCCGGGGGCCGTGCCGCAGCCGATAAAACCCACGGGAATGAGTATTAGGAAGAGGGCGATAAGGAATCGCGTCCTTTTCATAGAAATCCTCCTGTCTTCTCGATTGTACAACCCGCGCATCTTGGATACAGGATACCACACCAGTATTATATATCAATACATTATTACATTATTTGAAATTATTCATAATATTCATTAAATCAGGCAGGTATTCGGGACAACAGCGAGGTTTTCACGTTAATACCGTACGGCGAAGCGGCCGGTACGTCCGCGAGAGTGACGGTCAGGGTATGTTGCGCCGCTATTTCGTTATTATTCAGTTGAAGGGACGCGGGGATTAATCGTACCGGGGGTTTCCTTCGCAGGCAGGTATAAGACTCCGCAGTCTCCTCGCCGAACACATTTTCACGAGTCAGGGCTGTCATGTCCTCTTCATGACGAGAGAGTAACGGAATCTCGAATTTTCGTAGAAAACGAGCTCCTCCACGTCCTCGTCGAAGAAGCGCACCGACATCATGCGGGTCTTGGCGTACTCCCTAAAGAACTCTTTTGGATAGTACAGATGGTCCGCGCTTCTCCCGCCTGTTACCCACCGGTTCCTGCGTTCTGCCCCACTCTTATCACGAAGCTTCAGTGCGAGCGCTTTTTTCGACAGGTCGTTCACATCCCCCACGAATATCCTCCCCCCCCGGCGCAGTACCCGTACCATCTCGTCGAGCGCCTCTTTTGCATACTCGAGCGAATCGAAATAGAAGAAGACGCTCCACGACATCACCACATCGAAGCTTTTATCGGCGAATGGAAGCGATGCCGCCCCTGAAACCCTGAAGTCGCCCGAAAGCTCGCTCTTCGCACGCAGGATCGCGTTCTCCGAAAAATCGACCCCCGCGATCGAACTGCACGGCGGAAGCAGTCCTAAAAACGCCCCCGCGCCGCATCCGACTTCGAGCACATCGTCGCCACTGCCGACCGCTATTTTCGGCAGGAAATACCCGGCGAGCTTCTTCCACTGGCCCAAGGAGAGAGAATCGAAACCATCGCGAACGTGCGGCTCTTGGCGGGCGTCCGGCTGAGACGGGTCCGCCGGAAGCCGGGATGCGTACTTCTTCTCCCATATGGCACGCCATGCTTCGCTTCTTTTTTTCATCACCCCGCCCCGAACCGGATATACCTACGAATGTAAAAATAGCAAGACGCCGCGTCAACATGTCAGGCGGGCGTAAAAAAGCCCCCGTTTTTCGTACCGGGGTAAAAAAAACGTGCATACAACATGTTTCGTACTCCTTCGTACGGCACATCCTGTATACACGAAATAAGGCCCCTCTTCACACCGGGCGCCGCCCTCACAGCGTAGAGACAACGCCCGGTGCGACCCTTTTTCCTTACCCTAACGGGCCCTATACCATGTCGAACTGTTTTTTCAACGTATTGATCAGAACCTTGTGATCAACCGGCTTCTGGAAGATGCCGGCAAGTCCCATCTCCCGTGCGTCGATGTTGTACCGGACGGCGTCGCCCGCGGCGCTCAAAAGGTATACGGGACCCTTGTACCCCTTTTCCTTGAGCTTGGAGGTTACCTTGCTTCCCGAATCGACCGTCTCCATCATCAGGTCCACGATGATTGCATCGGGGTTGATCTTGTCGGCGACCTTGAAGCCCTCTTCGCCGTCCGCAGCCTCTCCTACCGAGAAGCCCGATGCCTCCAGCACGATACGCATCGATGCCCTGAGGTCCGCATCATCGTCGATTATAAGGATCGTTTTCTGTTCATCGCTCATGTTTTTCCCCTTGTAACGATGTATGAGTCGCGTAATTTCCCTGATAAAATCGAAGGCCTTCCTAGCATTATCGCGTGCCCCGTCGGTGAGGCCTTCTTTCATTTCGAAGCTGTACCCGCGTATCCCGATGAGCCACGTATCCGGTACAGTCTGGTACACCTGCCCGCAGAGTTTGAGTATCGAAGCCGGCTCCATGTGGTGGGTCGTATACGATATCCCTTCTGCAGGCACGACCCGTCTAATGCTGAACGGCTCCCTGCCCTCACACGCCGCGTCCGCGAAGATCACCAGGTCGTACTCTTTTATCGCTTCTGCGTCCTCTATCTGGAGCTGGTAGTTCGCATCGGTATCGACACCCCGAATACCGGCGCTCTCGAACATACCCGCGAGATAGGGACCGGCGCCGTCGTCCTCCCGTCCCGGGTTCCCGTACCCATAGACCAGAATTCGCCGCTTTCCTTCACCTGATCCGCGATGCGTTTCCCCGGCTTCCTTTCGGGGTAATTCAGTCAATCCTTCACCCGCTCGTCGATAGTGTTGCCGTCCGAATCCACGAGCTTTATCTTCATCGGCATCTTGCCGATCGCATGCGTCGCACAGCTCAGACAGGGATCGTACGCACGAATCGCCACCTCTACGAGGTTCAAGAGCGGCTCGGTGATCTTCTGTCCCACGAGATGGTCCTCCGCAACCCGGGTTATCGCCCGGTTCATCGGCTCGTTGTTGTTCGTCGTCGACACGATGAGGTTCGCCATCGTGATCTGGTCCTTGTCGTCGACCTTGTAGTGATGAAACAGCGTTCCCCGCGGCGCCTCGAGTATGGCGACGGACTCTCCCCTTCTCTTTCCCATGGTGACGAGATCGTCGCCCTGGATGTCCGGATCGTCCAGCAGTTCCTTTATCTTTTCCGCTGAGTGGACGACCTCTATGAGCCGCGCCCAGTGGTAGGCCATGGTCGAGTGTACCGGCCTCCCCTTTCCGAGCTGCATGAAATCCTTGCGCATCTCTTC
>JAFGTF010000140.1 GCA_016934265.1 Spirochaetota bacterium
ATGTTTAAAAAGAAGCACCCGCCATCTAATTGGAGTACGATATCATCTATAAGCGTGTCGTCCACAATTAGATGTAAACAATCATGTGTAAAAAAGAAGTGTTCCCCATCAATTGGAGTATGACGTCATCGATAAGCGGGTCGTCCACAATTAGATGTAAACAATCATGTGTAAAAAAGAAGTGTTCCCCATCAATTGGAGTATGACGTCATCGATAAGCGTGTAGTTACTGCGTGTAAAACCGGTAATCGTGAGTGATGTCGTCGTTTATCGCCATATCGCCCCGAATGACTTCCGAGTGCACGATGTAGTTGATATTGTACTGTATCTCCCCTCTCTGCATGCCGATGATATCCGATAGCTCCCCTCCCTTATAGAGAGACACGAGGCCCATTTTCTGATAGTCGGCGTTTTTTGACTGTTCATACAGTTTCTGATACGCTACTCCGAGGTTATTGTTTACCTTCGCTGCCTCGAGAATAATCCGTTTATGGTACGCACGCCATATCTTTATCTCTCCGAGGCCATCCACGAGGTCGTCGTATCTCTCTTCGAGGATGAGAAACTCACCGAGTGCCCCGTTATACTCGCCGATGTGTAAAAGCGCGCTTCCGATTGCAAAGCCTATGTTCGGATTATCCGGCATCGATTCCGAGAGAGAGAACCACTGGCGAAGCGCGTTTCTGAATCGATTCTGATAATAGTAGAGCACTCCGAGGTTGTAATCGAGATCGTTGTTTTTGAGTCCCATGCTCCGCGCCCTCTCGTAATAGACACGAGCCAGCTCATAGTTCTTCTCACCGTAAAAGTATACCTGTGCAAGATTGAAGTAGGAGGCTACGTTCTGTCCGTTCTCGTCGATCGCCTTCTTGAAGTAGCGAATCGATTCTGCGGTCATGCCGGGAATCTCGAGTCCCGCATAGATTTCTCCGAGGTCGTTGTATGCGGAAGAGAGAAGCGTTCTATTCCTCTTCTCCCAGGGGTATACAAGCTCCCGTTTGTTCTCCAGCTCGATTGTCTTTTTGAGGAACTGTTCCTCGAGCTTCTTGTTCTTGATTACCCTGTAGTACCGGGCGAACGCATAGTAGGCGTCCGGGTATCCCGGGTAGCTCTGTATCACCGGCGCAATAATGGCACGTACGGGATCTATGTTCTCCCTGGCAAGGTAGTATTCAGCGAGGTCGGTATACACCTCTTTGTCCAGTGCCTTCGGATAGGTAGTCGACAGCAGTCCGTAGAGGTAATCGATATTTTCATGGTCCTGCCGCTTGAGATGGATGTCGAGCATGTGGAAGAGCGTATCGCTGTTTTTCCGGTCTTCGACGTATTCCTCTTTGAAGAGCTTGTACGCTTCATCGAACCGATCGGGATCGGTTGCGCCCCAGTCGATAAGGTTCTCGCCTTTCAGCATTTTATACTCGTAGACCCTCGGTTTCCGCTCGACGACCACGTCATACAGCAAGTCCGCCCTGTCATAATCGCCGAGGATATTGTAGAGCTTGGCGAGGTGCAGCCGTATATCGAGATTCCGAACGCCGCCGTCCTTCAACACCCCGGTCTCGAGCTTTTTGAACGCCTGGTCGTAGTTGCCGGAAAGCATATATTCCCAGCCGATCCTGTCGTATTCGCTCGTCTTCTCGTATATCTTGACGGCCTTACTAAAGCTGATCTCGGCTTCTTCGTACTGCTCGTTTCGCAACAGCGCTATCGCTTCCTGGTAGTAACGCCCCGCCCTCATGGGTCTGTATATAAAGAGCATAAACAGAACCGTAACAACGGCCAGTATCACGACGAAGAGGCCGGCAACCCGCACTACGGGTCCGAGGTTCTCGGCCATCCGACCCACAACCGTCGGTTTTTTCGGGATCGCTATGTACTCCGGAACCCTCAGACCGGGAACGATACGCTCGCCGGTCGCTCCTTCAAGCCATACGAGAAGCTCGTTCTGCGGCGCATCGCTTTTTAAAAGGTCGATGAGCTCAGCGACGGAATCGGGCGCAAGAGTCTCTTGGACTATGATATCTCGAAGCCTCGTTGCGAGAACGGGATCGATCTGTTTGAACTTCGCGATAATGAGGACAATATCCTCGTCTGAGACTTCGATCCCTTCGGCTATCCCTTCTTCCGGGAACTCCCCGGCCGGGGCGTACGGTTCTTCAGCCGGCCTCTTTGGTATCGACGATTCTTCACTCGGAGGACCTACCGGCTGCTCTTCTATCAGGGAGTCGAGATCCCCAAGGTCCGGCAGCTCGATCTCCTCCTCTTCTTCCCCTTCGATCGGCGGTGGCCCTTTTTCCGCCGGCGGGGCTTCCGCAGCCGCGGGAGCTTCCTCCTCCGCTTCTTCGGAAGGCACCTGTTTCATCATCTCCGCCATATCGGCGGGCGGTTGTTCTTCCAGCGACAGGTCTCCGAAATCGAAATCCTCAGGAAGACTGAACGCCTCCTCCTCCCCTTCTGTGGCGGCAGTTTCCACCGCCGCCTCCTCTATCCCTTCCTCCTCGAGCCTCAACTCTTCTTCGGGTTCGGTCTCGATCGCCGCCTCATCGAAAACCCCGGTCTCTTCTTCAACCGGCGGCTCACCTGCTTTGACCGTAACCTCCGCTTCCTGTTCGACTGCTTCTTCCCGTTGAGCTTCTTTGGAGGGTAAAATCTCTCGAGTTTTTTCCCGCGGCTCAAACAGGGCCCCTGAAGGCCCCTCTTCCATCGTAAGATCGTCGAGGTCGAAATCGTCCGGAAGGCTTAACGCCTCACCTTCATCCGTACCGGCTGCCGGGACGTGTTCCTCCGGGGCGGTTTTTGTTTCCGCCCCTATTTCCTCCTCTTCCGGAGGAAGTTCGAGCTCATCGAGTGGAAAAGAAGGCGGCTCTTCTTCCACTGTCGCCTGCTCGACATCGGTCGGAACGACATGAGTCGGAATGACTCCCTCTTCCTCGTATTCGGGCATTTCCGCTTCAGTCGGAACAATATCGACCGGGCCGACAGGAGTCGGTACGGCAGGAGTCGGTACGACAGGAGTCGGTACGACTCCCTCTTCCTCCGGCGTTACACCAGAACGCCCATCTTCGAGCTCTTTCTCTTCGCTGAGCCCGACCTCGATATCCTTAAGAAGCTCGTCGAGGTCTGAAAGCCCTTCCGGTTCGGCTTCGGCACCGGCGGCCGTCGTTTTCGGAGGCACGGTGTACGACGGGGCGTATTCTCCCTCGCCTATCACTCCGATATCGAGCTCGTTTTCACCAATCTTCTCCAAAACCCGCTCTATGCGCTCGATATCCTTTTCTTCGGGCACGGTTCTCCCCCGCGGCAGCAACGAAAATATTCTTCGTCTGTCTTCTAAATATAATTATAGTCTATTTTATAAAATAGTTTAGCGTTATTGGTCCCTGCACCGTCCGGGATCGTCCCGGCCCCTCGTTTGTGTAAGACGGCATCTTTCAGCAAGAATATTGGAAGCCGGTCCGTGAATGATGATTGACGAAAAAATATACGATCGTTATCATTAACCACACGCCTTCATCCCGCCTGTAGCGGAGAGGGGGCCTGTCTATCAACAAAATACCGGAGAAAAAAGATGGAAATCAGGATCGCGGAGCGAGTAAATAAAATCGGCAGTTACGCGTTTGCAGATGTCGACAACATAGTCGCACAACTTCGCAAGGAGGGGGTTGAGCCGATCGATTTCGGCGTCGGGGACCCCACCCTTCCCACGCCCAATATCGTCCGCGACGCATGCAAAAAAGGGATAGAAAAGCGGAAGTCTTCCGGCTACCCGAGCTACGTAGGCGAACCGGAGTTCCGCGAAACCGCTGCGTGGTGGAGCAAAAACAGGTTCGGCATCGATCTCGATCCGGAAACCGAGATCATGTCCACGATCGGCTCCAAGGAAGCGATCTTCAACTTTCCGGAGACCTTCATCGATCCGGGGGACTATACCCTCGCCCTGAACCCCGGGTACCCGGCGTGGTCGAGGGGTACGCACTTCGCCGAAGGACGAACATACTTCTTGAATCTCCTCCCTGAAAACGGCTTCCTCCCGGACCTCGGCTCCATCCCGACAAAGGTACTGAAAAAGGCGAAATTATTATGGGTCAACTATCCGAACAATCCCACAACGGCGTTCTGTACCGCCGCGTTCTACGAAGAGGTAATCGAGCTCTGCGACCGGTACAACATAATCGTCGCCTCCGACGAGTCGTATACGGAGAACTACTACGACGAGCCGCCCATGTCGATCCTCCAGCTTAAAAAGGATGGGGTGGTCGTATTTCAGTCCCTCTCGAAGCGGAGCAACATGACCTGCTACCGGGTGGGATGGATGGCCGGCGACAGGAGAATCATCGATGCCTATAAAAAGGTGAAACCGAACATCGACTCGGGAACCGCAACCTTTATCCAGGACGCAGCGATCGCAGCGCTGCGGGATGAGACCCACGTGGAAAAGCTGCGCAGTGACTACCGGCGCAAGCGGGACCTCATCATGGATTCGTTCGAAGAAATCGGTCTCGAACGGTGCGAGCCGAAGGGAACGATATACATCTGGCAGAAGGTTCCCGAAGGGTATGCGTCGCTCGATTTCGCGAAGAAGCTTCTCGAAAAAACGGTCGCGGTCGTGACCACGCCCGGAAGCTGGATCTCGCAGGAGGTTCGAGGCGTCAATCCGGGGGAGGGGTTCGTCAGGCTTGCGCTCGTACCGCCGATCGAAAAGGTGGAGGAGGCGGCCCGGCGGATACGGAAGCTCGAGCTGTGAACCGGGGGCTTGGGAGACCCCGTTCTCAAATCCCCAATCCCAGATCCCTTTTACCCGAACATCTTACCCGGGGTATTTAAATGGCCCTGATCGACATCATACGGTCTCGAAAAAGCGTCAGAAAATACACCGGAAGACCCGTCCCTCGCAAGCAGGTGGAGATGTGCGTCGAGGCCGCCAGGCTCGCCCCGTCCGCAGACAACGTGCAGCCGTGGCGTTTCATCGTGCTGGACGATCCGGCATACAAAAAACTGTTTTGTGAATCCGTACTGACGGGCTTATTCAGACGCACAAGGTTCATCGAGAAGGCGCCGGTGATCGTTGTGCTCGCCGCCAAAACTAGCCTGATTGTTCACAGGGTGGGCAAACGTGTGGTGAAGACGGATGTTCAGCTCATCGACATGGGTATCGCGGGCGAGCACTTCGTGCTCCAGGCCCAGGAGCTCGGGATCGGCACCTGCTGGATAAACATGTTCAGTCCGAAGCGGGCGAAACGGTTTCTCGGCCTGCCTTCGGGGATGAGGGTAATTTCGCTGATTGCAATGGGTTACCCCGCCGAAGGGGCGACGAAGAACAGACGCGACCTCCCCTTAGATTCGATTCTTTTCTACAACAAAAATCGGATAAAATAATCGGGCAGCGGATGTACTCCGGTTTTTTACAATACCTATATCATAAAGTTCACCACACGATGACACTTAAAAACTCGCCTGTCAACAGCTCCTCAGGGATTGATTTTTCGAGAATCATAGGAACTTTTTATAATATTTCAGTTGCCACCGATAGCGGAACTTTTTAATATCACCGTTAGCTGAACCTTATCACCTATTCAATAATTCACCAACTGACGAGAGAAAATAGTCCGGTAAATCTGTAGGACGCACCATCTGATACTCCTCATGCGCCTATCAACGGCCGACGGAAGAGCTCGCATACTCTGTGAATCCGGTATCTACAGCCCCCTCATCTCCTCCACCGCGTCCATGTACACGTCGGAATCACCAAACTCGTTTCTGACACGCATGAAGTAGGGCACTGCCTCGTCTTTCAGCCCCATGTCCTTGTAGCACTTGCCGAGCATGAGAAGCGCATACGGAACAAGCTCGCCGTCTAAGAAGGTATCTGTGTAGGAGGAAAATCCTTCAAGCGCCTCTTCGTAGTTTTGTAAAAAGTACTGGTCGAAGGAGTACGTCATGAGCGCCGATTCGTAAAAATCCCTTTCCGTGTGATTGATGCTCTCCGCGAGATACGGGTGCGCCTCTTCGTAGCGGAGTGTGCTGAAGAGCGAGAAGCCGAGGTAGTAGGCTGCCTCGCCGTTCTCCGCATCGATGCCTTTTTGTTCCGTTATCTTGTCGAATATGCCGATCGCCTCGGTATACTTGCCCTCGTTGAAGAGGTCTTTGCCCCGGACAATCTCGTCGTCCTCGAAATCCACAACCCATTCGAGGTCCTCCTCCTCGGCCTTTTCTCCGCGCACGCCGGCGAGCGCAGTTTCCGACCATTCGTCGTCGCTCTTCTTGAACGCCTTTGCGTACCGCGTGGCTTTTTTAAGCCACCCGAACTTGCTCTTCTCCGAAACACTGTTTAAAAGATCGAGTATCTCGACGGTCCGCCCGGGGCCGACCGTTATCATGCTCCCATCGATCTCGAGCTCCATCTCCCCGCCTTTCTTGGTCCTGACGACCGAGCCGGACTTCAAAGTCATGTCGACAGAGGCATCCCGCCATATGTCGTTCCCGTTGAGGTCGACCTCGCAGCCCCCGGAGGTGTAGGTTATGAAAATCTCGGAGGCAAGCAGGAATGTTGACGGCAATAAAGAGAGAAGAAAAAGAACACCGAACAACTGTTTCATATTTTTTCCCGTTTCATAGTCACGTTCATGTATCCTTATTGTATAAAACACTTTACCACGTTTCGTATATAATACAAGATATTTATGATCCGTACAGTGAAACCGACCGAAAAACCGCTGTCTTGTTACTTTATGATTCGATAATATTATCTTTATTGACTGAATGCCCCGGTTCGGCCACATTATTATCAATGAAAATCCTGTTCGTAAAGCCTCCGCCAAACACGAGCATGTTCACATTTACCCGGTATGAACCGCTCGAGTTCGAATACCTCGCCGCATCGGTGCCCGCGCATGAGGTCGAAATACTCGATATGCGTATAGATACCAACCTGATGAAAAAGCTGGAAACCTTCAAACCCGACGTTGTGGGAGTCACCGCATATACCACCGATGTACGTACCGCCAATAGATTGCTGAGAGAAATAAAAAACCATAACAGTCACATTACCACCGTCGTCGGCGGGCATCATGCGACGTTCCTCCCAGGCGATTTTTCGGCCGGGAATACCGACGCCGTATTCCTGGGATACGGAGATCGCTCGTTCAGAGAGTATATCGACACACTGGAAAGAGGCGACGATCCATACTCCGTCTGCAATATCGGTATCGTAAAAAACGGCGACATTCGATTCACCAGGAGAACACAGCAGGATATCGACCTTGACTCGCTCCCAGTGCCGGCTCGGCACCTGACGCGCCGCTACCGGCACAAATACCACGACTCATACGGATTCAGGACAGCGCTCGTCACCACCAGCAGGGGTTGCCCCTACCGCTGCTCGTTCTGTGCGTGCTGGAAACTGATGAACGGAAGGTACGTGACGAGGGATGTTCGCTTTGTCGTGGAAGAGATAGAGACTATCGACGACGATGTGGACTATATCGATTTCTCAGACGACAACACCCTCCATAATATTCCGAGGGCGTGGAAGCTCGTGGAAGCGCTGAAGGAACGCAATATCGAAAAAAAATTTAAAATGTACGCCCGCACTGATCTTATAGTCAAAAACCAAAAACTGTTCGAAAGCCTTCACGAGGTTGGATTGAATCTCGTCACCGTGGGTTTTGAATCGATCAAGGACGAGCAGCTGAGGGCTCTCAACAAGATGACGTCCGTTGAGATAAACAACGAGGCGATCCGGATACTTAAGAAGCTGGGGATATTCGTCGATGCGCACTTCATCGTCGATCCATGTTTCGGTGAAAAGGATTTCCTCGAACTATTTCACTATGTCAATGAAAAG
Organism: Spirochaetota bacterium; assembly: GCA_016934265.1. Classification (GTDB taxonomy): domain Bacteria; phylum Spirochaetota; class B62-G9; order B62-G9; family DRHN01; genus JAFGTF01. The sequence goes on from JAFGTF010000140.1 coordinate 7,844, forward strand.
AACCTGTTCCGTAATACCTTCGCGGTGCTGACACCTCTTCCCGGGACGGAGCTGTTCGAACAGAATATCGACCGTCTTGCGATTAAAGACTACGACTACTACGACTTCGGCCACTCCATCCTGCCGACCGTTTTAGACCGGAAGCGTTTCTACCGTCTGTTCGCGAACCTATACAGGAAGGCTTACTCTCCGGCCCGGCTTATCAAATGGATGATCCGAAACAGGGATAAAAGAAAAACAGATAACGTCGACAACACGTATCGAAACAGCGACGGGTTTACCCTGCTCCGGCTATTAGTAATCTATTTGCTGGCAGTCCCCTCTTTTTTCAGGATGAGGAATAATCATAAGACCGAACCGGTGGTTTCATGACCGGTATATAGTATCCTTATTCCAAACGGGCGGTATCAGGAGGATTGGATATGATTAAAAACCGACGACGACGATTTTTAAACGGCATTTAACGGCATTTATAGAGGACGAATTTATCGCATAGATGTACCCGAAGTCCGCGCACACGGGTCAATACAGGTCACCCTACAGCTCCTTCATCTCGCTAACCGCATCGTTATACACGTCGGTGTCTTGGTATGACGATCTGATCCGGTCGAAATACCGTTTCGCCTCATCACGCCATCCGAGCACCTTGTAGGATTTTCCGAGCATGAGGAGCGCATAGGGGGCGAAGGTCCCGGTGCCGAACTCCCGCACGTAGGAGTCGAACCCCTGGATCGCCCCCTCGTAGTCCTGTATAAAGTAGCGGGCGAATGAGGAGTGAAGGAGCGCGACCTCGTAGTAGTATGCCTCCTTTTGCCGCATGCAATCCTTCAGGTAGGAAATGGACTCTTCGTACTGCATCGTATGGAACATGGAAGAGCCGAGGTAGAAGGAGACCTCCTGCGACGACCCGGCCGGGCACTCCGATTCCAAAAGGCTCTTGAAAACGTTTATCGCCCTCCCGTACTCCCCCTCCTTGTACAGCGCCTTGCCGTTTTCGAACTGCATCGCCGGATCGCCCTCGTCGAGCTCACCCATCCAGTCGATCCCCTCCTCCTCCGAAGCGGCGCCGCGCACACCCATGAGGGCCGTCTCCGTGTGTTTGGAGCGCGCGCCAATGAGATTTTTCACCACCGGAGAGAGATTGGAAAGCCAGGAGAGTTTCTTCCTTTCGCCGAGCTTCTTCTTGATACTGATAATGCTGGTTTGGGTATCCCTGCCGATCGAGATCCGCTCCTCGTCTATCTCGAGCTCGAGCTCCCCGTCGGCGCCTGTTTTAACGATCGAATCGTCCGTCAGAATCATCCCGTCTTTCAGCTTTCTCCAGGCGCCGTTTCCGTCAACATCGACCATGCTGTCGCCGCTCTTGTACAGGACGACCGTTTCGCAGAAACCGGCTGCGAGGACGAAGGTGAATAAAACGATTGCAAGGCACCATACTATACGTTTCATGGGATTCTCCTTTTACTCGTAATCCCACTCCACCATGACGTCCATCTTCGCCCTGTCAGAGGCCCGAAGCTCAGTGTCGGTTCCCATGCCGAGATACGCGTACTTCTTCTCGAACCGGCTGTCCTTCTGTACGGCGGACAGGTAGTAGGTCTTTGCCTTCTCGTAGTCGCCGATCTTGTGAAGGGTCTTCGAAATGTTGATGAGGATGAGCGGGCTCTTGTTGTAATCCAGCGCCTTCATGTAGTAAGAAAGCGCCTCCTCGTATCGGCCGGTGAGGTAGTAGACATTTCCGAGGTTATTGTACGCGGACGCATACCGTTTGTCGAGGTCGATCGCCTTCCTCAGGTTCGTTATCGCATCCTCGTATTTTCCGTACCTCCCGTAGATAATTCCGAGCTGGTTATACAGCATAGCGTTCCGCGGCTCCTTCGAGATCATTCCTTTCAGCTCGCGCACCTTCCCGTCGAGCTCCGATCCCACGAGAAGCGCGATGTCCTTTTCGTAGAGCTTTGCGATCTGCCCTTTTTGCGGAACCTCCGGCTCCCATCCCCACTCCTCGAGGGTCACTGGAACGAACTCTCCCCACGCTTCCGAGGTGGGGTAGATACCGACATCCTGGTTGTTCATCACCGCCTTCGTGTACTGCCGGGACCCTTCCTGCCACGCTCTCATGAACTGCTGACCAGCGAGGGTTACCTCCACTGGGATCCAGACGTCGTCTCCCTTCTCTATCAGCATGGCGCGGTCGTCCGTGATGTCCCGGTAGTCGTACTTGCTGACGTCCGTGTCGAACATCATGAAGATGTGACCCGGTATGGTCACGAGCGCGGTGGAGATGCCGACGTTCTCTAAAAGGGAGGAGTACAGGGCGACCATGTCGTCGCAGTCGCCGGTCTTGAACCGCAGGGTCTCGCGCGGGTACTGGATGTAGTCGACCGCGTCCTTCTGCTCGGAGAACTTCGTGAACGGCGTCTTCGGGTCGGGCACGTAGGCGAGCCCGTACGCGCCGAGCGTGTCGAAGATCTCCATCGCGGTCTGCAGGTTCTGGTTTAAGACGTTGATCTTCTCGTCCTGGTACTGCTGTATCACCGAACGGGCGAACACCTTGCCCGGCGTGTCCTTCGGCGTGATGAAGGAGGCG
>JAFGTF010000141.1 GCA_016934265.1 Spirochaetota bacterium
ATTTTTCCAGACGCCTAAGATACCCCTTGCGTACGTACCCATAAGTATAAGGGGGTATTAACTCATTAACCAAAAAGGGAGAGCACATGCATATAGGCAGACCCTGGAAACGGGGGCTTGTTTATAGCGTAATATATTTGTGCTAATGACGTTTTCTTTTTTTCTTTCTTTCATGCTTCTCTCTTATCGCTTTTGCATCTGCTACGTAATTTATATGTTTATAGTCAGGAGGAACTCTAAAAGAGAAATAAGTTGTTCGTTTCGCATTAGTTATTGCAAAGTCACCAATTGTAATAATGTCCATACCAATTAGAATATCACTGTTTAATAAACAGGGCACTTCGTTAACCTTTACATCTTTAACATAAACTTTATTCGGGAGTAAAATATCGATAAGGTATACATCCGCTTCCTGTTCACCATGAACAGATACAACCATAGTTTTTCCAATTGGTGGTAAATGCAATTTCTCTGCAAACTTTGTACTGATGCAAGTAGTCATTGCCCCTGTATCCCAGACAGCTTTGATTTGGATGGGGTCATTTTTTATGTTATATGCTTTGCGTATTGAAGCACCGGGAAGGACATGGATATTATTTGCTAACTCTCTTAAAAATCCATTATTTGACTTTGTAGTAAAAGCCCTGAAATCTATCGACATTCCGTAAGAACTACCCTCGAATGGTATCTATTTATTTCTGCCCCTTCTGGTATACATTCTTGAATAATAAATGATCCCAATTCATGATCAGCAGATGTAGCTTGGATGGCTTCATCTATAGAGTTATAGAAGCCTAAAACTTTTTCTCCCGTGATAACCACAAATTCAGATAAATGGTCTTTCACTAACTGGGAGCGGATCCTTTTAAAGTAATTATATTCCTTTTCCAACATGATCACCACTTCCCTTCTTGACGTTGTGACGAATAGTGGTACAATAGATATAGTAATAGCATCGGTTTGAATGTCAATCCCCTTTCAAAAAATAAAGTATAAACAATCATTACCGGTATATCAAATTTATTAACTGTGGGTTAATTAATGCAAGTTTACGGTTGTATATTCACGGGTATCGAAGCATTTAGGGCTTCCTTGATTCACCTGCAGAAGTTTCTGATGGATCAGAAATAACTAGGGGTTTTATTGGTTGATCATCTATACTCACTGACCCATCAATAATACTTAATCTATAATTACTTGGTACATAATATTGTAATGGTTTGCTTATAAATAGGGGAGGGATATCTTTTCTTTCATAAAAATATTCGATTTGTTCTCTTTCAATTTTTTCTATTTCGGGTGATGGTTTTTCACCAATTATTTTAAAAGCATCTGAGGTTTTTTCAGTTATATCAATTATCTCTCTCGAACGTTCCTTTGTCTTTCCTTTTGTATATTCTTTATTCAGAAAATATTGATTGTCTAAATAGGAACCGTCCCTTGCAACGATAATTATATCATGTTTTGATTTGGCAAGCACTGTTTCCCAAATTATTTCATCACAGATGTTTGTTTTACTAGTTCCCGGAGGATTACCAAGCCAGTGTCGTTTTCGGGCCTTAGAAATAATACTATCGTTATATTTTATTATTTCAACATCTTCGGACTCAAATATTTTAGTTACAATTGAAAACACAACATCCTTCTCTGGGTTTTTTTTAATATTAAGTAATTCGGGTATTATTTTTTTACATTTCCGATAATAATTATCATTTGCTCCCTTCAGTGATTTATATCCATCTAAGCTTTGAACTAGGGCTGAATGATGGAAACTAACTGGCTTTTTAAAAAAACCTATTACTTCGTCTAGTAAACGATTTCTGTTTCTAAGAAATTCATCGTAAATCAAATTTGGTAATAACAGATGTGATTTAAAGCTTTCTATCTGAGTCAAAATCCCAAGCGTATCTGAGTTAGCGCTCTCATAAAAAGCAAGAAATACATTAGTATCGATTACAATTTTCTTCATTTTTCTCTCGGCGAATCTTATTTAGAAATGCCTCTCCTTATCGCCACACACACTCATATATTTAATTAAAACTCTAATTGATGTATTATTATATTATGCCCTGTTAGGTTTTCTTGTCAAGAGAAGTAAGTTTCTTGATAAAATATTAAGAATGGTTTAATACATGGAAATATCCGGAGGTTCCCGCCACGCTTGGGTGGTACCTTTACCCTTACACTCGGGGGGAATTTGCTCGATAATCTTCACTTTTCCGACATCCTCGAACTGACCGTTGGGATTGATAAAGGAGTCTATATCGTAGATCAGTTTCCGGTCGATATCAGCCGCGATCTTACCCTCTTTGCGTTCTGTATATGTTTTTCACTTGCCGGCGGGATTCAGACATACGTGCGTTCGTCACACTATGCATAAAAGGCTCCTCAGCGGGGCGGTCAGGGGGTATCCGGAGTCCAGTGCTAAACGGCGTACCGCTTCCGCGTCTAAGCCTTTGTGTATCGTGTGCGGGGATGTGACGGAGAGGGCCCCGGTGAGGCTGCCGAGCCTTGCACTGTCCCCGGGCCCGAGCCCGCACACAATACCTGCGATGAATCCCGCGAGGTAGGCGTCGCCCGCCCCGGCGGCGCTCACCGCGTCCACTTCGCAGGCGGGGATGTGGAGGAGTCTTTTCTCTTCCCTTACCCAGCTGCCTTTTTCCCCGGCGGTAATGGAGAAACCGAGATGCGGGTACTTCTCCATTAAAAGCGACGCCATTTTTTCCGGTGTCCGGTACGACCTTCCTGCGATTCGCGCCGCCTCGTCGATGTTGAGGGCGAGGTGGTCCGTGAGTTCGAACATGTGCCTCTCGATCGCCTCGTCTATTTCCTGCGTGGTGAAGGAGGCCACCCTGAACAACCCGTATGCAGTCGCGAGCTCGAGAAGCTTTTTCCTGCTTTCAAGCGGCACCTCCGGCAACGCGAGCGCGATACCGGCAGAACCCGCCTTCTCGAGCTCCCTCTCGACTTTTCGTACGTCATCCGGTGCAAGCGCCGCGCTCGCCGAATCGTCCGTGGTGAGGTTAGCGCCTGAGCCGTCGGGGTAGAGGAGGCAGAAGGAGAAAAGAGTACCCGCTTCCCGGAGGGTCCGCACGTATCCCGTATTCATACCGGTTTCTCTCATCTCCCCGAGGAGTGTTTTTCCCGCCTCGTCTTCGCCGACCATACCGACGGGAATAACATTAAAGGAAGGACCGAGGAGCACCTGCAGGTAGTGCGAGACAATATGCAGCTTGCAGTAGTCTCTCCTGTCCACTATGCGGCCGGCCCGTGATTCCTCGCGGCCGAGGGTGTCGTTGCCGGAGAGCGCGAAGAACATCCCCGTTCCGATACCGCCGACTCCGATCGCCGTATGGAACCGGCTGTGGGGCGATAGAGGGGCAAGGTCGAACACCGTCACACCCCGAGGTCCCATTCCGGATGTTCCGAGATCGGATGCCGGGCGGTATCGATCGTCGCGGTAATAAGCGCGTCCGGGTGCTCCTGAAGAAGAGTGAGCGGATATTCCGGCGTAACGGGTCCGAAGAGGGCGACGCGCAGCGCCGTCTGCTTCCATGCACCGGTATCCGAGAACACGCGCACTTTCTTCGCACAGAGACATTCCTTCACACCGAGCGTGACGGACATCGGCGGCACAAACTGGTACGCCGAGCCGAAGGTCCGCTGGGCGAGCGCAATGATCGTATCGATGTTGTTTTCCTGGACCCTGATGCTCGATTCCCTCAGCTCCTCCGCGGTGATGGAACTGAACGGGTGCCTGCGGGCCTGGTTGTAGGCGATATGACCGTCCTGCCCCCAGCCGCCGAAGGTGACGTCGACGGGGGCGGCCCATATCTTTTCATGGAGCGAATCGATTCCATCCGGGGTGCAGAAATTCCTGTTCTCCTTTTCCACGGCGAGCTCATCGGAAACCGGGGCGTAGAAACGCTTTTCCATCTCGTTTCTGAAGTTGTACGGATGGTTTTTCGCAAGCAGCCTGCCCTGCCAGTCGAGGCACTCGTCCATGTGGAAGACTACGAGGTTTTTAAGGCTGATCCTCCTTTCGTTGACGAGACGTGTAAACGGTTCGTACCAGCAGCTTGGGCCGCACGGTAGTATCGCCCGCGTCTTCCAGTTCATGGCATTGTTGTTCTCGATTAGAGCGATGAGCTCCTCCGCCATCAGCTCTCCCATCCGTGCGGAGTTTTGTACCAGGCGGAAGGGAACCTTGCGTTCAGGGTGGTTTTCGAGCTCTTCAGCGGGGATGCTACAGTATCCAAACAGCTGCTCCTTCGTCATACTGCACATAGCGACCTCCCCTTATTTCGTGTTCGATCATATATTGTAAATCATGCAGCCCAACTTATCAACAGTTTGCTTTTTGACAAATCGGTGTCGGTGATGAGAATAAAAATAACTTGACATTACTTCCGTTATATGCAAAAATTGCTCCTTAATAACAGTAACTAACTTGTAGCCCGAATACCATGAAAACGCTGAAAATTTCTAGAGCGGCGAATGCAAACCTGCAGAACAAGATCAATATGTCCGTGGTTTTCAATTATCTCAGGGAGCACGAACCGACCTACAGGGCGAGGATATCCAGGGATCTGAATATCAGCGCTCCGGCCGTATCGAGAATCGTGGACAAGCTCATCGAAGACGGCTATGTAGTGGAAACCGAGAAGCTTAAAATACACAGCGGCAAGAGGCCGACACAGCTTAGAATAAACGCGAACAAGTGCAACGTGATCGGGGTCGACCTCGTAAAGGAGAGGATCAAGATCGCGATATCCGATTTCTCCGGCAGGATAATATCGACCTATCAGGGGTGCAGGATATCCGAGGGGATCGACATCGGCGGCGCGCTCATCGATGAGATAGAGAAGGCGCTCGCACGGTACCGAGGAGAGAGGAAAATAGATACAGGGACCGGTGATCTCAAGGCCATCGGAGTGGGGGTCCCGGCGGTGATAGACATAGATACCGGATGGGTTACGGAAGCTCCTCTATACGACAGCCTGCGTGGGGTAAATCTCAGGAAGATACTGTCGGAGCGTTTCGATATCCCGATCTTCGTGGAGAACGTGGTCAAGCTTTCGGCGCTCGGCGAAAAGCACTACGGTCAGGGTAGAAATCATACGGATATCGTATTCATAGAGGTAAGCAACGGGATCGGCGCGGGAATTATCGTCGACAATCACCTAATCCGGGGCACGAACGGTTCCGCAGGCGAGATCGGACTTTCGATTATCGGGAGGGACAATCTGCGGTACAAGACGACGAGCAAGGGGTATCTGGAGAAGAACGCATCCGTGGAAGCCATCGTGGAAAAAGCCCGCCGTGAAGTCGCAGGCGGTGACGGCTCGCTGCTTCAAGAGGCGGCGTGTAAGGACCCGTCGGAGCTGACGCCGTCAGCCGTGTGCCGGGCGGCGAACGGGGGGAACGAGACGGCGAAGCGGATTATCAACGGAATTACCGAGAGCCTCTCGCTCGTTACGGTGAACCTCATTCTCATTCTCAACCCGCAGATCATCGTGTTCGGAGGAGACATCTGCAGCCTGCCGGGAGTGGAGCGGCTCTTTCTCGATCCCATACGGGAGGCGGTTTCGGAATCCATTCCGTTCTGCGTCCCGAAGATAACGATGTCGTCTCTCAGGGAGAATGCGGGAGTCGTCGGGGCGAGCTTTTTAGCGATAGAGTCGCTGCTTTTGGGAGAGTTTCCCTACGCGATCGACTTCGATCTGCTGGGATGAGGAAAGGAGGGAGAATGTATTAGGCGCGGAAATATAGACATTCGCGCCGAAGCGGGTGGCAATAAATCAATAAAGGGGGAATACATGAAAGAAGAAGAACTCTTGAACGGTAAGCTCACGAGAAGAGACTTCCTCAAGAAATCGGCGAGGTTCGGGATCGGTGCCGGTGTCGGGCTTGCGGCCCTCGGCAGCATCCGGATCGGTTTCGCCGAGAAGGAGGGAGAGATTGTGCTCGCGCCAATGACGTTCATCGTACCGAGACCGACCCTCGAGGTGATGGACGACTATAACCTCGTGGTCGCCAGTGAAATGGGCTACTTCAGGGATTTGGGAATCGAGCTGTCGATGGAATCCGGTCCCGATGGAATGGCGGCCACGAAGTTCGTGGACCAGAACCAGGCCGATGTGGGATACCCTTCGCCCGGTATCCATACGGCGAGCGTTGACACCGGTATGAGCGTCGTCATGGCATACGAGATGATGATCGGTTCCGTATGGCATCTCGTGGTGAGAAAAGACAGCCCGATAAAAAGCCCGAAGGAGCTTGCGGGAAAAACGATCTCCGTCTGGGATGAAAGCTGGCGCACGATCGTCGATCCTCTTTTGGCGGAACTCGGGATTCCTCTTAACAGTGTGACGTACATAACCGCAGGTCCCCAGTGGGGGCAGGCCGTACAGCAGGGCCAGGCCGATGCCGCCCTGGGGTGGCTAGCACTCGATGTGCAGTGGGAAGCCGTGGGAATGGAGATGAAATTCTTCAGAGGGACGGATTTTTCCAAGATGCCGTCGAACGGATATGTAGTACGGACGGCGGACCTGAAAAACCCCGTAAAGAGGGAGCTGCTCGTGAAATTCATGAGGGGAACTTCAATGGGTCTACACTTCGGAAAGACCAACCCGCAGGCCGCGGCCCAGATGACATACGACAGGTACGCGGGCGTAAGAGAGCAGATGACGCCTGAAATCGCGCTCGAGTCTATGAGGCAGCTTGCATATGCGTATGTCGAGGGCGAGAGAAGGGGGCTCGGCTACGGCGCCTTCGAGCCTTCAGGTTGGAAGACCTATCTGGATATTATCTATAAGATCGGACAGACCAAGAGGCACCTCACCGTCGATGAATGCATAACCTCGGCATTGATTAAAGAGGCGAACGATTTCGACAGAAGCAAGGTGGAAAGAGACGCCGTGAACTACGCGCTGAATAGTACCTGGAAGAACGTAAAGGCCCGGGGGCCGTTCTTTTAATACTTACCCCGTCCATGCTGAAATCATCATGGCTCCATGTCGTGGAATATGGAGCCATGTATTGTACCGTTGCATAATATTTTCGAGGGATTATTGTCTTACGAGAAGGCAGTATACCAATACCATATCGATGGGGAGCAATGATGGACGATGTTATCGATGTTCAAAAGGTAAGCAAGGTCTATGCAAGTGAGAGAGGGCCGGTTCACGCCATCGACCGCTTCTCGATGAAGGTGAGGGAGGGAGATTTCGTGGCAATTGTCGGCCCTAGCGGCTGCGGCAAAACAACACTCCTATGGGGCCTCACCGGCCTGCACCCCTTTAACGGGGGGAGGGCCTACATACTGGGCGAGGAGGTGAACAAGCCGAGAAAGGAAGTGGGAATCATCTTCCAGCAATCAAACCTTCTTCCCTGGAGAAACATTTATCAGAATGTCAGCTTTCCATTGGAGATAATGAAAGAAAATGTTGCGGAACATGAAGAGAGGATAAAGGAACTGCTGGATGGTGTCGAGCTCACGGGATTCGAGAACCACTTTCCAAGGGAGCTCTCGGGGGGTATGCAGCAGCGTGTGTCGATCGTAAGGGCTCTCTCATACGATCCGAAAATACTGCTCATGGATGAGCCGTTCGGCGCGCTTGATGCCTATACCCGGGATGAAATGGACACCCTGCTGCTGGGTATCTGGAAGAAGACGCAGAAAACGATCGCGTTCGTGACGCACAGGATCGAGGAGGCGGTGTATCTTGCAAATAAAGTATATGTAATGACCCCGAGACCGGGTACGAACTCGGCGGTATTCGATATCGACCTGCCGAGGCCGAGGCCCGAGGGAATCACAATGGAGCAGAAATATTTCGAGATTGTGGCGGAGATCAAGAGAAGAATCGTAAAGGATGTGGAGAAGCAGAAGGAAGAGGGGGTCTACCAGAGTCAGGCATACAGCACCGTTACCTGATCCGCATCAGCTTGAGTATATCAACGCAAGGGAGATTTATTTATGGATGCATATGATAAGCAGCTCGAAGAGGAAATACCGGATTTTGAAGAACACGCGCCCGGAAAACACGGGGCTTTCGATATATCGGCTACAGTCTCCTCGGTGAAAATCCATGGATGGAAACAGGTTTCAGGTATACTGGCGGTCGCCATAGTTATTTTGGGGGGATTGGAGCTGCTCATACGGCTGTTCCATGTACCGGAGTTCGTGTTTCCGGCGCCGAGCGCAACGTTCAAGGCACTGGTCACCTCGTTTCCGAATAATTATCCCCATTTTCTCATAACCCTGGGCGAGCTTGTGGCCGGATACGTGGTAGGTGCGTCTATCGGACTCGTTCTTGCGGCCGTTTTGACGCAGGTTCCCTATCTCGAGAAAGTAATAACACCGTATATATTGCTTTTAATTTGCACACCCACACTGGCTCTTGTTCCTCTCCTCATGTTGAAGCTCGGGTTCAACATCTGGCCGCGGATAATAGCGGTATCCCTTGCATCGGGCCCGATGGTCATGATCAACTCGGTCACCGGGTTCAGGAGAACGGATTTGGCCAAGATCGCCCTGGCAAAGTCGTACGGGGCGACGACTTTCCAAATATTCAGGAAGATACGATTTCCTCTCGCCTTACCGATGATCATTGTCGGATTGCTCGTCGGCGGGATTTTCGGGCTCATCACAGCCGTCGGGTCCGATATGGTCGGTGGTAAAATGGGCCTGGGGAACAAGATATCGTACTACTCGTCACTCGCACGAATGGCGCACTTCTTCGCCATAATCATACTGGTCGCCATAATCGGCATCTCGATATGGATACTCTTCTCGCGGGTCGGCAAGAAGTGGGCGAGCTGGACCGAGTAGGGTGAGCCACGGGCGACGGCCCACCGTATCGCGTTGCTTAGTCTGAAAAAAGGAGGATACGGGATGGACAGGATACGATGCGGGGTCATCGGACTCGGGTGGTTCGGCGAGCATCACGTCGATACGCTGAAACAGCTCCCGGCCTGCGAGCTCTTGGCGGTATGTACGCGCACTCCAACGAGACTCGACGAGATCGCGAAAAAATACGATGTTCCCAAACGGTACACCGACTACCGTGAAATGCTCGCCGATGAAGATATCGATATGGTGACCGTAGTAACGCACGTGGGCGATCACTTCGCCATAACGGTCGACGCGCTTCGCGCGAAGAAGCACGTGTTCTTGGAGAAACCGATGGCGGCGAACGAAAAGGAGTGCGAGGGGATAGTTGCGGAGGCGAAGCGCACGGATAAATGTTTCATGGTCGGCCATATCTGCAGGTTCGACACGGTGTATGCGCTCGCGAAGGAGGAGATCGACGCAGGCGCGCTCGGTACGATACTCTCAATCCATGCCAGGAGGAACCTGGCGAAATGGGTAACGGAAAGTCATCTACACAAGATATCGGCGCTCTTCGGCGACGGGGTCCACGACCTGGACCTCATGCTGTGGTACACCGGCGCGAAGCCTGAAAGCGTGTTCGCCATGACGCGGAACACTCGCCCGGACCTCCCGTACGACGACCTCGGTTGGGCGATGTTCAAGTTCAAAGGCGGCTGCATAGGAGTCATCGAGAACCTGTGGTGTCTTCCCGACAACGCCCCGTTCGCCATAGACGCACGAATGGAAATCGTCGGGACCGAGGGAGCGATATACATCGACAACTCAGGTACTAATTACACGGTGCTGAAGAAGAACGGATTGAGCTATCCGCAGTCCACCTACTGGCCGAAGGTGCATGGGCTGCGGCGGGGATATCTCAAAGAGGAGTTCGACTACTTCCTCAAGTGTATTGTGAAGAATACAAAGCCGTCCGTAATCACGCCGGAGGAGTCGAAACAGGTGGTCGCCGCCATGCGGAATGCTGAGCTTTCGGCGAAAGAGAACAGGGTCGTACGGTTCTGATTGAATAGAGGGGAAGGGATATGAGACTGAAGCCGCTTCCAAAAGAGGAGTACGAGAGGAGAATAGGAAGTCTCCAAACAATCATGCGAGCCGAGGAGATCGACGTGCTGGTCGGATACTCGAGCGAGTGCGAGTCAGCCACCTCCCGATACCTCACGGGATTCTGGCCGTTTTTCGATTTCTCGTCCGTGGTGGTGCCCAAGAAAGGCGACGCCGTCCTGGTTACCGGCGGACCGGAGTCGCTGGAGTTCGCAAAGGGTTTTGCCCGGGTAGGGGATATCCGGGTCAATCCCCTGCTTGTCGAGACCTCGGCACCGCAGTGGGTTCCGAAGGTGTCGGGGGAACATTTCAGTGCCGTACTGCGGGACGTGTGCGGCGCCGCTTTGAAGAGGATCGGCGTTTTGAATTGGAACATTTTCCCGCACACGCTGTTCGAAGACCTTATGAAGGCGGCTCCGAAGGCGGAATTCGTCCCCGCGGACGATCTTCTTTTACGAGTGCAGGCGAAGAAGAGCGAGGCCGAGATCCCGTACGTCGTTGAAGCGTACCGGATAACGGAGGAGGCGATGAAGGCGGCGTTCGATGCGGCGGCTTCCGGGATGCGTGAGTGGGAGATCGAGTCGGTCGCGAGGCGGAAGATGCTCGAGCTCGGCGCGGAGGGAATGCCGTATCCGGCGTGGGTATGCTCCGGACCGAATACGACGCTCAGCCTCTGCAGGTCCACGGACCGGGAGATACAAGAAAACGAGCTCATCCAGTTCACCTTCGGCGCGAAATACATGGGGTACTGCGGGAACATGTGCAGGCCGTTTGCCCTGGGGAAGGTCCCCACAGGCGCCCGAAAGCTCATGGAGGCGGCCCTGGAGGCGGTGCACTACGCGCTGGGCGCGATCCGGCCCGGAGTCCACGCGTCGGATATTTTCCGGGGATATTACGAAATTCTCTCGAAGTACGGGTACGAGGAGTTTACCCTCTACGGTCCCGCGCACGGATCGGGAAGCTCCGAGGTGGAGGGGCTTTGGCTTGCGGAGAACGCGCGCTTCGACCTGGAAAAGAACATGCTCTTCAA
>JAFGTF010000142.1 GCA_016934265.1 Spirochaetota bacterium
GAATAGCGGTAAATCAGTAGTGACGAAAAAGGATATTAACTCTTGACATGGGAGTAATTTAACCTAAAAATTGGTGAAGTTGGGTTAGGTCCCTCTTTTTGGAATACCAAAAAGAGTTCATACGGGGAAAAAAAGAACATGAACGTGCGGCGCTAAAAAAAAGGATCATCCTTTTAAGGTCAGCTCACAAAACGCATCTCGATATCGCCTCCCGTATGCTCGAACGGCTGTGCCGTTCGTTTCCCGATACCGACTTCTGCTTCGAGACGCGGCTTCATTACCACGAGATCCCGACGCTCGACGAGGCGGCATATCTGTTCGACCGCATTACGCTCAAAAACCTCTTCTACTGGCACGACATAGGCCACACCTACGCGCAGGACCGGCTCGGCTTCGCCCGACAGACCGAATGGCAGCGCCGGTTCGGCGGACGCTGCCGGGGAATCCACGTGCACGACGCTCGGATGGACCTTACGGATCATCTCCCACCGGGAATAGGCACACTGGACTTCGACCGTATTCTTTCCGAATTCGAAGAGACGCTTCCGTACACTCTCGAGATCCACCCCCGGTTTGCCCCGAGGGAGGTTATTTCGGGAATCGAGCACCTCAAAAAAAGCATGGCTTCACTCGCTGCGGCGCGTCGGGATGGAGACGTCAATCGGCGTCGGGATAGCGGCTGAAAATCGATTTCAGCACCTTGCTGCAGTCGAAGAATACATCGACGATCTCCGGATCGAACTTCTTTCCCGAAAGTCGCCGTATCTCGGAATAGACCTCCTCTTCATCCCAGGCCTCCTTATAGGCCCGCTTCGACTGGAGCGCGTCGTACACGTCGGCTATGGCCACCACTCTCCCGTAGATGGGTATCTCCTCCCCTTTCATACCTGTCCTTTTTCTGCGGCGGCCCCTTTTGATCGGAGATCCCGTGCCGATGTCCACATATCCCGGATAGCCCGTACCGTCCCAGTTCTCATGGTGCGTAAGCGCGACCATTGACGCGACCTCGTCGAACTCCGACTGCTTGTTTAAAAAAAGCCGGGCGCCGATATAGGTATGCGTCTCCATGATCATACGCTCATTCGTGGTGAGCTTCCCCGGCTTTTTCAGAATCGCATCGGAGATACCGACCTTTCCCACGTCGTGCAGCATCGCAGCGGAACGAAGGACGTCTCTCATCCGGTTCAGCTCTTCGGGGGTTATCGATCTCCTGCCGGCCCACCGCTCGTAGATCTCGGTCGCGTACGAAGCAACGCGGTTGACATGGGGTCCCGTCTCCTTCGGGTCACGGAGCTCCGCCATCTGGATCATTCGAAGAATCAACGCCCTGGTGAGCTGTGCACGCTGGAGCGCCATGCTCGCGGTGCTTGCGAAGTGTTTCACCACCACCTCGTCTTCCGAATCGAACGGGACGACTTCCCCGCCCGAATCCTGCTTGTTGATGATCTGCAGCACACCGACGATCTCATCTCTGTTCGTTTTGAGGGGCACGGTGAGCACGGAGGTGGTCTTGTACTGTGACACCTTGTCGTAACTCGAGTCGAACTGGTATGGGGAGGATTTCGATATCTTGTATACGTCCGGGATATTGAGGGCCTCACCCGTCGCCGCGACGTAGCCGGAGATCGATTTCTTGCTGATCTTCACGATGAATGTGCTGAAGATGAGCTTCTGTCCCGGCGGGAGCTTATTTCGCTGGGTCTCGTTCTGCGTGTAGCTGAAAACGAGATTGTCGCCCCGCCGTATGTAGATGGTGCCGGCGTCCGCATCGGTGATCTTCCGCGCCTCGTTGAGGATACGCTCGAGAAGTATATCGAGGTCCTGAACAGTAGAAAGCTCTGTATCAAGACGGATTATTTCCTTGAGTCTCTTGGCTTCATTGAGCATAAAGACGATCAGCCCCGTCTACATTACATTCCGGTGTGCATTCCTGTGAATGTCCCGTCTAAGAGTAACCACTAATACGGTTAAAATCAAAATTTTTAACAGGGCTCCGGCCGCCGTTCCACCGTTGCATCGCGCCCTATGCACTATATATCGACACCCCCCCGGCCATTTCTAAAGCGCAGTTGGCGGATTACGTTCGACGTAGCCCCTTGCTACGTCCCCTCCCACACGAGGCCGAGACAGAGCTTGAGCCGGACGATCTTCCGTACAGATTCGGAAACCTGGTCGTAGAGCCGGATATCGCTTTGTATCTCCTCCAAAAGCGCCTCGGTAAACTCGATCTCGTCCTCCGGCATGAGGATCATGTCGCACCCGGCACGGACGGCCTCAAGCGACGGGTTTTCCCATCCTATAACGGATTCCATGTTCATCGCATCCGTCACCACTATGCCCCGGAAAGCCATCCTCCCCTTCAAGAGACCGCTGACGAGGTCCCTCGAAATCGTCGACGGCCTCCCGCCGGTATCTATCACGCCCCATTCTTCGGAAACGGCATGCACACCAAAGTGCCCTACCATCACCGACACCACCCCCGCATCAATCGACCTCCTGAACACTTCCAGCTCAGGAGGGGACTGCTCAAGCATAATGGCTCCCTTGTGCGTATCTCCCCTGACGCTTCCATGACCGGGAAAATGCTTCACCGTCGCGACGATGCCGTTTTTATGCATGGTTTCGATAAACACCCCGGCCAGGCTCCAAACCCGCTCTTCGTCGCCGCCGAACGATCTTGTCCCTATCACCTCCCTGTTGACGGAGAAGTCACACACCGGCGCGTAATTGATGTGTATGCCGAGCTCGTTGAAAAGATGGGATATCTCGCCGGCGACCTCCTCGCACTCCGCTTCGTCTTGGATGCTTCCCGCCGGGGGCAGCGGTTCGGCGCCGCCGATCCTCTGCGCGATGAGGGAGGGCTCTCCGTCTATGATATAGAACGGTAAAAGCGAATAGCGTCGTTTCGCGATATCGGTGAAAATGCCGGTGAGCTGGAGTATCCGCTGTTTCGGGCTCCCGAGAAAGAGGACTCCTCCCATGTTCGTATACCCCAAAAGGAGCTCAACCTGCCGGGGTGTCCTTCCCCGCTCTCCCACGGAAGTCACCACCATTTGGGATATCCGCTCCCTGTTGGAGAGCGTCAGCATGATCTCTTCCGTCGCCCGATCTAAAAGAGGGTTTTGCGCGTAGAAATCATCGAGGGTGAACGCCCGTTTCGCGGGTGCAGGGGTCGCCGTAATAACAAACCCGTCTCTTGCAAAAGAGGCCGTTCCCCGAAAGAGTAAAAGGACGAGGGCGAGACAGATCGCGCCGAGCTGTTCGAATCGCTTCATGCCGTTTCCAATAGGCACCGATGTATACCCCAAAAAAAAGCGGCCGAAGGTTTCCCCCTTGAGGCGTGATTTTTCTTCATCAAACACTCCGCGGGCGGTCTATAGCCTCGATGTAGGGTTTAATATCGATAAGCGGCGTCCGGTCGAGCGCATCGATTCCCGATATGCGGACGGTGTTGCCGGAAACACTTTTTATCCTGACGGTGCTGAGTCCGATAGGGTTGGGCCGGACCGGGGATCTCGAACCGAATACGCCGACCGGGTCCGGTGAACCGTGGGGCATGACCTGCAACGGAACGTGGTGTGACGAACGGTCTAAAAAGAAAAGCACATTTATGTATTCATGTTTCTCAAGCCTGAAAAGACCTTCCGCAAAACGATCGTCGAGCACTATCCTGAAGTCGCCTTCCGCGTCGGGGTCCGGCTGTCTCGGGGCACGGTCGGTGTACGGCGTTCGTATGACGCCGATCGGGTGAAACTGTATGTGAAGATGTCCCTCCGTTTTATGATGCGGCCGGTGTGAATGGTGCGGTCCGGCGCCGTGATCTTCTTTTACCGCAGCATGCTTTTTTTCGTCGAGAAGCGCCTTCGCCTCCCCGATCAGCAGGTTCGCCCGTGCCTCGAGCCGGGCCACCTCTTCCAGCTTTTCAGCCACGGCGGAAAGCCCCAGCTCTTTCACCTCTGCAAGCCATCGCTCGTTCTCCGCGACATGTTCTTTCCCATGGTTTTGCATGTAATCGAGAAGCATCCCGAGCCTTTTCTTATCGAGCTTACCCATCGTTAGCACTCCTCTTTTCCAAGACCACGTAGTTCTTCATAAGGTCCACCTCGCGGATAACATAACCGTCGAGCAGTGTACTCTCTCCGAAGAGCGTCTTCACCTCCACGGAGCCCCCCCTCGCTATGAGTACCGCCGCTTCCGGAACGAGTATCGAATCCTCGCTCTTTTGCTCCATATACACTTTCGAAAGGCACATTCTTACCCTCCTCGTATCATCCAGTGTTCATCGACTTACAGTATACGCGGTTTCAGGAGTAGAAAACAAGGCCAATCGTGCGTGAGAACGTTCTCATTTCGGAGGCGGCCGTTTACAGCTCCTCTTTTTTGAGCTCCCGGGTAAAATCCATGACGAGCTCGTCCAAAAAATCTATAAACGACTCTCTGTTCACCATAACGTCAAATTTCTTCTCGACGATCTTTTCCTTCTCGCTGTTCAGAAATTCGTCATCGAGCACTCCCTGCCTGCCGAGAAGATCGATGATCCTCTCCAGGGTGTCGACAAGCCTGAACGGCCCGTAGATTTCGGGCTCACCCACGAGACTCCGCGCGCTCGACGATATGAAGCAGAACAGCTCGATCCACTCTCCCCTCGCCCTTCCATCTTTTTCTTTCACCGTCTCACCCCCCTGTCCAGGACAGCACAGCTTCTTCGACGCTTCGCTTTTTCGGCGCCACCGGGTCGCGGTCCTGATACCCGAGCGCGACGAGGTAGTCCACCCTATACTGCGGCGGTATTTCCAAAAGAGCCCCGACCGCATCCTGATTGAAAGA
This sequence comes from Spirochaetota bacterium, assembly GCA_016934265.1. GTDB lineage: Bacteria > Spirochaetota > B62-G9 > B62-G9 > DRHN01 > JAFGTF01. The sequence continues at coordinate 4,828 of JAFGTF010000142.1, forward strand.
CATGATGCAGCAGGAACCGATCCCGAGCTCCGCACCCATAAGACATATATTCTGGGCCGCGTGGGCGACATCCATAAAACGGAACAGCTCCCCTCCCTTGCTTCCCATCGTCTCGATCGCCTTCTTTCTGTCGTTGCACAGTGCCAGTATTGCAGCCGGGCGGCCGAGCATGCCGGGAGACACCGACTGGATCTTCCGTATCAATCCTCCGTCCTGCACGACGGCGATCTTCCACGTGTAGGCGTTGCCTGCGGAGGGAGCGTGATTCGCCGCTTCGATGATACGCTCGATCTTCTCTTTCGCTACCGGTTCGCCGGTATAGCTTCTGACGGACCTTCGCTTCTTGATGATATCCATTACACCTGCCATAACGCCTCCTTGCACGCTTTTTTTTCAATTCCCCGCGGTCTTCTACGGAGGTTTTTCCAAAGCAGCGGGATCGTCGCGGGTAGTTACATCAATTATGACGTCCCGTCATCTTGACCTGCCGCCGGCACGGAGGGATCGGTGCTACGACCCCCGGATCTCCGCAAGCGAGGCAATAAGTATTTCCCAGAACATACGAACACTTTTTATGTTCACCCGCTCCGACGGGGAGTGAACGCCCGTGACCGTAGGGCCTATCGAAACCATGTCCATCTTTGGGTACGTATCCTTGATGACGCTGCACTCGAGACCGGCGTGCACCGCTTTTACCGCGGCCTCTTGTTTTGTTACACGCCGTACCGCCTTCTTTACCTTTGCAAGCAGACGGGAGTCGGGATCGGGTTCCCATCCGGGGTAGCCGTTCGTCTGCTCGATAGAGGCGCCCGAAAGCCGTGCGATCGCCCGGTGCTCATCGCATACCCATTCGAGAGCGCTTTTGACCGAGCTTCTCTGGCTCGTACTCAAAAAAAGCCTCTCGTTCTCGAGCCGAACGGATGCGAGGTTCGTCGACGTCTCTACGAGGCCCTCCATCCTGGGGCTCATCGAAATCACGCCGTGCGGAATCGCCATGAGCAGGTCGACGATCTTCTTCGTGGACGCCGGATCGCATACCGTATCCGGACACGGGCATTCCCCGATCCCGAAAGAGATCGTCGCACTGACTGCCGAGTATTCCCGCCGGAGCGTGTCGCAGACGGTGCCGAGCACCTCTTTCGCCCGGCCAGCCCTCTCTTTCGGCACGGCAAGGGTGCAGAACGCCTCCCTCGGTATCGCGTTGAGCCTGCCGCCGCCTTCGAGGGAGGATATCCGGCACGATACCTCTCTTTCCAGTACCGCGAGCACCCTGGCGAGTATTTTGATCGCATTGCCTCTCGGCAGGTGTATATCCACCCCGGAATGTCCCCCCGAAAGCCCCCGCACCTCCACCCGTAGTCCCGTATCCGTATGAGAGGTCCTTTCTGTATCGGGAAAAAGCGTCAGAAGACTGTCCTTTCCGCCCGCGCAGCCGATGTAGACCGCTTTGATCTCCTCGGCATCGAGGTTTAAAAAAAGCCGGCCCGAAAGCAGGTCAGGTTTCAGCGCCGCCGCGCCGACGAGACCCGTCTCCTCCTCCACGGTGAAGAGACATTCGATCTTTCCCGTACTGACGGACTCGTCCTCGAGCGCCGCGATCATCGCCGCGACACCGATGCCGTTGTCCGCGCCGAGCGTCGTGTCCTTCGCCCGCACCCACTCGCCGTCTTTAACGAGCTCGATCGGGTGTTTAGAAAAATCGTGCCGGCTCGACTCATTCTTCTCAGCCACCATGTCGAGATGTGACTGGAGCACGACGGCCGGGACGGATTCGTATCCTTCATCCGCGTTCCGCACCACGAGCACGTTGCCCGCGGCGTCTATGGTATGCCGTAATCCCCGCCGTCGTGCGATACGGACGATATATTCCGCCGCCTTTTCTTCGTTCCCCGACGCCCTCGGTATACGGGATATTTCCTCGAAGTGGTACCACAGCCGTTCGGGCTCAAGCCCTTTTGTAACATGTTTCATACTCTCCCCCCCGACAAGCCTCCCGAGGTCCGGTTTATTGCGATACCGCAGTACCGCATGCAGGGGCATGATGCCAAGAAGCGCAGGTCGAATATCGACGGTATCAATAAAGAGGAATGAACGCACACCTGAGAAAACCGCTTCCTCCGCACCTCTCTCGATTTTCGAGAGGTCCGGGCTGTGAGCATCCGCCGGAAAAACCCGAGCCCGTCATGTATACCAAAAAAACGTAGTGTTCGCCGCCTGCCCCGCCTTTGTATTCCATCCGGCTCTTTCCCTACCGGTTGATACGTTAATTTACTATCCGAAAAGCGGTCGCCACAAGCGTTAATTTACTGTCGCTTACCCTTTATTTTTATGCACCCCGTGAGTATCTTATTATTTTCGATCCATCCGTCATGGTTCGGGCCAGCGTAAGAATGAAGAAAAAAACCGTTTTCCAGATCGGGGGAATGCACTTCGCTCTCGACATGTACATGGGCTTCTTCGCCGTATATCTCGTGATAGCCGGTCTCGACCCCGTCAGGGCGGCGCTCATCTCGACGGTATCGTCTTTCATCGGAAACGGCCTGCAGCCGTTCATGGGATATGCCGCAGACCGTCTTCGCGGGAAGCTCCCCCTCTTCATCGGCCTCGTCATATCATCGGTCTTCATGTCGCTTATAGGGCTCACGACGAGCTACGCCCTGCTCTTCTTCTTCATACTTTTCGGGACTCTCGGCTCCTCTCTATTTCACCCTGCGGGTGCAAACGTCGCGGGCGGCGCGTCCGAGAGAAAAAAAGACGCGAGCTTTGCGATTTTCTCTACCCTCGGCACGATAGGATTCGCACTCTCCCAGCCCGCCTTCTCTTTCTTCACCGCACGGTTCGGCAATTCGCTTTCTTATCTTTTAAGCCTCCCCACGCTGCTCATCGCCCTCCTCTATCTCGCGTTCAGTAGGGTGACAATCCACGGGAAGGGCGAGCCGGTACCGGTGCGGGAGCTCGGCCGTATCCTGTCAGGGAGGCTCGTGCCGATCCTCCTACTCTTCTTCATCATGGTATTCCGCTCCGCATTCGTCATGTCGATGAACCTCTTCCTTGCGAAGACGTTCGAGGAGTGGGGGTTTGGAAGGGAGATCTACAGCACCGCCAATACGGTATTCATGCTCTCCGGCGCCGCGGGGATACTCTCAGCCGGCTTCCTCGCCTCCCGGATAAAGCCGCGGCGGCTCCTCTTCATCTCCCTCTGCGGTTTCTTCCCGTTCTTCCTGCTGTTTCTCTTCGCAGGGAGGGCACACAACGCGGCGGCCGGTTTTTTCTTCCTCGCGCTGACCGGCTTCATGGTGTACGGGGGCCACGCCGCGAACATCGTGATGGGGCACCGCATCGCGCCTGAGATGACCTCCACGATAAGCGGCGTTCTCATGGGGTTCGCCTGGGCGGTATCGAGCTTCGGACCGACGCTCTGCGCGCTCCTTCGCGGCTCGATCGGAGCGTTTACCGGCATCTCTTCCGGGCTGCTCATACTCACCCTCTTCCCGCTCGCCGCCGCGGTGCTCGCGCTGCTCCTCTCTCACGAGGTGGACAGTTGAAGAAAAACGTCGACGCTCCATAATCGGCAGCAGCCGTGTCCGGGCTGGAGCACGGTTTCTCGATCGCGCCATCGTATCTTCCTCTCCGGCTCACCCTTCGGTGATCACACACGACCAACGCAGTCTGTATGATGGTTACAGTCCCCATAATCACTTTTTTAGCCATGCATGATGGAAATACTGTGTCCTTTATTTATTTCTTTTTCGCAATCGTTATCGCATCCGCCGCAGCCCTGATTGAGAATTCGATACTCCAGACCACCATCACGACGGAAAATACATCTCTTATCCGGCAAGACTAAACGACTACGGAATAGGGAGCAACAGCCGGAATGAGAGGGCGGCGTTATATGATTTCCTTTCATTGCAGGGTGATTGACGGCGCACTATTTCGTAATGGGGTATTGAACCCGATAAAAAGAATTTTAAATCATCCTATTGAGATCACTATCGCGCCGCACGGGCAGGCAGTCACGCAGTCTCCGCACCCGACGCACATCCTCTTCGAGAGCAGCATCGGAGGCTCGTAGGGTGATTCCTGCTCGAGCAGCTTATGCGTACAGCGGCGCACCGCCGGACACCGCCCTTTTTTTCCGTCGCACCGTATCGGATCGCAGAGATCGAAATCAATCCTCGCCCATTTCTCCACAAGATCGCTCCTGTAACTCTCCTACTGTAATAATAATCCGATATCGGCCGTCTAACAAGAGCATAGACGGAATACGCTTGAACAGGAGCCTCAGAAACAGTATTATTCTTTCGCAATGATCGCAGGAATCGATATCGGCGGCACCCATACCGACGCCGTGCTCGTGGATAACGGCCGGATCGTCGCGAAATCGAAGATCCCCACTCTGCACGAGGATCTCGTTAAAACAGTACAGCGGTCGCTCACGAACCTCACCGAAAAAAAGAAGGCGGGGGGTGTCACCCGGATTACGCTCAGCACCACCCTCGCGACCAACGCTCTCGTTGAGGGAGCGCTCGAAACGGCCGGAGTGCTGGTTTGCTCGGGACCCGGCATCGACCCCCTGAAGTATTCGATCGGACCCGCGTTTCACCTCGTCGGCGGATCCGTGGATCACAGGGGCCGGGAGACGGAACCCGTCGACACACGGGAACTCGACCGGGCGGCTTCTGAATGCCGGGAAAAGGGCGTTCGCGTCTTCGCCTGCGTTGCGAAATTCTCGCCGCGAAACCCCGCGCACGAGCTTTTGCTGAGCAGGCGTCTGGCGCCGCATGCGGACTTCATCACCGAGGGACACCGGCTCTCCGGAATGCCGGGATTCGGCAGGCGTATCGCAACGGCGTACTACAACGCGGCGGTATGGCGGCTGTTCAACCGGTTCGCCGACGCCGCCTCTTCCACCGCCGCCGCACTCGGTATCGGACCTGACATACACATATTGAAGGCGGACGGCGGCACCATGCCGCTTTCGGAATCCAGGATCCTTCCCGTGCTTTCCATTCTCTCCGGTCCTGCGGCTAGCATCATGGGCATACAGGCGCTCTTTCCCGTTAATCGAGATGCGGTCTGCATCGACATAGGAGGAACCACCTCGGATATCTTTTTTCTCGCGGACGGCGTCCCGCTGTTCGAGCGGGGGGGAATCGCCCTCGACGGACGCAACACGCTCGTACCCTCGCTCTTCTCGAAGTCCATCGGTGTCGGGGGAGACTCCCACGTCAGGATGGAGTCGGGCCGGGTTACCGTCGGACCGCGCAGGCTCGGCCCCGCAATGGCGACGGGCGACAAAGCCCCCACCCTCACCGACGCGCTGAACGTAAGCGGGCGGGCTGCGTACGGCGATGTGAGCCGCTCTCAGGGGGGCATCGGCCTGCTTGCGAAACAGCACGGCGCGGATCCGGGGAGGCTGGCCGACGAAGCGGTATCTTTCGCCGCGAATGCGGTGGCGCGGGAGGTCGAACGCCTCGTCGCCGCCATAAACGAACGGCCGGTATACACGGTGCGCGAGCTCTTACACGAACGGCGGCTTGTTCCCGAACGCCTCCTTCTCATGGGGGGCCCTGCGGATTGTCTCGCAAAGCCGCTCGGTGCGGCATTGGGGATCGAGGCCGGGATTCCCGAACACTTCGACGTTGCGAACGCGATAGGCGCGGCCCTCACAAAACCGACCCGCTGCATCGAGCTGTTCGCGGATACCGCTATCGGCATAATGAGCGTCCCCGCCCTCGGCGTGAGGAAGGCGGTACCGGCAGGCTACACGGAATCGGATGCGGAACGCGATGCCGCCCGCCTTTTACTCGACCGTTTGAAAACGCAGGGAGTCGGACTCGGGGGGGTCGAGGTGGAAACCACCTACAAGAGCACATTCAGCATGGTCGAAGGGTTCTCCACCGTCGGCAGGAACATACGGATTCGCTGCCAGGTCAAACCGGGTCTTCTGTACGATCTTGTAGAGAATAAAAAGGAGTAACGGCGCATGATATGTGCGGCACGAACGACAGGCATCGTCTTTTTCCCGGCGTTCGACTGGGCCATAAGCCCGACCCACCCCGAACGGGAAGAGCGGCTTCTGTATACCTACGATCAGCTTGCCGAGGAGGGCATCTTTGATATTGACGGTATCACGGAAGCCAAGCCGGACGTCGTCGGGAAAGAGGACATCGAACGGGTCCACTTCCTGTTTGCAGACTTCGACAGGACGGTGACGCCGTCGCACCTCGTCGCCTGTGGGGGTGCGGTGAAGGCCGCGCGGCTCGTAATGGAGAAGCGTGTTGAAAAGGGTGCAGCGCTGGTCCGGCCCCCGGGTCATCACGCGATGAAGTCGGTGCAGGGCAACCGCGGGTTCTGCGCGGTGAACAACGAGGCGGTCATGCTGGAGTGGATCAGGTCGCACTACGGGCCGATACGCACGGCGATCGTCGATACGGACTGTCACCACGGCGACGGCACACAGGATATATACTGGTACGATCCGGACACCCTATACATATCGGTCCACCAGGACGGAAGGACCCTCTACCCGGGCAGCGGCTTTCCGGACGAAAAAGGAGGCGGGAGGGGAATCGGGAAGACGGTCAACATACCGCTGCCGCCCGGCACATCCGAGGAGGGTTTCCTCCACGCACTCGAGCATACGATACTTCCTATACTGGAGGATTACAAACCGGACCTCGTCATAAATTCAGCCGGCCAGGACAACCACTATACGGATCCCATCACGAACATGCGGTTCACCGCCCAGGGGTACGCCCGCCTTACGGAGCTGTTGAATCCCGACATCGTCGTGCTCGAGGGTGGGTATTCCATTCAGGACGCGCTCCCCTACGTAAATCTCGGTATCATTCTCGCGCTCGCAGGCACAGATTACTCCCACGTCCGGGAGCCCGACTACGACCCCGACTCGCTACGGGAGGACGGCGAGACGAGAGAGTATATTAAGGCCGTATGCGATACGGCGCTGCGCGAATATTTCGTACCGTCCGTCCCGCTTCCCGAACCCGGCCGGTTTCTCGAGAGGGAAAAGCGGATCTACTACGACACCGACTGCATCACTGAGCATCAGAAAGAATCGATACTGGCGTGCGACTCCTGTCCGGGGGTGAGAATCATAAAAAGCCGCTCTTCGTCCCGGCCGCTGTCGATCGGCGTGGAGATACCCATGAAAGGGTGCGAACGCTGCAGGGAGGAGGGGCACAGGATCGCCGGGGAATCGAAAAAAAGCGGCAGATACGAAAAGGTCCTGCTCATCGACCGGTGCCCGCAAGGATAAGTCTGACCATGTATGTACGGTCGCGCGGCCCCTTCTTTACGATACGAGACGTCCTTTTTTCACGATCGACAGAACAGGAACAACGAAGTCGTATTTTCGAATCCGATCGTTCGTATGTCCCCCCGCCGGCCTTCGAATCCCCAACCGTCGGTACTGGAAGTAAAAGATTTTGGTTCTTCTTTAGATTAGCTGATAAGGATAAACGTGTATTGTAAAAAAGAAGGCTCTTTTCCGCATCGAATACTGTTATTACGGCAATAAAGCTTTTATAATCGTTCTATAAACCGGATTGAGGTTTTCTAGTATAGGTACAGAAATGGGACAAAAAGAAAACAAAAGAGCTTTTACCCTTTGTCCCATTAATTATTCGCGTGCTTGATAATCATATATCAGCAACGACATTGGTGAAGATCCAAGATTTTATACCTATCTATCGACCCCTTATTCGTGCAGCGTACCGACCGCCTTGACCCTGAAGCGCACGGCGTTGGAGGGAAGGTAAGCGAGCGGTATCTCCTCGACGTCGATTATTTCGACACTGTCGCGAGACGCGCCGGCTTTGACCGCTTCCTCCAGGGCGGCCTCCTTCACCTCCTCTATCACCGCTTCCCTGCCCTTCGCTGCGACATCGTACACGCCGTCGATGCTCCCCGAGACCTGGGATATCGCCGCGCCGATGGCGTTCGCAACATCGTAATGATCGGGCCGAATCACGCTGCCCGCCCCCTTCAGGCGGTCCGGCAGAAGGATGCTTCCCCCGCCGACGACCACGACTGATACATCGGAGGCCTGAGTCTTCATCTTGTCTATGACTTCTTCAACCATACGCTGTATCCGCTGCGTCGCCGTTTCCGCCAACGTGCCGTCCACCCTTTCTACGAGCCGCGGGTCGCCGATCGACGCAAGACCGGATCGAACCACCACATCCGTCGCAGTCAGCGTGTTTCCGCCGAAGACCTTTGCCTCCTCGGTGATCCTGAACCCGACGGAATCGGGTCCGATCGTCACCCCTCCGGCGCCCTCCCGTACGACGGAGCCTCCGCCCAATCCTATGGCAATGAGATCGGGCATGCGAAAATTCGTGCGGACGCCCCCTACCTGGACCGCCTGGGTTGATTCTCTCGGGAAGCCGCTCTTCAGAATACCGACATCCGTGGTGGTTCCTCCCACGTCGACCACCACGGCATCGCTTATCCCAGAGAGAAACGCGGCGCCGCGCAGAGAGTTCGTCGGTCCGGAAGCGATGGTGAATACGGGGTACTTTTTCGCGTACTCGACGGACATTATCGTGCCGTCGTTCTGGGTGATGAAGAGGTCCGCTTGTATGTCGTGCTTCATCAACACGTTCTGAAACGAGCCGTATGCGGCGTCCGCAATCTTGATAATCGCTGCGTTGAGTATCGTGGCATTTTCCCGTTCCAGAATACCGATCGTTCCTATCTCATGCGAGAGGGACACCGGCACACCCGGCCCCAAGACCTCCTCCGCAAGCGTTTTCACCATATATTCCTGTTCTTTGTTCACCGGCGCGAACACGCATGATACCGCCAGCGCCTCGATTTTTTCATCGGAAAGAGTCGAAAGCGCCTTCCTGATCTCCTCTTCGTCGGGTTGTGAGATGACCTTGCCGTTGAACTCGTATCCGCCCTTCACCATCCTGTAACAGCCGCCGAGATGAGGAATGATGTCTTCCGGCCAGTCGAAAAAGGGCGCGACGGACAGACCGGCCGGCATGCAGAGCCTGATAACCCCGACCCGGCAAAGCGACTTTCTCTCGACGATCGCGTTGGTGGCATGTGTGGTTCCGAGCATGGCGTGGACGATCCGTCCCGGATCCACCCCGCCTGCTTTAAGGACGGCATCCACCGCCTCTCGTATTCCGGATGAGACGTCCGCGGTGGTGGGTCTCTTGCACTTGGCGACGACCCTGTCGGCCGTATCGAGGATCACCGCATCGGTATTCGTGCCGCCGACGTCGATTCCAAGTTTGTAGTTCATGTCGCAAGTTCCTCTATCGGTGTATAGTCCATATCGTATTTGAAGTAGCGGGGCCCCACCTGTTTGATGCCTTCATCGGTTCTCCATACCGGATCGCACGGCATTCCGATGACGACGACCCGCTGCCCGTATTTCAGATGCTCCGTGGTGATCGGCGTTCCGTTTTCCCTGTCGAGGGCGGTGATGAGATCCGGGACCATGGCAGCCGGCTCTCCGTCCAACAGCGCAATGAGGTTCTCGTTCTGGAACTCGAGAATCAAAGAGGATCCCTTGTACGTCTCTATCCCACTGAAGAGCGCCTTTCCCCGTACGAAACCGGTGGTGAGATCGCGTTGGACGTCCGTGACCTTGCCCTCGAAGAGACGGAACCCGCGGGTTAATGAAAGAATGGCATCGATAGGGCTTTTTTTCTCCCTGTTTGACTCCACTATCCTTCTCCCTATCTCTATTGCGAGCGACATAGTCCCCTTTACCGCGAGCTTCTTCACCGTTTTTCCATCCATCACGTAGCAGCTGATCATTGAGCTTAAGCCCATCGCCACGGTCACCGTTCTCGACAGGGTCTCCACCCACTGATTGTCAACCGTCTCGAGTATCACCATGTTTCCCTTCTCGTCACAGCATATCATCGGTGAAGCCTTTACCCCTCCGATACTGAAGGTAACCATGGGTATTTCCGGAAACGCCCTTCCCATGCCGTCCGCATCCACGAGCGGCAGCCCGAGCCTCGCGGCCGTATAAACCGGTATTGTGGAGTTTATCCCTCCCGCTTCGATGGAGATCGTGGCGAAAGCCTTTTTCCCCGTGTACGTTTCGATCGCCTGCAGCGCCTTCTCGGGCTCACCTCCGTTCGGAAGCTTTTCCAGCAGCACCGCAGGCGCTCCCATCATGGCCGAGGGGATGACAAGCTTGTCGTCGGGAAGCTCATCGGTCGTAATCAGCCGTACGTTTCCTCTCTCGAGAATCGCCTGTTTCGCCATGAGCTTCCCGAGATACGGATCGCCCCCTCCCCCCGTGCCGAGAACGGCGGCCCCTATTGCAAGACACTCGATATCATCAACTGTCAGCTCTCTCACGCTTTTTCCTCCATGAATAGAGAGATTGCGATACATGCCGGCGCCGAAACCACCACTCCACGGAGACCACGCTACCGATCCGCCGTCGCCTCTATTCACCTATTCTTAGATTACGGGAAACCGAAGACCCGCGGCGTTCCCACGCCGCGAGTCTTTAATTTTCACAACCCGTCGGAACCTTTCCTGCGTCATACGACCATCCGCGCCTTTACCCTGTTTACCGCAATAAAGATGTTGAACGCGCTCAGAACCGTCAATACCACGCTCAGAATAAATGCGACGTAGGAAACCGTCACGGATTCGAGACGAAAGAACGGGGCTAAAAACAGCGCCATCCCGGCGATACCCAACGAGAGAACGATCCAGTTCGCCTGCACCGCCCTGTTCCCGACCTCTTTCTGGTCGTCGAGCTTAGCGATCCTCGGAAAAAGGAGCACCATCCCGAGAAGCTGTATGAAGCCGACGACAGCGTAGATGATCCCCGTATACGGATTCTCGGACCACTTCGCGATTCCAAGCACGAGTACAGCGAGCGCGAGAACAATTATGATTATAGAGGTTGTCCTTATATATCCCTTGAAGTTCATGGCTGTCACACTCCTTTCCTGTTGATGGTATGCTCTCCCACCGTGATCTTCACCCCCGCCGCATCTAGCACGATCGAGAGCACGGTATAGATCACCAGTCCCAATATGAGCCCGTTCAGCGCCGCGATCCCCCACTTGAGAAGCCACCCGCCGATCCAGGTCCCGAGACCCACCGACAGCCACCCGACCCAGTTCACGAGCGCCACCTTCATGCCGGGCGTACCCTTGTAGCGCTTTTTGAACGGTACTTTCTTGTACCACCGGTACAAATAGAAATCGGCGATAAGGACGCCGCCGATTGAGGGCAGGATCTTGCCGAGCAAGGTGAGAAACTTCATGAACGGGTCCATGCTTGCCCCCGCCGCAAACCCGACCCATGCCGCGATGCCGACACCGATAATGCCCTCTCCGAGAGTGATATGCCACTTCTTCGTATGGAGCCATGTATTGAACGAGAGCGCGCCGTTGTACAGATTGTTGTCGTTTGTGGTCCACTGGCCCAGGATCGCCATGAGAAAGGCCCCGATACCGGCGCCTCCCGCGAGCAGCGCCCCCGCCACATCGCTCGCGCCGGTGGCGATCATGAGAATCGCCGCACCGGAAAGCATGTACACCTGGAAAATGATGATCTGGATAATCCACGCCAATGCGCCGCTGAACGCCTTTCTCGCATACCGGGAAATGTCCGCCGTGATAATACCGCCCGCGATATACATCCCGACAACCTGAGTAATCCCCACGCCGATCGGCGTGGGCTCGGCGGGCGCAAGGCTCATCAGGCCCGCGAATCCTCCCCCCTGTGCGACGCCGATCATCGCCCCTACACCGGCGATCAGCATGAAGAAGGGAACCGCGAGATAGCTGAGCCACGCGAGGCCCCTGAATCCGATGAGCGCGGTAATCATCATCAAAAGCCCTCCCCACGTCGCCGCGACGCCGACATTCGCCCACACCGCATTCGGAAAGAGCGTGTGAACGATGATCCCGAACAGCCAAGCCTGAACGGAAAACCACCCTATTCCGCACGCGATACCCGCGACTATAGATCCGAAGACCTGCGATCCGATCGATCCGAAGGGGAACCTCATGTTTACGTAGGTGGAGGTACCGGATATTCCCCCGATAGGGGCGGTGAGCCCGCCGATCACCGCAAGTATCGCCGACCCAATGAGCGCGACTAATATCGCCTGCTTGACCGTATACTGCAGCCCGAGCGTCGAACCGCCCCAGAGCACCGCAATACAGGCGAGCACGCCCATATACACATAAAAAATACTGGAGAACGACCGTTTTTCGTGCCGGGGTACGGGGACCATTGAATAGTCGCCGTACGCGTCCTCCCAGGGCCATTCCTCCTTCTTGACCTCTTCACTCATAGTACGTTCCTCCCTTTTTATATTATTCTGTGCATGTCGCACTTTATCAGGTTCTCATGAAAATTCAGTCAGCAGGGATGATGAAAAAATTATGCGGTGCGGCGATACAAGAAAAGCATATCACTCTTTATCAGGATGATAGTATCTTGGAGGAAAGAATAATGCAATACTTATTTTAGTCGTATCCTCACGAACATATCCACCTGATTGAGGACGATATGTACCTGGACGATCTGGTCCTATCTAAGCTCGGCGACGAATGCAGCTACGCGTTTCGCGTCTTCGAACAGGTGCGCACCGAGGTCATCCTGGGAAGGGCGTGCAGACAAGAAGACGACGTCATCGTCGAGCACTGTACCACCGACGGTGTTGCGGTCCGAAGGAGGGCGGGCGGAGGGGGCACGGTGGTGCTCTGCCGCGGCGTCGTCGTCGTTTCCCTGGCGGGACGTACGGACACGCCCTTTGCACTCAAAGAGCACATGATCTCCGTAAACGAGCGCATCATCCAAGCGCTTGAGGGTCTCGACATACGGGGGCTCGCCGTCCGGGGGATATCCGACATCACAATAGGCGACCGCAAGATCCTCGGGGCCTCGCTGCACAGAAGAAAGGACACCGTCCTCTACCAGGGTTCTCTTCTCGTGTCATGCAATATACGGCTGTTCGAACGGTACCTCACCCATCCCGGGCGCGAACCCGACTACAGGGATAAAAGGCCGCATGCCGAGTTCTGTACAACACTCTCCGACGAAGGGTACACCGCAGGCGTCCCTGCGGTTGTGCATGCCGTAACACGCGAGCTGGAATCGGGTCTTCCCTGGAAAACGCTTTATGGAAGCCGTTCGCACCCAAACGGCGGTACTGTTTGATTTTTATACGCATTCGGTATAAATTATATTCATGGAGGAAAGTAAAAATTTTAGGATTATGACGATCGCCGCGTCTATTATCGTGCTCGTTGCGGTCGTATTCATACTGAAAACCCTCAAAGGGATCTTCATACCGCTCGTTCTCTCCATCTTCATCACCTACCTCTTCGCACCGGCGGTCGAATTTCTCGCGAGGCTCAAGGTGCCGCGGATAGTGAGCCTTTTCATCCTCCTCATCATCGTCTGTCTCATCGGATTCTTTTTCGCGCAGATCGTCATCAACAACATAAGAAATTTCATCGAGTACTGGCCCTCCATGGAGAAGGCGATGTTCAAGAAGGCCGGAGCCCTCCTGAACAGGTATATGGAGGTCGACCTTACGAGTATCCGTGACTTCTTAGGCAGCGCGAGAATACAGGAATTCATGCGGGGCATTTTCTCCGGCTCGTTCGCGGTCGTCGGGAAGGTGGGTCTTACCCTGCTTCTTCTCATATTCATCTCCCTCTCGTATCATAACTACCCGAGGCTCATACGAAAGGCGTTCGACAAGGAGCGGGCCGCCCGCATCTACAGGGTGCTGGACAATATAAACGACCAGATCGTCAGATACCTTTTTTACAAAACCGTCATCTCGGCGGGAACAGGAATACTGACCGGCGTGTCGTGCGCCATCCTCGGCATAAAGTTCTCTGTACTCTGGGGGGTCCTGGCTTTTTTCCTCAACTACATACCATATATAGGTTCGATCATCGCGGTGATACCCCCGATTATACTGTCGTTCCTCCAGTTTCCACACTCCTATGTCCCCTATCTCACCGCTATCCTCCTGATAGGGATACAGCTCGTGATAGGGAGCTTCCTCGATCCGGAGATAATGGGAAACAGGTTCAACCTGTCCCCGATCGTCATTCTCGTCGCACTCTTCTTCTGGGGCTACGTATGGGGCGGCGTGGGGACGTTCCTCGCGGTTCCGATAATGGCTATAGTAAAGATAGTCTTTCACAACATCGATTCGACTCGCTTTATAGCGGTGCTCATGAGCAAACGGGCCGAATGACCTTCCCGGCTGAAAAAGGGTGCGGATTTCTCAGCCGAGTTTCACCGTGGCGCCGAACTGATAGGCTTCCCTCTCGGACCGGATAGTTCGCTGATCGACGACGATACACCCCTGACGCTCCATATCGGCCATTACGGAGAGAAGAGCCTTTCTCCCCCGGGAGCCTCTATCGTTTGTAAAAGCGACGGCGCGCCTTCCCACAAGTCCTCCCGATTTTCCCAGGGCCTCTCTCATTCTCACCGGCGTCCGGACTTTGAAAAACGAGGGAGCGAAACTGCCGACAAAAACCAGCTTGCAGGTCGAGATTCCGCTGAACGTATCCGCATTGTCAGGGTGGAGTTGTACTTGTGCGCCCTGTTTCTCAAGGCCCTTTTTAAGCGAATCGGATAGCCGCTTTAGTATGGGTTTCTCTGAGGAATATAGAATACCTACGCGCACCTCATGCCTCCCGGCTTCGTATAGTTCTAAAGAACCATAGTATGACGGGAGAATAATAAACTCAAGCGATAATAACGAGAAAATGCGATTTTCGTGTGGCGGTCCGGGGGTGTTCCATACGATAATCGTACTATACGACCGACGGAGACGGCAATGAAGATTTCTCGTGCATATCCGGATATATACGCCGCTGCGGCGCTCGGTAGGATCGTTACCGTTACGCTGAACCCGGTTTTCGACAGGTCTCTCGTCGTACCGGGATTCGAAAAAGGCGGAACGTTCGCCGTCTCGGATTCGTCGATCGTCGCAGCGGGAAAAGGCGTCAACGTCTCCCGTGCGCTGAAAAGCTGTGCGGTCTTTTCCGTCGCCACTGGGCTGCTCCCCGCGGGAGGGAAAAACGCATACCTCACTCGGCTGGATCGAGAGGGTATTGCGAACGACTTCGTGCATACCGGAGGGAACATCCGCACCAACATCACCATCCTGGACCACGGCTGTCCGGGAGAAACGCACCTGCGTGAAAAGGGCCCAAGGCTTCCCGCTTCCGCCCTGAACCGCCTCGGTGCTAAACTCTCGTCGATCACGGGGGCCGGCTCGACAGTAGTCTTCTCGGGGAGTCTGCCCGCCGGGCTCTCTTCTTTCTCATATGCGTCGCTCGTGGCGACGGTGCAGGAAAAAGGCTGCCGCGCGTTCTTAGACGCGTCCGGCGAACCGCTACAGAAAGCGCTTTTTTCCCGGCCTTTCTTCGTCGCGCCGAATATCGACGAGGTATACGACGCGCTCGGATACCGACCGGATCGAAATTCCGACCTTGCAAGGGCGATCGGCGAGTTACACGGCTTCGGCGTTCGATACGTGATGATTACGAGAGGAAAAGAGGGGATCGTGCTCTCTGACGGACGGAACACAGTGTGTGCAAAGGTCGAAGTGGAAAATCCCGTTAATGCGGTGGGCTCGGGCGACGCCGCACTCGCCGGAAGCATCATCGGCCTGCTCGGCGGTCTCGATCTCGAAACGACCGCCGGGCTCGCGTGCGCGTTCGGAGCTGCGAACACCCTCTCTTCTGGGGCGGGTATGCTTCTGCAATCCGACATCGGGAAGCTTTCGTCAGAGGTCGAGCTTTTTCCCCTCTGACCTCTCGAGCCGCTTGAGAAAGATCCTGAAGATCTGCATGACGTCCCGGTTTTTCATGGCGAGGTTCAGCGCGAAATAGAGGGCGACTCCAAAGACAAGTAAAAGAAACGTCAGTCCTGCGTTGTAAAGCCTGCTTGCCGACATACTGGCGGCAAAAAGCCTCTTCGCAAAAAAGAGCGCGATTCCCATGCCTGCGGACGAGGAAAACGCTTTGCCCAAAACCTTCATCGTCTCTTTGTCCATGAACTTCCCGACTTTTCCTGAGAGAATGAAGTAAAGCAGAAAGAAGTTACAGAAAGACGAGATCGACCCCGCGAGGGCGACCCCGCCGAGACGTAGAGGTCCCGAGAGCCCGATACAGAGGGGGATGTTCACTAAAACAGAGACGACCCCGGTCCAGACGGGCGTCTTCATGTCCTTGAGCGAGTAGAACATCTGGACGAGAACCCGCGATCCGCCGGTGGCGCTTATTCCTATCGCGTGGAACAGTATCGCGTACGAGACCATAGAGGCCGATTCCGAAGTAAACCGTCCGTACCGGAACAGCATTTCCACGATGGGGTAGCGGAGAACGACAAGGCCGAATGTCGCAGGGAGCGTCACTAGAAACGTGAGCCTGAGCGCGAAGTTCAGTATGCGTTTCATCGCCTCCGGATCACCCTGCGACGATTTCTCCGCCAAGGCGGGGAGAATAACGGTCGAGATTGATATCACGAATACGCCGAGCACCACCTCCACCACCGTATTCGAGAACCGCAGCGCCGCAACGGACCCTTCTTCGAGGTAGGCCGCGATAAACTGCGAGACGAGCGCGTTGATCTGATAGACACCCGCGCCGATCGCCGCCGGGATCATGAGTAAAAAGACACGCCGTACGCCGGGATTCCCCCACTTAAACGAGAGCCGGTACCGTATGCCCTCCTTCCCGAGAAACGGTATCTGGAAAAAGAGCTGGAGCATCCCTCCGATGAGCACGCCGATTCCGAGCGCGAGGGACGGGTCTTTCATACGCGCCCCGATCGTAAAACCGGCGGTGATGATGGACATGTTCAACAGTATCGGGGTAAGCGCCGAAGGAACGAACACCTTGTAACTGTTCAAAATCGCCTGGGTAAGCGCTGCAAGACTGATGAAGAGAATATAGGGAAACATCATTCTCGTCAGCAACACGGTAAGCTCTATTTTTCCCGGTACTTCGGCGAATCGCGGAAGGAAGAAGCGGAGCAGCGGAGCAAATACGACAACGGCAGCCACGCAGGCTAAAAGAAAGCAGAAAAGAAGGGTGAAGAAGCTGTGTACGAACTCACAGAGCTCGTCCCGCTTGCCTTTCTCGAGATAGTCCGAGAAGACCGGCACGTAGGCGACGAGGAGAGCTCCCTCGCCGACGAGCCTCCGCATGAGATTCGGGAACAGAAATGCCATCGAAAACGCATCGGAGCTCCCGGTGGTACCGAGCAGGTATCCCCTGAGCCATTCTCGCAGGAGCCCGAACAGCCGCGAGGCGAACGTCACCGCGCCGATGCTCACCGCGGACCGGGCAATACGTCTGTTCTCCATTCTCATCTCTCTTTTTTAGAAACTGGCCGCCGTTTCCGCACTATCGTTTCTTACTACGATCAGGCAAAGTGACAGGCCACCAGATGCCCCTTCTCCTTCTCGATCAGTACCGGCGTTTCCCTGATGCAGCGTGTCGGGGATCCGCTCTCCTCATACAGGCCGCATCTCGATCTGTAGACACATCCCCCCTCTGGGAGACCTGCAAGCACACTCGCGGTCTCCGGATTCCAGAGATATCTCGTATACGGGTGCAGGGGTCTCTCCCGTATTACGGAGATCCTTGCGTACTCGAGTATTCTTCCCATATACATCACGGCCACCGAATGACTCAGCATTTCCACCATACGGAGGTCGTGAGAGATGAAGAGAAGCGATATCTCCTTCTCGCGCTGTATATCGAGCAGGAGGTTGGCGATCTGCGACTGTATGGACATATCCAAGAGCGCGAGCGGCTCGTCCGCGACGATGAACTCGGGCTCGATGGAGAGCGCACGCGCGATATCGAGGCGCTTGAGCTCGCCGCCGGAGAGGTTGCCGATGAAATTTTCCGCGCTTCCACGGCTCAGGTTGACCCGTGACAGAAGAAAGTCCGCCCTGCTTTTAAGCTCCCGCGGCTTATAGCGACGATACAGCCTGAGGGATTCCTTCAGTGCGTCGGAGACCTTCATTCGCGGATTGAACGCCGAGCTCGATTCCTGAAAGATCATCTGGAACCGTTTTCTCATGGGTCGCAGCTGGTTCTCCTTCAACCTTGTTACGTCGCAAGAGTCGAGCAGAACACTCCCCGAATCGGGGTCGATAAGCCTGAGAAGGATCCTGCCGACCGTCGTCTTACCGCATCCGGATTCACCGACGAGCCCGAGGGTCTTTCCGTGTTCGATGACAAGGCTTACGTCGACGCATGCGTCCGCAGCCCTTTTCGTGCGCTTTTCCGTAAACCGCTTGTACAGATGTTCCGCTTCGACCAGCATTCTCGATTCCACCCGTTCAGCCGGCGAACAGCCAGCATCGTATCCGGTGCCCGCTCGTGACCTCGAAGAGCTCGGGACGCCGGGTCCTGCACTTTCTCCGTATGCCGCCTTTTGCATAGCGGCATCGTGGAAGAAAGGGGCAGCCTTCGGTCTCCATTTTATTGTCCGGAACGACGCCCTCGATCACCTTGAGCTTCTTTCCCCTCTTGATATCCGCATCCGTCGGCACCGAGGAGACGAGCGCCTCGGTATAGGGATGTCTGGCGTTCTTTCTGCCCGTTACTATCTCCTTTTTATTCCCGTGCTCGACGATGAGACCCGCGTACATGACATAGATCCTGTCCGCTATCGTCCTCACGATCCCTATGTTATGAGAGATTATGACAAGCGACATATTGCCGCGCTCCATGTTCTCGCCGAGCAGGTCGATTATCCTGTGCTTGTTCGTCGTATCCAGGCCGGTGGTAGGCTCGTCCGCGATAAGCAAACCGGGCCGGGAGGCGAGTGCGATCGCGATGAGCACCCGCTGGGACATACCGATCGAGAGCGCATCGGGGTACATGTTCATCACGTACCCCGGGTTGAATATCCGTACCGATAAAAGGAGCTCCTCTGCACGGGCGGCGAGCGCGGCGCGATTCTTGTCATTTTCTAGACACTGTACTGCCCTGACGAGCTGGCTGCCGACCGTCACGAAGGGGTTGAGAGCTTCCCGCGTGTTCTGGAATACCATTGAAATATTTCTCCCCCTCATCTGCTCCATGATCCGTCCGTTCTTTCTCAACCACTTCTCGGGATCCTTGATAACGGTAAAAGGATCGGCATCGAACCGCACACAGTCGTCCAGCCCGCAGAAGAGATCGAACAGTTCCCCTTTCCTGCAGTCGTACTTTTTTCTGTTTCCCCGCATGATCGCGAAGATGAGCGCCCGCCTGTCCTCCTCCTTGGGCCTGAAGAAAAACCTGCCGCCGACGACACCGGGCTCACCGTCGATGAGACCCATCATCGATAATGCGGTAATCGTCTTACCGCAGCCCGATTCACCGACAAGCCCGACCACCTGTTTCTGTTCGACCGTAAGCCCCACGTCCTCGACCGCCCGTATGAAGCGGCGGTCACCCTGGTCGTAGAAATAAACCTTCAAATGCTCGAGCGCTGCGATCTGCCGGCTCATCTCGAAACCTTCTCGTTATACAGCGAGTTCAGCCCGTCCCCGAGGAGATAGAGTCCCATTATGGTCATGAGTATGATAACCGCGGGGACGGTCGAGAGCCACATCTTGCCCTGAAAGAAGAAGTCTTTCCCCATGGCCACCATGTTCCCCCACGAAGGGGCCGGTTCCTGTACCCCTATCCCGAGATACGAGAGCGAGGTCTCTATGAGCACGGACTCGCCCATACGGAGCGTAGCCTGTATGATAAGAACCGTTTTCGAATAGATCCATATTATGTGCTTGAATATAATGGTGGCCTGGGAGAGACCGAGGGCCCGGGAGGCCTCCATGAACCGGTTCTTTTTGAGCAGCTCGACCTTCGCTTTGATATATGATGCGGTTTTCGGTATGCTCGTGATCCCGACGAAGATCATTATCACATAGATCGAAGGATTGAACAGTATGATGATTATGAGGATGAAAATGAACCGTGGAATCGAATCTACGATGTTGAGAACGTAAAAAACCGCTCCCGCGCAGTATCTCGGGTAATAGCCGGCCAGGATACCGAACCCGAGACCGAACAGGGTCGATATCGCGATACAGAGGAGGCCGGGCAGAAAGAAAGCCTCGGTCCCCTTGACTATTCGGGAGAATATGTCCCTTCCGAGAAAGTCGGTGCCGAACAGGTGCTCGAAGGAGGGTGACATAAACATCTGCCCGATATCGACCTGCATCGGGTCCTTTATAAAGCTGTTCGTCAAAGAAATTATGAAGAACACGACGAGATATGCAACGACAAAGAGGCCGTAGCCGATCGATACGGCGTCGACGGGGCTCGCCCTCCTGTAAAGAGGCACATAAAAGCCTCCCCTGTCCGTCGTCTCTTTTTCGAAGTAGAATCTTTTCATCGGGTTAGGACTCGCTCGTGCGATAGGAATACAAGATCATATCCTTTAAAAGGGTCGTCGTACGGACGAACAGCACGGACAGGAATGCGATGATGATCAGTACAGGAAGGTCCCTGTCAAGAGTCGCCTGGAACGCAAGTCTTCCCATGCCGGGCCAGTTAAAAACGTGTTCGACAACGACGGCCCCTCCTATGATAAAGGGTATTTTTGAAAATACGATCGAGATCAGCGGTATAACGATACCCTCGTGCACGGACGCCTGGAGCATGTTTTCCCCCCGCGCTTTCGCGGCAATCACGTAATCCAGCGACATCACCCGCTCGAGCTCGCCGCCTACAAGCCTTACGATCTCGCTTATCGAATCGTTCCCCAGACCGAGCACGACAATGGGCAGTACGAAGGACAGAAACGGCATTCCGCGCGCAGAGGCTGAAACGGAAAAAACGGGGAGAAAACCGGTATACCGGGCGACGACGTAAAGAACGAGATATCCGAGAAAGAAGACGGGGATAGAGGATATGATATAGGAAAATATACTGAGCGCCCAGGAGTAGCTCTTGAATCTCCGATAGGCCGAAAAAATACCTATCGGAACAGCGATTAAAACGGATACGAAAAGAGATCCGAAGGTGAGCAGGAGCGTATTACGGAACGCCGGCAGCACGAGGCTCTTTATGTCCCTTCCCGATACGGGCGAGACACCGAATCTAAAGGAAAAAAGCCTCTTCAGCAGGTTCAGATATCCCTCGACGCCGCCCCCTTTTCCGATAAACGTACCCGGCATCAGGTTGAAGGACAGGTACAAGATCGCAGTAACGCCGATTACGAGCAGCAATGCATTCGCCAACTCCCTCGAGAAGACCTTGAGAAACCGGGACATTACTGCTGTTCCTCATTCTGTATATACCAGTCCTTTATATAGGTGAAAAATCTCGTCGGGTGTATTTCGACTCGTCTGAGATCCCTGTTGAAAGCGGCGTAGTTCGTCAGTGTCCACAGATAGGTGTAGGGAGACTCTTCTGCAAGTATCTCGTGCAGTTTCCTGTAGATCGTCCGTTTCTTCTCGACATCGAGCGTCGCCCTGGCCTCGTCGAGTAGCGTATCGATCTCGGGATTTTTATATGCACCGAAATTGTTCTTTCCCGGCCCGATCTCGCTGGAGTGGAATAGCGACGATATGTCGAAGGAATCGTCGAAGAGCCAGTCCGCATATACGATATCGAACTCGTGGTCGATGAAAACCGCCTCCGTCCATGTTTTCCATTCCAGCCACTCGAGGTTGATCCGTATACCGACGTCCTTCAGGTAGTTCTGAAATGCGAGGATGACGCGCTTCGTCGTCTCGTTCTCCTTCGAGATAGGCACGATCATCGAAAACTCCAGCGTATAGCTCCCCCTCTTTCTTACACCGTCGTCGGTCCGTTCGGTAAAGCCCGCAACATCGAGAAGCCGGTTCGCCGTCTCGGGCGAGTACGGTATGGGCTCCACGTCGAGGTTGTAGGCCCAGCTTCCCGGGGCGAACGGTCCGGAGATGAGCTGTCCTTTTCCCTCGAAGAAGGAGTTCAGCATCTCCTGTCGGTTGATGGCGTAGGCGATCGCCTTTCTCACCTCCTTGATGCCCAGCACGGGATTTCTGAGGTTGTATCCGAAAAACGAGTAGGAAAGCGTGCTGTACGGGTAGAGGTCGAACCGCTGGTCGCCCTGGATCTCGGCTATCTCCCTCGGCGGCACCCGTATCTGCAGGTCGATACCGCCGTACAGCAGGGTCTGGGTAATGATATTCTGATCCGCGAACGGCCGCATGACGATCTTCTCGATATACGGCTCTCCGAGATGGTAGTTCTCGTTCACGGTCAGCACGATCTCGGCGGACGATCCTTCCTGCGATACGAATTTATAGGGCCCGGTACCGATGGGGTGCTTGTACAAGAGGAGGTCCTCGTCACCGCGCAAGAACCGGATATCCCGAAGGAGCGACGACGGCAGTATCTTGAAGCTGAAACGGCCGAGAACGTTCAAAAGCGGCTTCTTAAGGCGGAACACCACCGTATAGTCGTCGAGCTTCTGGACGGACCCGATGAAGCTGTACCTCGACTGCAGCGGTGTCAACGTCTTCGGGTTCATCATGATATTGTATGTCTTCACCACATCCTCGGCGTTGAACAACGCCCCCTCGGCCTCTCCGGGAAGGGGGTGCCAGCGCACGTTCTTCCTCAGGTAGAAGGTGATCCGCTTCATATCGTCGGAAACCTCCCAACTCTCGGCGAGGTCCCCCTTTATCTCGCCGCTCGTATCGTAATAGACCAGCGAGCCGTAGATGAGCTCTATCAACCGTATGGATATGGAATCGTTCGCGAGGACCGGAACGAGGCGGATCGGGGCCCCGTATTCACCGTATACGAGAGTCCCCCCCCGTTCCTGGGAGAATCCGGTCCAGCTTAATCCGAGAAAACATGCTGAAAGCAGTATCAGAATAAAACGCTTCGGTTTCATTGTGCAACCCCGGTATCAGAGTTTAATCTATGATCGCCTCGCCGCTTCCCTTCTGCTTGTATGAGTATACGGACTGTACCGCATCCTGCAGCGGCCGCACGCCCGCAAAGCTCTTTGCCAGGCTGAAGAGTATCTCGAGACTCTCGGGATAGTACTCCCGCGTGTAGTAGACGTACGAGAGCTTCAGCAGAAAGGTGGGATCGTTCGTTTCTATCTTGTTCTTGTTCCCCTTGTCCCGGGCACGCTCGAGATAGTACAAAGCCCTTACATACCTGCCGGTATAGAACGCTACATCGCCGAGCAGCGCATCGTCCCTCCTCGTTCTGTCCCATCCCGTTTCGTATACGTACGATTCGACGGTACCGACGATCTCCTTTACCCTCGAATAATCGACGCCGGAGGAGATGACGACATGCATCATTTCAAGCAGAGAGGAGGGCTTTCCGTATATCCGGGAGGCTTCGTCATCCAAAAGCTTCAGTCCCCGCTTGTCTTTGCCCGTAAGAAGGTCGATCGAAGCCCCGCACGCGATCGCCTTGATCATCGTGAGAGAGCTCTGCACGGCGAGCTTTTTCGCCTTCTGGGCGAACCTGTCCGCGGTATCATAATCTTCGAGGTAGAGGTACATCTGCGCAACGTAGTACGCGGCGAAGCTCGCCAGCTCCCCGCTGGAAGCCGTTACTATGGGCTCGAGATTCTTTATCGATTCTCCGAAGATGATCTTGCTGTAGCTGTCTAATAGGGCGAAATCGTAGAAACGAAAAACGGTTTTGTCGTCCGGCTGGTTTATGTAAATCGGTCTGCCCAGGTCGATCTCACTCGCGTACGAGTAGGCCTCGTCCAGCCTTCCGAGCATCAGCAGGGTATACGCATGGTTCGCCTTGAGCGAATCGATGTGACCGGACCCCTTCTCCCGGGCCCGTTCGAGCACGCTTCTTGTAATATCCTCTCCCGCTTCAGGGTCGAACCCGAGCAGCGCATAGACATACCCGAGCGCTGAATAGGAGAGAGGGTCTCTTTTACTGACCCGTTCCCAGAGAGCCCTCGCCGTCTGTGTTTCTCCGTTCTTATAGTAGGAAGCGCCGAGGTATACGAGCGCCAGATCCACGAGTGCGGGATCGATCCTTTTTTCGTTCGCAAGATCACCGAGAATTTCGATTGCATCGTGGTACTGCCGGTTGAAGAAATATCCTATGCCGAGAAACACCGATACCTCGTCCGGAGGCTGTTTCTCGCGGTCGGACACCTGCAAAAGGTACCCGATATGGGTCCGCACATTGAGGCGTGCCATCTCCCGGTACAGCTCCCCTTTTCGATAGAGTATCCTCCCGATGGTATAGGCCGAGGTGATATCGGGCTTGATCTTCTCGTTTTGGAGCGCGCTTCTGACGACCTCGAGCGCCTCGTCGAAATGGTTGATCCGGTTGAGCTTCAGAGCCGTCTCTATCTCTTTAGGAATGGGATACAGCGGTGTTGCTAATGTGATGAGGAATAACGCCGTGACGATAGTTTTCGCTGTACGGTTGAAACCCATATGACGCACGCCTTCCTGTTCAGGAGTTCAGCTCGAAATATTCTTTAAAATAGGTGGTTAAAGCGATAAATATTCTATCCCATCCCAAGACCTGTGCCCGAAAGGAAACAATTCCATGAGCGGATACCGTGATGTCGTGGTTGATATCGGTGCCGGTTTCGACGAGATGCTGTTTTTTCTCCTCTATATCATAAATATAAATGGGATTATAATCCGTATCAATGTTTTTAGCGAAGATGATATGCCTGCTGTCCGGAAACCAGGCCGCCCCGTTATCCTTGATTACATCGGAAACGTGAAAGTATTCTACGAGCTCCTTTCCTGAGCTCGGCGCGCTTCCGTCCGCCGGAATTATCATGATTCCCCAGCGTTTCGTGTTGAACGGATCGTGCTCACTGTTATAGGTCGTGTAAAACGCTATCCATTTCCCGTCCGGCGAATACACGGGCATGACGTCGTCGAAAAACCACTTGACGAGGACCTCGTCGACCGGCGAGTCGCTTTTTACTCCCCTGATTACGTGTATATCGTGTGAATGCTTGCTGCCTGAGGTGTATACGATATCATTGCCGTCCGGAGACCACCGGCCGAAGAGGTCGGTCTCTTCGGTTGTCGTCAAACGCGCAAGCGCTCCCGATTCGATATCGAGCGAATAGAGATCGCCGTTGCCGGTCCTCCCCGATGTAAAAACGATCATCTTCCCGTCCGGCGAGACCCGGGCCTGCCCGTCTTTTCTTACCTCCCGGGTCATCATGTGGAATGTACCGAACCTTTTGGGATTCATCGTTCTCGTAATATCCCCGAGCACCCAGTCGTTCTCATCGAGCGCGCCGATAAACAGGTTGTACTCCCCGAGCCCGGCGTTTGAAGTGAATATGAAGGCCGAAGAGCCGGGGAACCAGGAAAACTCGTAATTAAAACTCTCCTGAAACGAGCTTTCGAACAGGTCTTCCGTGAATGTCTCCCCCACCCCCTCCTCGAGATATACCTCCCGGGTCTTTTTAAAGAACGTTTCTTTCAAACCCGGGGAATCCACCCCCTCCTCCGTCGAACGCAGGAGGCCTTCGGCGTCGATTTCGTAGATATAAATCTTCTTCAGCGTCTCGTGGTTCACCTCACAGGCGATCCACCGCTCATCGGGGGATATCTGCGGGTTGTACGAGTTGTAGGTGCCGCCCCTGCTCTCGAGCCGGAGTATGGAGAGAATCCGAAGCGGCATTGCCGAATAGTCGGGTAAAACGGCCGGCGGTTTTTGCGGCCTTTTTTCTTCCAAAACCGCGGGCGGTTTCTTTGGCTTCGTCGGTACCTCCTGCACCCGAACGGCCTCGGTACATCCCAAAAGGATCAGTATGGAAACGAGAAATCCACCGACAAGATTCCTACTTTTCACTTTCGAGCCTCTTCACCTCTTCATAATATGTCTTCGCCACGGCATACTGACGCTTGAAATACGACTGGTCGGTAAGGTCCGAGTCGAAAAAATCGAAATAGCTCATCCACGCATACCGGGCCCCCGAGAGATACTCGCGCATACCTGATACATAGTAAATCTTCTGGTTTGCGACAGCAAGATAAAAAAGGGTGTTCTGGTAGACATTTTTTCTCTGCGAGGAAGGTATCCGGCTCTTGTACTGGTGAACGATGGACAGGTACCGAATCGCGTTCCTGTACCCGAGCAGTGCCAGCTCGCTGTCGGAGGGGAAGTGTTTCTCCGCACTACCGTAGTATGCCTGCGCCAGGTTGTAGTAGGTGAGGATATTCCCCGGCTCGGCGCGTACCTCGTCACGCATTTTCAGCGCTTTTGTATAATACTCCACCGCGGCGTCCGGGTCATGGGTATCGTGAAGCGCTATAAATCCTAAAAGCTCGAGCGCCACGGTGTAGTCCGGGTGCTTGGGAGGGATAGTCGATAGAAGCGACACCGCATCGGCTATTTTATTCTTATCGTACAGGGCCTCCGCCTCCTTCAGGGTGTCCAAAAAAAGAACGATCCTGCCGTCATCCGTACGCGTCATTTTATTCGTATCGAAGTTCACGTATTCCTTGTATCGTTTGTACCCTTCGAGTTCTATCTCAACGAGATGAAAACCGTAGGGCACTGCGAGCGGTTTCTTCGAAAGAGGGGTCTTACCCCGGTACTCTCCGTCGATATAAACGACCGCGCCGGGCGGGTCCGTTTCCAAGAATAAACTCGTCACGCCCCGTTCCATCTCCACCTCGAGTTTCCCCGTCTTTTCGGTCACCTTCACTGTACGCTCACGGGGGACAAACCCCTCCTTGTGGACCGCGAGGTAGCTTTCGGTGCGAGCGGCGAGTGAAAGCTCAAGCTTCCCCTCCGTATCCGTTTTCCCTCTGTAGAACCCATCCACGTATACGTTCGCTTCGGGTACGGCGGTACCTTCCGAGCCGACATAAAGCGCTACAAGAACGAGCTCCTCCGGGCCCTCCGGCTCTCTGTAACGCTTTACCTTCATTCCCGGCTCGAGAAGATATCCCTCGGTAACGGTATCGAGCCTGGCTGCCGAAACGAGCGCGCCTGTATCCACGGTTTCGAGCCGGGCTATGTTCCGCTTCATAAAACCGCCAGTGGCATCATCGAGGTAATTGACGAAGCAGAAAAGCTTCTGCCCGTTCTTCAGAGAGAATCGTTTTCCGAGGTTGATATAGACGAGCTTGTTGATCGAGGTCACGCTCCCTTCGAACGGAAAAACCCTTTTCAAAGATTCGGTAAAATCCTCCGGGAGGATCTCGAGCTCCCTCAGGGAGACGAGCCGGTCGGAGGAGAGCACCGCCTCCCCCGTGTAATCGCGTGCGAGAAGCAAGACCCTGTACATGCCGGCCTCCTCGTGAATACTGCCGAAGACCAGTACATCGACCTCCGCCTTGATAAGAGAAACGTTCTTCCATCCGCCCTCCCGCCTGAAATCGATATTGAGCTGTCGGAACAGTTCGGCGGTTTGACGGTATCCTACCGGCTGGAAGGTGCCGCCGACGGAAAGGTAATCCTCGATTTCAGTCCTCATGCTTCGTGATATTTTCAGAAGCTGCGGATCGGTACTGTCGCCGGTGTCGGGAGGGAACACCGCGATCTTCGGCAAAACCGGCACCGAATTATAGGCGAAGTTCACAAGCGTCAGTTTCGGCATGTCCTTCGTCACCCGGTACACCTTGCTGATTTTTTCCGGCACTATATGTTTTGGGAATATCAGGGAGAACTCGAGATAGCCATCCACTCCCTCCTCTCTCTCATACGTGAACGACAGCATCCCTTCGCCGTTCGTGCGCCCTATGGGCCGGTCACCCATGATGACGGAAACGCCGGGAATTCCCCGTATTGAGTCGTAGTATTCGGTATAGGCGTAGAGGTCGACGAGAAGGACTGTTGAAAGCACCGCACGGACAACGGCATCGGGGTATACGTCCGTGCCGCGCACCCATATATGCTCCCCCTCCTCGACCACCATGACGGTGTCCCTCTTCGTCTTTTCTCCGGAATACCGGACCTGCACGGTCCCCTTCCCGTCCGTGTTTCCCGCCTGTTTACCGTTCACAATAACGACGGCGTCGGAAACGGGCGTATCGTCTCTTTGCACGACTTCTACGGTATAGTACATATACCCCTCGAGGAACGCCAGGAAGCTGTATCTCTCATACACGCTCATCTTACCCTGCTGGGCGCGTTCGAGCTCCGTAAGAATGTCGAAATCTCCTTCGAGCGACGGCAGCGATTCCGGCTCTGCGCTCTTCTGCCGCGACCTTCTTCGCCGCGTCTCCGCTTCCACTCTGAATCTCGTCTCCCACGGCCCATACACGTATCCGCCGGACTCCCTTTCGACCCGGAGGGTGTACGACTCCCCCTCGTACAGCCGCACCTCTTTCTGAAAGAGGCCGTTTTGATCGGTCCGCCCGATGAACTTCTGATCGAGATAGATATCCGCACCGTCAAGAGGATTTCGATCGATCCGGTACACCTCAACCCTCAACGGCGCAACGATCTCGCGGGGCTCCTCTTGGACGACCGTCCGCAGGTAGAGGTACACCACGACACAGGAAAGAATGAGCGAGAGAAAAACGAGAATGAATCTGTTTATCCTGTTCACTGCGGGTCGTCGGTCCTTTTCTTACGATCAGAAGGAAGGGGGTTCTATATTCACATCGCCTTCTTTGAGGATGACACCCTCCTCGGGCTCCGCCTTCACCGGCATTCCCGGATCGATCCTGATTCGTTGAAGCTCTATGGTACCGAGGTCTATGACTCTGTCCGAAGGCATGGTGACATCGATACTTCTGACGTAGAAGCCCTGGAGAAACACCTCGATCGTGTACTGCCCTTTTTCGAGACTGCCGAAAAACGTTCCGTCTTTCGAAGGAAAAAGACGCGACGCACGGTCGTATCTGCGCTCGCCGGCCACTACGGGAACAACGTTGACCAGAATATCTTCACTCGGAGGATGCTCGATCTCACCCCCCTCGTCATCCGTGAGTACGACTCTCCCCGTGATACCCTGCAGCCTTTCCGCTTTTTTCTCGACGGTGGCACAGGAACAGGCGGCAAATAAAAGAAAAAGAATCGTCACCGGAATAAACAAAATCCGTACCGTTCGCATGGCAATCCTCAGCTCATTGGGTATTTTATTATAAAAAAATCTTTGACGAGGTCGTATACATAGAGATATGAATCCTCGGCAACGAAATACACGTATCTGCCGCCTGTCGCAAGAGGGGGCAGGATCGGATAGCTGTTCTGAGAGAAGTACATCTCGTTCTGTATCCGAGAACGCTCCTCCTCCGTTATGGGCTCTTTGCCCTCCATCATATTCTCGAAAAGCATCTCCTTGAAGAGAGAGAAGGCCCTGTCCCGGTAGTTGAACAGAACGCTTCCGTCTGAAGGATCCACTGCAATGAAATCGGGAGTGAAGAGGTATAATCGGTCCGGCCCGCCGAAGTAATTATACGAAAAGTTCACTCCCTTGACGTACTGTACCCACCGTATTCCGCCGTCGTCTCGTGACAGCGAGAGCAGCTCGCCGTCGGCGAAGAACAGCATGATCTCCCGCTCGAAAACGAGGAAATCCCTTGTAATGTTCTTCCCGACATAACTGATCCAGCGGGGCTCGCCCGTTCGCACATCGAGCGCGTACATCGTTCTGTTCCACGCCCCGAAGTACAGCACGCCTCCGTTCAGTACCGGGGAGACGGTCACTATTCCTCCCGAGCGAAACACCCATTCGGGCTTCCTGCTCTCGATATTATATGCAACGATATTACCGCTCTTGTAGGATACGACGATAAGGTTTTCATGACGAACGAGATCGGTATAGATCTCGCCTCCTTGCGAGTAGGTATCGATAACATCCCCGCTGTTTCTGTCAATCACCTGAACGATCCCCTTCGCCGTGGGAAGCACGAGGTGACGATCTAAGACGAGAGGGCTCCCCCTGATCTCTTCTGCGGCGGACAGCTTCCAAAAGACCTCTCCTTTCTTCATGTCCACCGCATACAGGCGATTGTATATATCGAAGAGATACAGCGTGTCTTTTCCCCTCTCGAATGGGCGGGAAATATCTCCTCCGATAAAGAGACGCCATATGGGATTTGGTTGTGCGAGGGAAAAAATATAGACGTATCCGTTGTAGACAAGAGGGACCAGAAGGTCGGTGTCCTCGTCTTGGTATTCGTTCAGTTTCTCGATCTCGAAAGCCGGAAACAGCTCCTCCTGTGCCCTGACGCCGGACCGGGCACAGAAGGTGCAAAGAAAGACGACGATATATAATGTGAAGGGTCTCTTCATGCTTAAGGCTGCGATACCTACCGGTATTTTCTTTAAAAGAGTGTCAAACACCCCTTCCGCTTTTCAGCGGTCTCTTCGAGTCGCTCCCTGTCCCCTTCCCTAAGATAGCTCTTTTCGATCCAGCCGTAGACCGCCTTTATCTTCTCGAATACCGCAGTAACCTCGTCGGACGGCTTTTCCATACCCGTATATATTCGTTCAGCCATATCGTACAGACCTATCGATGAGAGGGCAAGGAAACGGATATTAATGATCGCGTGAAACGCGGTCTTTCCCTCCGCATTCGCCTCCTTCGCGTACTCGGAAGCCTGCGTTGTCTCACCCGACTCGACGCTCTCGTCCCGCTTCGTCATCAGCGCCTCCTTCTTACCGAGCGCCTCTTCCCGCACCTTTTCATACTCATTTATATCGTAGGAGAGTTCGTCGAACTTTTCCATCATACGTGTCAGAAGCATAAGCTCGTTGCCCTTTACCGCCTCCTCCGATAGTGTAAACCATTCGTCCCAATCTATCACCCGCTCCAAAACCCTGAACTTCTCCTTCGGTTCTTCGCCGAACCCGACCTCGGTTCCCTCACCCTCGATGAGTACGAGCTCGCTCGTTTTTCCCCGGACCGCGACGCTCCCTTCGGAAAGAAGCACCAGAGTCGACCCGTCGAATCCGGAGCCGACCTCGAACTCGGTCCCTCTGATTGCGAGGTTCACGGTCTGCGTTCTCACCTCAGGCTCCTCTACGGCCCCCTTGCCGAGCTTGAACTTCATTCTGCCGAGAAACAGCATCAATGTAGGTTTCTGTTTCTCGTTTTCAATGCGCTCCGAAAGGGTGAACTGGCTGTTTTCGAGAATGTGGATTTCTCCACCCTGCTCGAGCAGAACCGCCTCGCTTGCGATACCCGTTTTGACGATATCGCCCGTGCCGAGATTCATCCCGAGCTCGACTTCCTTCCACTCGTCTTTGTAATGGCTGTAGGCGACCTCACCCGTTACCCAGTCCACGACAGCACTAGAAAGCGGTAGCGGGAGCACAAACAGGAGTAAAACCGTGAAGACCGCCCCGGTATACTTTTTCATGAAAGACCTCCCCTTTATGAGCTTATGTTCTAGACTATTTCACCGGCACCTCTCCGCTTCGATGAAACACGGTAAAAAAGGCCCGTTGCCCGTATTCCTAACGACATCATTACAATATATCGACAATTTACAGCCGCATGCCGAAATTACCGAAGCTCCACACACGGTCTTTGCGCCGTACCTCGTGCGGCACGGACCCTCCCTGTTTAAGGAAAATATTCCTATTTCCCCTCTTTCATCCGTTCCATCTCCTTCTCGGCGAGTCTCTTTTCCAGCGATTTCAGCTTTCCCGCCTTCAGGCCCCATGCACTCAAAAAGTGAAAGAAAACGCCGATCCCCCACCCGAGCGCCGGCCATAACCACCACTGGTATCCCGAGTAGGTGAGGTTGTTGATGACGGCAAGAAACAAGATCACCGCACCGTAGATAATGAGATGACGGATGAAGTCGACCTTTTCCTTTGCTGCCTTTTTCGCCGCCTCGACCGTTTCGTCCTTTTGTGCCATTACTATTCCTCCTAAACGCAGGATATCTCCTGCGATCTTTATTATCTCTTCTCCAAAGAGCCTGCCACACTGAGATATTCCACCGTGACGACCGGTTCACCGCTGTATCTGACCACGCCTGTGCCGGAAATATCCACCGTGAGGTTTTCGAGCACGGTAACCGTACATTCTCCGGCCCCGCTTATCCCCACTCTGGCGTTGTGTGAAACGAGGTCGTTCGCATCGAGCTCACCCGCGCCTCGGATGTCGATATCGTGCTCTTTCGTCTTTCCGCCGAGGCGGACCTCCCCGGTTCCGGAAATTCTGGTACGTACCAAACCGGCATCAACCTCGAGATCGACACTTCCGGTTCCTCCGAGACGAATCAAAAGCTCATCGGCCCGGATCGTCTCTTTACCAGTCACCTCCCCCATTCCGGATACCGATATCTCCCGCAGATCCGTCACGACTATATCGTATTCTGCGGATGACTCGTCCATGATCCACTTCTCAGACCAGATCGTAAGCGTTCCGTCTTTCACTTCGGTCTTCAGCATATCCATCACATTGTCGTCGGCCTTTACTGTAACCGAGTTCTCCCCCCCCTGGCCCAGAATAACCCTGCCGTTTCCCTTGAACACTATCGAGTGGAAAAAAGAAAGATCCCGCCGCTCTTGAATCTTGTTTCCCGATCCCATGATGCCGGAAAAGCCGAACAAGAGCGAAATCTCCCCGTTCAGGCCGCTCAGGGTGCCGTTTGTAATCCCAGGTACACGATCGGCACCCGCAGCCAGCCTGTACGAGACGCCCGCGTCTATCTTGAAGAACTTCGCGACGTTGAGCTCGATACCGACTCCGGGCTCGAACGCGAAAAACGACTCCGAGCCGACACCTGGAAGCTCGACGCCGCCGAACCCTACAAGCGACCGAAAAACGAGATGAAAGAGGTCGTCCGGGTTGAGCTTGTACTCCAGCTCCAGGCCTCCGTAGCCCATTTTAAGCCCCGTGCCGGAAAGGTACACATCGCTGATTAGCGCATACCCCCCTCCACCGATCGAGACGGTCCTGTTTATCACAAAGCCGCCTCGGTATCCCACGAACGCGGCAAGGCTCGAGTTCAACGCGCCCATTCTGAAGACGGGCCCGCCGTAAAAACCGCTCTCTTTGACAATACCTGTAAGCAGTGTCTCTTCGTCGGCGTATACCGTTCCACAGGACACTAAAAGCACAAAAAGAAGAATGTAGAATACTAACCGCACCTCTCTCTTCAAAAGAGACCTCCGTAACCGGCGGGCTTTTACAAAACCGTTTCAAGAACGGCTTTCTACTCCATTCCTCCGGTATTCGGTGATATACAAGCCCAGCGCTCTTCTAAAAGGAGCCGAACTTGAATACGAGCAATCCGGACAGTCCGCTCAGTGACGCATCGCTGACACCAGAAGCCGTTACTCCGGTGACGAACCGGTAGCTTACGCCCGCGGCTATTCGGAAGAAACGGGAGATATTGAGCACGACGGTCGCCTCCGGTTCCAGGACGAACACCTCGTCCGAGCCGGCCGCATCATCTTCGAAGGCAACCCCGCCGAACCCGATCAGCGAGTGGAGGGTAAAATGCAGCAGCGAATCGGAAAAAAAGACGTACCCGAGCTCCAGGCCGCCGTACCCGAAACCAAGCTTCTTAGAAGATACGAAAATGTCGTTCGCGAGGCCGTACCCTCCGCCGCCGATGATGAAGGAATGGTTGATGATCCAGCCGCCCCTTCCTCCCATGAACAGACTGAGCTCGTTATTGACTCCGGAGAGCTTGATAACCGGACCTCCGTATCCGCCGCTTTCCAACTCGCCGCTTATCAGTGTCTGTTCCTGCGCACCTGCGATACAGGGAACCGCCGCAACGATGAGTACGGCAACGATGAGTGTTTTTTTCATTTCGGCCCTCCGGGTTTTCTACCATGATATATCAGAATATACTACGAAATATTCCGTCGACAAACCGTATATAAATAGAAGCAAATAACCGCTACGGGTACGTACTTCTCATAGAAACGAAACAAGACCTTCGGATTTCGTGTTCAATCATAATACTCCCGGCTAAGAAAAAATGTCCATAAGCCGAAATTTAAAGTATGAAAACCAAAGGGAGGGAATCATGGCGGTAACATACACTCTCTACTGTACGGCGTGTTATAAAAAACTAGTAGAATCCCGTGACGACCCGCCGCTTTTTGTCCGGCCCTATGAAAACTACTTCGTCTGCTCATGCTGTTCTGCCGAGACGGACAGGGGGTTTGCGGTCGGCGATGACGCGCGCGGTCCGAGCACGGACGCCAAAATGGCTGCCGGGATCAGGGCGAACGCCGTCTGATCCGTTACTGGGAGAAGAGTTACGGCAACCGTTTCAGGGTCCGGTCGCCTTAAGCTCCTCGCTGATCTGTTCGCGCAGCGCCCGGATCGCCTTCTTTTCCGATTCCGCAAGCGAAATAACCTGATCGTTGAAGAGGTTCAACAGGTCGGAGAAGGTCATTTCCCCTGTGAATTCCCGGTTCTTCCACATACCGAAGAGCGCGATACATACCAGCTCCATCATCGCGCAGGACAGCTCCTCGAACTCCTCCATCCCGACCGATCCGGCCGCACGCTCCGATATGGTCTTCACCGCCCGCATCAGCCCCTTCATTACTCCGTTCTTGTCATTGCACTCCATGAATCCGCTCCTTGTTCCCGATACGTTCCGACCCGAAAGAAATCGGACATCATCCCCTCACAAGACACGACCGCAGACGGGAAAACCCCTTCCGACAGCAATCGTATCCGGGTTGTATGGACACACCGTCTACGAGTTGTCCCCCTTGCAGTGAAGCAGGTCCATTTGCATACAAAACCATTGTACGGATGGTTTTTTAAAAAACCCGCCCCTTATTGCGCTCCTCTTTTCGCCCTGATCGATACTCCGTATCCGTTGCGTGAAAAACCGGAATATCTTCATCCGGGCAAAAAGGACTCCCCGCCCGTTGCATTGAAGTCGACCGGACGAATCAGCAGGTCAAATGAAGGGCCGCCACCGCACGCGTACCGGGCGGCGCCTCGTTAAACAGCCGGACGGCCCGGGGTGTACGCGCGACGACGAGCTCTATCCCCGAAGCCCGTATCGCGGATGCGACCTCCTCGGGAACCTTCATCAAACCGAACTTCCCCGTGCCGACGATGAGCAGTCGGGGCCGGTATTCAAGGATCTCTTGTATGTCGTCTTTCGAGAGCTCATGCCCCTTCTTCCTCCACCATCCGTCTTTTGTCTCTTCCGGGTAGATGATGACGTCCGATGTATATACTTTCCGGTCCACGGCCACCATGCCGAATCCGTACGAGGTTATCAAAGCCCCCCCTTGGGAAAAATCTGCTCGCGGTACAGCTATTACCCCGAGCCGAGAAACCGCTTCGGATATTCTGCGCCGACGGTATACGAAAGTCCGGGTGTTTTCAGCATCTGGTACACGTGCACGCGAAAGTGCGGGTTCGCAGAGATCAGTATATACGCGTCTCTCTGGCTCACGCGGTACTCGTCTATCATCCATTCCATGAGATACACGACCGCCCTTTTAACGGCTTCCTCGAGCGGTTTGTCCGAACAGAGCGCGATAATCGAATCATCCTTGACGATCCGTGCATACGGTATATGCACACCTTTCAATACTCTGCAGCTGAGAGTCACTTCCGCACGCACTTCGTCCGCCGTCCCCATCCATTCCGTATCCCCCTGGCTCGCATGGACATCCCCCATGTAGAGTAGTGCGCCGTCGTGGAAACAGGGTAAAAGGAGCTTGCTCCCCTGTGCGATATCCCTGCAGTCCCAGTTCCCGAATGAAGGTCCCTGCCCGTAGACACTGGAGTGCAGCTCGTAATCGGGGGGAATGCCGATGGTCCCGATGAATGGATGCAGGTCCCATGATATCGCGTCATCATAAACAGCCCTTCCGTCGCTCGTATCCCCGCTCGGACCCGGCTCGTGTCTTATGATCTTCGTGTATGCTTCGGATAGCTTAGGCCACCTCTTCGAATCAGACAGGGGACCGATCCCCGGATAGATACAGCAGGCCCCCTGTTCGTCGACGACTATCTTTTCTATAGTCACTTCGAGAGTGTCTCCCCTCGACGCTTTTTCCACATACACGGGCCCGCTCATCGGGTTGTGTCTTGGAGGAAATACTTCAGAGATCCCCCCTAAGCGCTCGTCCGTTGGAAGATCGCGCTCGGACCGGACGATTCCTGAGATGTTGTCTTCCGTTTCCACGACGAACCGCTCCCCTTCACGTACGCGCAGCAGCGGCTTTTTCGTCGGATCGAATACGAAGCTCTTAATCATTTCCCTCGATATATGCTCCATCATCGCCTCCCCGTTGTTTACACCCCATTCCATTGTAGTATGAAGAAGCCCTATTACGCAACCGTGATATTGAAAAAGCCGCTGTCTGTATTCTTGACAATTCCGGGTGGCAGGATACAATGTCGGTACGAGCGCTATATTGAGGGGGAGAGAACATGAAAGAAAGGAAAATTACCCGTCGCGAGCTCCTAGAACGCACCATCGCTTCATGTGCGGCCTGTACGTTCGTTCCGTTCCTGCTGGCGAGCGGTGACGAAAGGATCGCCAAAGTTACCGATGCGGGAATCGAGGCAGGAACGATGACATTCGACCTCACCGACCCGGCGTATTCTCCATTGAGGAAAACAGGCGGCGCGGTGTATGCCAATATCGAGGGGGAAAGCCAGCCGGTTATAATTCACCGTGTTTCGGAATCCGAGGTGGCGGTTTTTTCGTCCCGCTGTACCCATGCGGGCTGCAAGGTAGAACTGCCGAAAGCCGGGGAGGTCGTCTGCCACTGTCACAACTCGGTGTTCGACGGTGCGGGAAAAAGGCTTCGAGGACCCGCTTCAAGGGACCTGAAGCGGTTTGAGGCCCGGATACAGCAGGATTCGATCGTTGTAAACCTTTCGTAAGTTCTTGTATTAAAAGGTTACCGCTCGGGTCTCGAACGTATCTCGGTCGTAACCGTTCGTCTTCTCCGCTCTTCTGGTTCGGTCATCGTTTTTTACTTTCATCGAAGATCGATGCCGGGAAACGGTGGCGGTTTTGCCGCCGGTCGTGCCGCACGAAAAAAGAACCCGACCTTTTACTGACCCTGTAGAAAGATAAAAGCGATTACGAAAAAGCCGGTACCGGCCGGTACCGGGCGATATCGGGCCGATATCGGGAGACGAGAATTCATGAAGATCCGAAGGGCGGGTCGCCGCCCGCTACTGCCGTGACGCTGTGCGATATTTTCGGGAATTTCTAAAACACCCACTTGGCGAATGCCTCCTTCAGATATAGATTAGTATCCTGACCTTTTTGGAAACGGGGAGGGCCGCGTAGCTTTGAGAACCGGTGCCAGATATATCGCCGAGACCCTGAACGGGTACGGCGTCACACACGTATTTTATGTAGAGGCGATCCTTCGCAGGACTCTTGTCGAGATGGAGAAGCTCGGAATAAAACGGATTCTCGCTCACTCCGAGAAGGCTGCGGCCTACATGGCGGACGGCTACGCACGGGCGTCCAACCGACCCTCTGTCTGTATGTCCCAGTCCGTCGGTGCCGCCAACCTCTCGGCCGGTCTCCAGGACGGTTTCCTTGGACATGTACCCATACTCGCGTTCACTGGACGGAAACCGCCCATATACCAGTACCGTAACGCATACCAGGAAATCGAGCACAACGAGATGTTCGATGCGGTAACGAAGTACAATGTACGAGTGGACGGTACCGACCAGCTCCCCCATATCCTGCCGCAGGCTTTCAGGGAAGCCACAACGGGACGGCCGGGCCCGGTCCATGTCGATTTTCTCGGGTACGAGGGCGACCTCACCGATCTGGACGAGCTTTCGGCGGACGTGGTGGTCGAAGAGCGCTACGGCAGGTGCCCCGCGCACCGTATTGTGCCTGAAGAGAGCGACATCCTGGAGGCGGCGAAGCTGCTTCGGGAGGCCGAGCGTCCCGTCATGGTGGTCGGACGGGGGGCGGTGGTATCGCAGGCGGCGGATGAAATTCGAGCGGTCTCAAGAAGGCTCTCGATTCCGGTGGTGAGCTCCATCGACGGCATCGGTCTCATGCCGGACGATGATCCGCTCTATGTCGGCCCCGTCGGCACATACTGCCGCCCCTGCGCGAACCGGGTCGTTTCGGAGGCCGATCTCACGTTCTTCGTCGGGTGCGGGGCGGGCGACCAGGTGACGAAGAACTGGACGCTCCCCCCGGCCGGTGCCAGGGTCGTCCAGATCGACATAGAACCGGCCGAGCTCGGACGTAACTATCCGGGGACGACCGGGATCTGCGGCGACGCGAAGACCTCGCTCGCGCTCCTTCTCGGCTTTCTCACCGAAACCCGGGAGGACACTCAGTGGGCGATGCGGGCGCGCGAGCTCCGCGAAAAGTGGGAAAAACAGGTCGAAGCACACAGCATGTCCGACGCAGTACCGATACGACCGGAACGACTCTGCCGCGAGATAACGGGCACGCTGCCACAGGATGCGGTGGTGGTATCCGACACGGGGTATTCCGCCATCTGGGCGGGAACTCTCATCAGGATCACGAAACCTGAACAGCTTTTTTTACGGGCCTCGGGGTCTCTCGGCTGGGCGTTTCCCGCCGGCATCGGCGCCAAGTGCGCGCTGCCCGAACGGCCGGTCGTCGCGTTCTCCGGAGACGGCGCTTTCTGGTACCATCTGCAGGAGATGGAGACAGCGGTCCGGCGCAATCTACCGACGGTGACCGTGATCAACAACAACAGTGTGCTCGGGCAGAGCCAGGTCGGGATACGCCGGGCATACGGCGGGGACAGCGGCAAAGAGTCGGACCAGTATCGTTTCCTCGATACGGACTTCGCCCGGATAGCCGAAAGCATGGGCGCGCTCGGCATACGCGTTGAGCGTCCGGAGGATATCGCACGTGCCATGGAAACGGCGATCATTTCGAACCGTCCGGCGGTGGTCGATGTCGTAACCGAGCCGGAATCGTTTCCCATACTGGAATAACGGGAGAAATACAGAAAATGAAGGATTCAAATACGAGTATCCAGTACAAAGACTTGTTCCGTCTCGACGGAAAGGTAGCGGTCGTCACCGGCG
Source organism: Spirochaetota bacterium (assembly GCA_016934265.1). Classification (GTDB taxonomy): domain Bacteria; phylum Spirochaetota; class B62-G9; order B62-G9; family DRHN01; genus JAFGTF01. The sequence continues at coordinate 43,771 of JAFGTF010000142.1, forward strand.
CGAGCGGCGGCATCGGTCGCGGCATCGCGCTCGCCCTCGCGGCGTACGGTGCCGATATACTCGCCGCGGGACGGAACATGGACAAGGTCCGAAAGACCGTCGAGATGGCCCAACGGGCGGGAAAACGGGCGGCGGGCTTCAGTCTCGAGATCACGAGCAAAAAGAGCGCGGACGACCTGGCGCGCACAGCTTTGGAAACGCTCGGCGGGCTCGATATTCTCGTAAACTCGGCGGGGATGAACATACGGAAGGAAGTGCTCGATATCACGGACGAGGACTGGGACCCCGTAATCGACGTAAACCTCAAGGGGGTTTTGTACTGCTGCCAGTCCGCCGCCCGTATCATGATCGAAAGAAAGGGCGGGAAGATCATCAACATCGCATCGATATCTTCCGTGCTCGGGCACCCGGCGCGCGGCAGCTATGCGGCGAGCAAGGGAGGACTGATCCAGCTCTCGAGGGTGATGTCGACGGAATGGGCCCCCTACAACATCTGCGTAAACTCGATATCGCCGGCCGCGGTCGATACCCCGTTCATCGACGGGCTCAAGAAGAACCGCGAGCGGCTCGACAGGGAGCTTCAACGTATCCCGCTCGGACGGATCGCGACGGTCGACGACGTTGTCGGCGCGGCCCTCTTGTTCGCCTCTAAGGCGGGCGATTTTATTACCGGCCAGAACCTCCTCATCGACGGCGGACGGACGGTGGACTGAAAGGGAGTGCCGCCGGGAGGCTTCTTCGGGCTCCGATAGCGGGGCTCGAAACGCACGCGCCGTCTGCCGACGAAGCGGCCGGTACGTATAAAAAAAAGCAGGTGTCCCCGGGGAAATCGGCGAGGCTTTGTAACCGTTCGGGATAGTGCGGCAGACAACCGGCGAAAGAGAGCGATTAGCCGGATGTACCGTCATTCGTACGATACACGACGTTGAGGCGGCGGGTAATTCACCGCTGTTCGGATGTCTCTTGTTCCTCTGGTGCGCATCGATAGGGGCGTCGGGAGGTTTTTGCCGGTTGACAATGCCTACTGTACCGATAATTGACATTTATCGGATACACCGAAGGACATTTTTCGTGTACGACATGCCTGAAACGTAATTATAAGTAAATGAGGTGTTACATTCTGAGAATGACATAAGCCGTCTGTTACTTTTGGCTTCGAACATTCTATGGATCGTATACTTTCGATATGTGATATCGTCTGTGCCGAATCGGTTTGGTCCGAGCCGGCTATACCGTAATAAAACACATGCGAGGAGGTTGTGATGGAAGCATTCAGGGTCAGGGTTCCTACCGTCGTATTCGGGTTGGGAAAGCGAAGGGAGCTTCCCTCCCTCCTTGCGGGGACGGGCACACGCGCGTTCTTCGCGCTCGACCCGTACCTTGAAAAAAGCGGCGTCGGTAGAGAAACGGCCTCTTTGCTGAAAGAGGCGGGCATCGACGTAGTCGTCTACTCCTCCATCGAGCCGGACCCCGACTGTTTCGGCGTGGACGAAGCCGCCGAGACGGCGCGCAGGGAGTCCTGCGACATGGTGATCGCCGCGGGCGGCGGGAGCGCCATAGATTTCGGGAAGGCGGTGGCCATCCTCGCGAAAAACCCGGGCACCTGCTGGAGCTATACGCGCAGGCGGGACCAAACCCCCAATACGCCTGGCCCCGGCACCCTGCCGGTGATCGCCCTCCCGAGCACCGCGGGAACGGGCTCCGAGATGACCCACTATGCGGTCTTCACCAACCCGAAGCTGCGGGAAAAGAGCACGATCGTCCACGACCGTATCGTCCCCCGAATCGCCGTAATAGACCCGGAGCTCACCTTCAGCTGTCCGCCGAGGCTTACCGCTTTTACCGGGGTCGACGCGCTCGCCCACGCGATTGAGTCATACGTAAACATTAACGCCTCTCCCTTCTCGAAGATGGCGGCGATAGAGTCGATACGGCTTTGCGCCCGGTTCCTTCCCACTGCGGTCACGAACGGTGAAAACAGGGAGGCCAGGGAAATGATGGCATGGGCGAGCGCGCTCGCGGGCATTGCTATCGCACACGCCAACCCCACTCTTCCTCATGCGATAGGGCAGGCCGCAGGCGGATACGTCCACATGCCGCACGGGGCGAGCGTGGCCTGCTGTCTCGTCGAAATAATGCGGATAAGCCGCCATTCGGACCTCGAGGGATTCGCGGAAATCGCGTGTGCGCTCGATCCGTCCGTCCGATCCCTGCCGCTTCATGAGCGCGCCGACGCTTCGCCCTCTTTGGCCGCCGGGCTTCTGAATGACATCGGGGTGGACGTGAAGTTCTCTCAATTCGGGCTCTCCGAGAAGGATATAGAGAAGGCGGCGGATATTGCACTTACCGGGTATTTCACCGGAATAAGTCTTCATCCGAAGCAGGTGGACAAAACCGAGATCATGCGCATAATCCGCGCCTGCCTGTAGGTATCGAATCGCACATTTTTAAGCACAAAGGGGCCATGATGGGAAAACAGATGGTAGAAATCGACCTCGACTGTATGACCGCTGTAAAAACGGCGGTGCCGGAACAGTACGAAATGCTCGGCGGGCGCGGGCTCACCTCCACAATCGTAGCATGCGGGACCGATCCCCGCATCCACCCGCTGAACCCGAAAAACCGTTTCGTGCTCGCCCCCGGGCTCCTCGCGGGGTCCGTTCTCTCCAGCGCGAACAGGCTCTCGGCCGGGGCGAAGAGCCCACTCACCGGGACGATAAAGGAATCGAACAGCGGCGGTGTCGTCGGCTACAAGCTCGCGCGGCTCGGCGTAAAGGCGGTAAGTATAACGGGCCGGGCGAAGCAGAGCCCGACCGGCATACGGATACATAAGAACGGCGTCTCTTTCGAGGACCTCTCGGATCTGCGGGGGCTCGGCACCTACGAGTCGGCCCTGTTGCTACGCGAACGGTACGGAAAAAAAACGGGGCTTTTGCTTGCCGGTCCGGCTGGGGAAAACGGTCTCTCGGCGGCATGCCTGTGCCTGACGGACCCCGAGGGCGAGCCGTGCAGGAACTTCGGCCGCGGCGGACTCGGCGCGGTGCTCGGAAGCAAGGGCGTCAAGGCCGTCATCGTCGACGACGAGGGCGCTACGCCTTCGATGAACGACGAAACGCGATCACTCATAAAACGGTTCGCCGCCGCTTTACGGGAGCATCCCGTTACGGGCGAGAAGTTCGCGAAGTACGGGACCGTGATGACCCTTCTCAACGTGAACGGGCTCGGCGGGCTGCCGACAAGAAATTTCAGCGCGGGAAGCTTCGAGCACGCGGAAAAGATCGGCGCCGATTCCCTTTACGATACCATCAAATCGCGCGGAGGACGGTTCAAGCACGGCTGCATGCCGGGCTGCGTGATCCAGTGCTCGAACAAGTACGTCGACCCGTCGGGGAAACCGGTCGTCGGCTCGCTCGACTACGAAACGGTCTGTTTGCTCGGTTCCAATATCGGCCTCGGTGACCTCGACCAGATCGCGGAGCTAAACCGCATGTGCAACGATATCGGCATCGACACGATAGAGACGGGGGTGGCCTTGGGGGTGCTCGCGGAGGCGGGGGTCATGGCTTTCGGGGACTTCGAGCGGGCACGGACGCTCATCGCCGAAGTCGGCACTGGAACGCCGCTCGGGAGGGTACTCGGCTGCGGTGCATCCGTATGCGGCTGCGCGTACGCCGTTGAGCGGGTACCTGCGGTTAAAGGCCAGGGCATGGCCGCGTACGATCCCCGCGTAATAAAGGGAATGGGGCTGACGTATGCGATGTCGACTATAGGCGCGGACCACACGGCAGGCAACGCGATCGTTCTTGCGGTCGATCACTCCGACCCCAACGCGCAACTTATACCGGTGCGAAACCTCAACATCGAGACCATGGTGATGGACACGCTCGGCCTCTGCCTTTTCACCGCACGGGTCTCGCTCGACAGAACCGAGTTCATCGAGGAAGCGGTGTTCTTGCTCTGCGGGCGGACGATCCGGTTCGAAGAGCTGAAACAGCGGGCGAAAATAATTCTCGCGCTCGAGCGCGGCTTCAACAGAAAGGCGGGAATAAGCCGCATAAACGACCGGCTCCCCTCGTTCATGCGTTCGGAGCCGCTCCCTCCGAACAACGCGGTGTTCGACGTGAGCGAGAGAGACCACGACCGCTTCTACGACTGGGAGGGCGAGACTGCGCCCGAAACACCGGAGTAATACGACTCTTTTCAGTCGGCTGCACGCTTCCTTTCGTACCAGGGGCGAAGGCCCGCATCGGGACGCCGGATTCGAAGCACGACCCGATCCTGATATTACACTACAGCACACTCACCCCCTACATGGCCAGATGGTCATTTATCTTGACGCGTACTACCCCCTTGGAACTTACCGGCGGCAATAGGTATCTCGGATTCAACATCTCACCGTTTTTCACAGGTAAAAATCCGACCCGGGGTGTTGATGACAGAATCGGAGTGGATCAGGACGCCCGTACCGTCCGGGAAGCGGAGTTCAGTAGCAACGGGTTCGGACCAGGGGAAATCCTGCGAGCATGAGGCGGGCATCTCGGCATGCGTCGCATATGTCTGCATACGGACACCGGTCGCCTACGGAACCGTCGTACGTGTGCTCCTTGCAGTTGTACAGCGCGTTCTGCCAGAACAAAGAATCGATCAAAAAGCGCAGACCGCCGCGGTACGTTCCGCGTCCGTCATCGATGCCGAGCCTTGCAGCCGTACGATCCGCGAGAATCCTGACCGCCCCTATGGTCAGAGCGCGAAAGCGGTTTTCCACCTCGCCGTCAGGTCGGATTTCGCGGTTTTGCACGAGAGAATCGAGCAGTACGGGATCACGTATACCGAATACCCCGGTCCGAAAAAAGAAAAGCGGCAGCATGTAGTCCGCCATCGCCTCGAAGCGGTATGTATCCTCGAACCGCGCAAGCGATTCATACCGGGCCGAGCAGACAAAGCCGGTTTGGTGCTCCTGTTCCGGCAGCCTGTCCCAAAGGAATTTGACAAGCAGCAACCCCAGTTTCAAAAACGGGTCGCCGTACGAAAAGGGAAAATAGCGGACTAAAAGCCCGAGCAGCGTGCCGATACTCCCCCGCGCGGCCTCGAGCATCCCGGTGAAGTGCTGCCCGCGTTTATTGTCCCGCCCGAACGCAACAAGGCCGTTCCCTATCTCGACGAGCTTCTTTTTCCGTTCCTCCTGCATCGGTATCAGGGTCTCGCCGCTTTTCTCGTCACCGTATATCAGTCGAATATCCTCGTCCGAAACGGACTTCAGACGCTGTGCGTCGAGAAGGTCCATGCCGCTATTCCACGCACGGCTGAGACAGTACGCCGCCGCGATTGTATCGTCGATGAAATCAGGCTCGCCCGGTGTACCGATACCCCAGTTTTTCACCTTTTCGTGGCGAACCTCTTCTTGCTGCACGCGTGCGGTCTCCTCTTCGCCGTCCTTGTACCAATAGGAGAAAAACTGCGAGACCGCGATGAGAAGAAACTGCACGGTGTCATCGTCGTTTGCCGGCGGAATAACGTGCATGCCGTTGACGGTAAACGACGGGTCCTGCCAGAATGCCGGTTTAAGGGCCGTCTTTGCGCGCGTTTCAAGGAGCCCGCAGAGCACACAGGAAAGCGCCTCCGCCTTTTGTTTATCGACGAACAGGTCTCCCTCGTCCGTTTCATACCGCGCGACAATACGGTCCATAGATGAAAAAGGGTCTTTGCTCATGCTACAAGACTATAATGAAACAGGGAGGTAATCTCAAGTTGTTTTATGGTACCATGATACGCCCGGGGTCCGCGTAGCACGGTACGATCCGGTATTCGGCGGTAAAATCGCACTGAATGTGAGATCCCGATCGTACGGCGGCAAAAAATATCGCGGCGCTTAATTTTATTGCGTAAAGAAAAAGGTATCATCAGCGACTCGTTCTAATGATGCCGGAAAGACAAAATACAAGAAAAGTAATCGATCGATCGACCGGCAAGCCGTTACCATATATGATTACAATATCAAATCAAAGGAGGATACAGCGGCTTCATTCACTATCAGTGGAAATAAAAAGAACTCACACCCGGGACAGGTACTCCGGAACGAGTACCCCGGCCTACGGCGGCAGATGAATATTCAGGCGGCACTATGGCCGCATTCTCATCCACCGGTGCGCTTTGTAATATATCCCCTGCCTCGAAGCTCCAGTTCGAGGGTTTCCCGGTGGTCCCCTTGTATCTCGATAACGCCCTGCTTCACCGTTCCGCCGGCGCCGCATCGTTTCTTGAGCTCCCTTGCGAGCGAGGCGAGCGCTTCGGGATCGAGGGGGACCCCGCGTACCGTAGTGACCCCTTTTCCCTTTCTGCCTTTCGTTTCACGCCCGATCCTCACTATGCCGCCCGACTCTAAGACGCCGCCTTTTTTGCCGCATTCGCACTGCCCCGCAGGTCTCCCGCATTCGGGACAAATCCTTCCTTGCCCCGTGGAGTAGACGATACCCTTAAAAGCTGCAGCCATTCTCCTCCCCCGGATAAAAAACCTTAACCCGTTGTGAGTCAAGGGGTTTTCACGTGAGCGGGAAACAAGCATCGAATCCCGCGGTTTGCTTCGCAAATTTTGCACCGCAAAATCGGAAGCTTAATCAAGCCTGAAATTGCTTTGCCTTTTCAGCTTACTGTCATAAAAAATACAAACAGTGATAAATTGCATGTTGAAAGCCATACATATAATAACCCGCCAATTTTTCATGATCAAATAAACTTGATATCTCACTATTCCCGTTTTAAATTAATTTTGAACATGAGAAATGCTTTACTAATCTATCCTGAATTCTCGCCGTTTGGATTCTGGAATTACAGAGATGTCGCTAAATTAGTGGGGGCCAAATGCCCCGCCGCCCCCCTTGGAATGATTACAGTAGCGGCGCTTCTCCCTAAAGAGTGGGACATCAAGCTGCTCGACATGAACACGGCTGAGTTGCATGATTCGGATATTGACTGGGCAGACCTCGTATTCATAGGCGGAATGCTCCCTCAGCAAATCAATTTTCTCAAGCTCATCGACAGAGTCCATTCTCTTGGGAAAAAGGTCGTGGCTGGAGGCCCTGACCCAACTTCACAGCCAAAGATCTATGCAAAAGCCGACTACCTTGTCCTGGGGGAAGCTGAGGACAGTATCATACCGTTTCTGGAAGCTCTCGAAAAGGGAGTTGAAGGGGGAACCTTCCCGCCCCCCCGAACGAAACCTGATATTAAAAGAAGCCCTGTACCGAAATTCGATTTGCTCAATTTCAAGGATTATCTGACGGTCGGCATACAGTTCTCACGCGGTTGTCCGTTTAACTGCGAATTTTGTGATATTATCGAACTCTATGGAAGAACACCACGCACAAAATCTGCGGAGCAAATTCTCGCTGAACTTGATGCATTGTATCGGGCCGGATACAGAGGTTCTGTGGAGTTTGTAGATGATAATTTTATCGGGAACAAGGCAAAGGTAAAGGAGATTCTCTCTGCTATCCGTGAGTGGTCTGAATCTCACAATTATCCTTTCTATTTTGGAACGGAGGCCTCGATTAATCTTGCAGATGATGAAGAGCTTCTTAGATTGATGCAGGAGGTAGATTTCAGGTATGTGTTCATCGGCATAGAATCTGTTGACGATAACGTGCTTAAATCGACTCAGAAAAAGCAAAATGTCAACAGAAAAATCTGCGATGATATCCATAAAATATACTATTACGGAATGTTCGTAAGTGGCGGGTTTATCATCGGTTTTGATGATGAAACTAGTGAAACGGTAAGAATGATTGTGAATACGATAAATGACGGCAAGATATGTATAGCAATGGTAGGTTTGTTGTGTGCACTTCCCAATACACAGCTTACCCGTAGATTGATACGGGAAAAGAGATTGTTTGATAATTCAGGCCGGTTATATATGAACAATATTGATATTGATCAATCTACCAGTGGACTCAATTTTATCACTAAAAGACCACGGAATGAGATTATTAACGATTTCATGTACATTCTAAAAAAGATATATACACCAAAGAGTTACTTCGACAGGTGTTTGAAGCTGGCGATGGTTTTGAATGTGAAAAGAAAGAGCAAACCTTCGTTTACCGGGAATTTGAAAAATATAATTGCATTTTTCAGACTAATTAATAAGCTTGGATTCAAGCCGCCTGTTAGTTTTTATTTTTGGAGAAATATCTTTATCGTTCTGACAACCAATCCATCCGCCCTTGTAGAAGAATGTAACCTGATAGCAATGTTCATTCATTTCCGTAAACAGACAGAATTTATCATCAAACTGATGAAAGCTAATGAAAAAAACAGCAGCATCAAGAATTCTGTTGCATGAGCACCTCAATCTCGGAAGCGCTCCGGTTTCCCATATGACAACCCAGTGAGGATACCCGCCACAGGTAAAAACGCATGAATTGATCTCAGCCAGTCTATCATGCGGCTCACCCTCAAGCTGTTCCGCTTCGCTTCACCGCGCGCAAGAGATATTGCAGCCCATATCGCCGCCGGCCCGGGGCATTGCTGACCTGCAAAGTCGCGAAACTACCCTTCATTCGGAAGCGATGTGTCAGGAGCCGGTGACAGCGCATCACTGGCTGAGCCGGGGCCGGTCTTCGGGAACCTGGCCTCAGACCACCTCGGCGTAGTCGAACTGACTGTTGTAGATCTCCGCGTAGAATCCACCGGCGGCGAGTAGCTCCTTGTGGGTTCCCTGCTCCACGATGCCCCCGTCCCGCATTACCAAAATCAGGTCCGCGTTCCGGACCGTCGAGAGACGGTGCGCGATGACGAAGCTGGTGCGGTCCTTCATGAGGTTGTCCATGGCTTTCTGGATCAGGATCTCGGTACGGGTATCCACCGAACTCGTGGCCTCGTCGAGGATGAGCATCCTGGGGTCGGCCAGTATCGCCCGGGCGATCGTCAAAAGCTGTTGCTGGCCCTGGGAGATATTGTTGGCCTCTTCGTTGACGACCATCTCGTAGCCGTTCGGCAGCGTGCGGATGAAGTGGTCGGCGTGTGCGGTCTTCGCCGCCTCGATCACCTCTTCATCCGTCGCCTCGGGACGCCCGTAGCGGAGGTTCTCCATTATCGTTCCGTTGAAGAGCCAGGTATCCTGAAGAACCATCCCGAACATCCTGCGCAGATCCCGGCGGGAGAAATCCCGGATGTCGTGACCGTCGATCAGGATCGCACCGCTTTTCACATCGTAGTACCGCATGAGCAGTTTCACCATCGTGGTCTTCCCCGCTCCCGTGGGGCCTACTATCGCGATTTTATGGCCCGCATCGGCGACGGCTGAGAAATTGCTGATGACCATCGCATCCTTGGAATAGCCGAAGGTGACGTTCCTGAACTCGACTCGGCCCGCTGCGTTCTCCGGCCTTATAGGTTTTTTTGCATCCGGGACCTCTTCGTCCTGATCGAGGAACTTGAAGACCCGTTCCGCGGCTGCTGCCGTCTGCTGCAGGACGTTGGAAATATTGGCAAGCTGCGATAGCGGCTGGGTGAAGTTTCGGACATACTGGATGAATGCCTGGATGTCGCCGACGCTGATCGCTTTCTGGACCGCCAGCCAGCCGCCGAGGATGGTCACCGCGACGTAGCCGAGGTTTCCGACCACCATCATCATGGGCATCATGATACCCGACAGAAACTGGGATTTCCAGCCCGCCTGATACAAGGTATCATTGAGCTTGACGAACTTCGCGATGCTCCTGGCCTCGCCGTTGAAGGCCTTCATGACGATATGCCCGCCGTACATCTCCTCGACATGACCGTTCACGTGTCCGATATAGTCCTGCTGCTGCCTGAAGAACTTCTGCGACTGCCTGACGATCAGCGTCACGAGGACCAGAGAGATCGGGATGACCACGAGGGCAACCAGCGCCATCTTCCAGTTGATGGAGAACATCATGATGAGAACGCCAAGCACGGTGACGACCGAAGTCACGATCTGTGTGAGGCTCTGGCTCAGGGTCCGGTTTACGGTATCTACGTCGTTTGTGATGATCGAAAGAACCTCGCCGTGGCTCGTGCCGTCGAAGTACTTGAGCGGCATGCGGTTGATTTTCTCATCGATATCTCTGCGCAGCCGGTAGGTGATCTTCACCGACACACCGGCCATGATCCAGCCCTGAACATAGCTGAGCAGCGCCGAGACGAGGTAGAGGCCGAGCACGAGCAGGAGGATGCGGCCGATGGAGACGAAGTCGATCGTGCCCGTTCCGGCGATCTTCGCGGTGACTCCTTCGAAGAGTTTTGTCGTCGCCATCCCGAGTATCTTCGGTCCGATGATCATGAAAACCGTCGATGCGGCTGCGAGAACCATGATGATGCCGACGGAGAGCTTGTAGGCGCCGAGATAGCGGAGAAGCTTTGCCATCGTCCCCTTGAAATCGCGTGCTTTCTCACCGCCTCCCATTCCCATGTGACCGCCCATCCTCCCTCGCATTCCCGGGCCACGAAAGCCGGGACCGGGCCCTGCACCACGAGGCCTCTCCCCATCCGGGCGGGTGGAAGTGAATCCTCTGTTGTCGCTCATGCGAGCTCCTCCATGGTGAGCTGAGAGGTGGCGATCTCGCGATAGGTTCCGCACGCATCCATCAGCTTACGGTGTGTTCCGCGCCCGACTACCTGTCCCTTTTCGAGGACGATGATCTGTTCGGCGTTCATGATCGTGGAAACGCGTTGTGTAACTATGAGAACCGCGCTCGAGGCGGTCTTTTGCTTCAACGCGCGCCTGAGGTTCGCGTCTGTCTTGAAGTCCAGTGCTGAGAAGCTGTCGTCAAAGATGTAAATCGGCGGCTTCTTGACGAGCGCCCGCGCGATGGACAGGCGCTGCTTCTGTCCCCCGGAGACGTTCACGCCGCCTTGCGAGATTGTCGCGTTCATTCCTTCCGGCAAGGTCGCGATGAACTCCGATGCCTGCGAGATGCTCGCAGCGTCCTCGACTGCCTTGTCGCTCGCCTGCTCATCCGCATAGCGCAGGTTGCTGGCGATCGTTCCGGTAAAGAGCGCAGCCTTTTGCGGGACGTAGCCTATTCTGTCGCGCAGGTCTTGCTGACTGACCGAGCGGACGTCTTTCCCGCCGATGTATATCGTCCCCCCGGTGACATCGTAGAAACGGGGGATGAGCATGACGAGCGTGCTTTTCCCGGCGCCCGTGGCCCCGATGATCGCGGTGGTCTGTCCGGGACCTGCCGTAAAGCTGATGTTGTGGAGGACGTCCTCTTCGGCACCGGGGTAGCGGAATGAGACGTTGCGAAACTCGATCGTACCGTCTTGCCCGGAGGCGAAGCTTTCCGGAGAAGCAGGGTCTTTGATGAGCGGTTCGGTTTCCAGCACGTCGGCGACGCGTCCCGCAGAGACCGCCGCCCGGGGCAGCATGATGAACATCATCGAAAGCATCAGGAAGGCGAAGACGATCTGGATTGCGTACTGCATGAATGCTATCATGTCCCCGACCTGCATCATCGACCGGTCGACCTGCCCAGCCCCGACCCAGATGATCAACACGGACAAACCGTTCATGATCAGAAACATGAAGGGCATCATTGCGACAATCACCCGGTTGACGAACAGCATCGTGCTCGTCAGGTCCTTGTTGGCGCTGTCGAACCGATTCTCCTCGTGCGGCTGCATGTTGAATGCGCGGATCACCATCATGCCGGAAAGGGCCTCGCGGCTGACCAGGTTCAGGCGGTCCATCAAGCGCTGAATCAGCTTGAACTTCGGAACTGCAACCTTGTAGACCCCCAGGACGGCGACCATGAGGACCGCCACAGCCAGCGCGATGATCCACCACATCGAAGCGCTCTTGCCGACGGCCCTGATGATGCCTCCTACACCGATGATCGGGGCGTAGAAGGCCATCGTTACCAGCATGAC
>JAFGTF010000143.1 GCA_016934265.1 Spirochaetota bacterium
CCCCGCGTGCGAGCAGCGAGTCGATTATCTGCGTCTGTAGCGCCGCGTCCCAGGTATCCGGTATCTGCGTGACGACCTCGAACCCGAGCGCGTCCGCGACATACTCGAGGCCCCACTCGATACTGTTGTAAAAGGTGTGAACCATTCCCGGCACGAAGGCGACTTTGAACTGCTTCGCCTCAACGGCACCTTTCTTTTCAGCCGAGCCTCCTTTTTCCTTCGACGATGCCATCGCAATGCCCATGCTCATCACGAACGCGAGCGTGAGAACACATACGAGAAGCACAAGCCATTTCTTCCTCATACATTCTCCTCCTTGGTTTTTGTTATATTTTTCAATGGTACAAACGCACAACAAGACCGCTTCTTTTTGCCGCATCACCTCCCTCTCCCCATTGCTGTTATCCATCCGGACATTATACGGCAACATATCCGGTCTTATACCGGAACCTGCGTCGCCCCAAATCTCCTCCCGATGTTTCCTGTCGGAGGCCGGTATGGTCATTGCTTCGGCCCGCTTGCCGGTGCACGCGCGCGTACCGGATAAAGCGGGCCGTATCACTCTATGAAGGTTTCACCCCGTACTGCCTCTCATTGTAGATCTCGATCGCTTTGGCCATCGCCTGAACGTTCACGGTCGGCGTATACTGCGGGAGACCGCACGAAGGAGAGAGGAGATCGACGCCGCTTTCCATCATGAAAGTCGTGATCCGTATCACTTCCTCCTCGCTCCCCTCTAAAAGGTGCGTGACCGTCGGGACGCTTCCGATTGTACGAATCCTCCCTTTCAGCTTTGTTGTAACGAGGGAAACGTCCACCGCCGGGTAGTCGAAAGAGAACCCGTCGAAACCGGTCTCCGGTATCAAGTCGAGAAGTTTTCCCGTCTTGCCGCATATGTGCAGCATCTTCGGGCAGCTCACCCCGGCGGCGATCTTTCTGTACACCGGCAGCACGATCTGGTCGAACTGCTTCGGCGTCAAGCCTTCCGCCGCGGGATCCGACATCAATAAAACGTCCCCGCCGTGTTGGAGCATCTCGTTTGCATAAATGATATTGAGGTCGGAGATCACGTCGAGCACCCTCTTCGCCCTCTCTCTGTCCTTTATCATGTGCTTGAACATCTCGTTTATTCCGATCGTGTAGCCTGCGATGGTGAACGGCCCCTGCGTCATGGACACGATCGGTATCCCGCCTTCGTAATCTTCGTCTATCCGCTTCCTCGCTATCTTCGTCGCTTCCATCACCGCCGGAAACGGCCTCTTTGTCAGGATATCGGTTTCGAAGCGCACCTCGTTCGCATCCTCAAACGCCCTCTTCTTGAACTGCGGGTACCCAGCGATATCGTCATCCCTATTGAGAACCTCGCATCCGAGCGCTTCCATCTCAACCGTAGAGGCCCACGGGATCATGATGCAGTGCCACCGCCCGATCTCGTGCGCCGCGAGTGCGAGCTCGGCCATCGGTGCCGCCTCATAGTTCCCCGCCGGAAAGAACGCGTTTCTTTGGCGCATCATTTCGACGGTGGGGGTAAAAACCGGTATTGGCCGGGGATAGTATCCGATATCCTCGCCCTTAAGCACTTTGATGATCTCTTCTTTCGGCGTGTACAACGTATATCTCCTTTTATTTCTATCCGGGCGTTTGACCCGAGTTCTTCCGATTCGTCCTCACGTCAGCCACGGCGCTACAATAAACCTTGTCATCCCGTTATTCGCAACGTCATCGCGCCCTCTACAACGACTGTATTTTCTTCTCCATGCCCGAGACCTGTGATTTATCGAGATAGCCGGTCTTAATATGAAAAGAAACCTCACCGCCGCCGTCGATGGTCTTGAGGTGCCCCTTCTTCTTCTCAGCCGTATACCCTTCGGGATCGCACGTCGCGGGGAGAGCGATTCCGAGCGCTTCCTGGTTCTTCGTTCGCACGATCCAGCGCGTGTTGCGGTCGAGCTCCTCCGGCATGTAGGCAACATAGTCGGCGGAGCCGTCCGGATGGACCTGCAGGTAATGGGACCATCCTTCGGAATCGACCTTCGGCGATTCGATAAAAAAACAGATCTCGGGATTATACTCGTCCTCTTCCCTGATGGTCTCTGTGAGGCTCGGATCCTTTTTCAGCTTCTTTAGAAAGTCTAGGAAATTCCGGGAGACCCGCAGGTGCTCCGGAATACTCGTACGAAGGACCATCGCCTCGGGGCTCCAGTCCGCGCTCTGAACGATCCTTCCGCCGATAACGGGGAGGAAGTTTATATGACACATGTACATCAGCTCCATCGGGTAGTTCGATATATTGTCGATGTGCATATCTATATCGAGGACGGTCGAGCCCTCGTGGAGCGTCACACACGGACGGGCGACGTATGCGTCGGAAAAGGCCCTGTTATACTCGAAGGACCCCGAGACACCGATATACCTCCCCCCTTCATCCTCGCCCGCAACGATCCAGGCATCGTCGTAGCGCGCGTAGGGCAGCTCGCCGTGGAGCGGGTGGTCGTCCTCCGGCCCGGGACACCCCATCTTCAGCGCGCCGCAGTGCATCATGAAGCAGCCGTAGGTGTCGAGAAAGTGGTCGGCGACACGAGGCGCGTCGTACAGCGAGTTCATACGAAGCTGCCGCCCGTGGAATGAGACGTCCCAGAGTTGCTGACCCCTGAAGGGGAGGATCGTGGCTTGCCCCTCTTTGTTTTCAAGCCGCGCGGCCCGTATGCCCGTTCCGTAGGAAAAAAGCGAAACCTTCAGCCCGTCCCAGTCCAAAAAAGTCTTTTCCGCTTCGGTAAAAATCATGTCCCCGAGTGAAATCTTAATCATATCCCCACCTCTTCTATCATAAATAGTAAGAAACCGCAATAAAAATGAAGAAAACTTGTTCTTTTTATCGCGTCGTTCACATTTAGATGAGAGAATTATAGTTCAAAAGTGAAACGTACCCAATCTAAATGTAGAAAACTTGTTCTTTTTATCGCGTCATTCACATTTAGATGTGAATGATACCTTTTGCAAAACCGACGAACACCATCTAAATGTAGAAAACTTGTTCTTTTTATCGCATCGTTCACATTTAGATGAGAGAATTATAGTTCAAAAGTGAAACGTACCCAATCTAAATGTAGAACATTATATAAAAAGTAGATATACTATAACAAAATATGTTTGGATTAATCAACAATAACTTATCCTAATCGCGTAACGCTTCGTCGATCATGGCAAGATAGTTGTTCACCGGGACGTAGCTCGGAACCGAGTTGCCGGCTCCGATCGCGAACCTGCCCCCCACTGCGCACTCGTCGATAATACGCCGCACGTACCTTCTAAGGGCTGGCGGCTCGTCGCTCACAAGACGGTTCATGTCGACGCCGCCTAAGAGGCAGATCCTGTCGCCGTAGCGCTTCTTCGCATCGAGAACCGGCGCGACCCCCTCCATGAAGGAATGTTTTCCGTCTATGCGGACGCCCTCGATCAGGTCCTCCATGATCGCATCGAGCTTCCCGCAGCTGTGAAGGAAGTAGACCCTGCCGCTTTTATGCGCTTCTTCGGCATACTTCTTGTGCCAGGGCAAAAAGAATGTCCTGAGATCGTCGGGAGATACCAAAGTCTGCGTGTTGTAGCCGAAATCGTCTCCCTGGAACAGGGCGACGAGCCGTTCGAGCTGTAGGAGGTGCCTGTTGTAATGGAGGATGATTTCCCCGATACGGTCCGTCACGGCCCGGACGAGCTTCCTGTTCTCGATGAGGCTGATGCAGAGGTTCTCGTACCCCAAAAGACGGACGGTATGCTCGTATATCCCACCCGCGTGGCAGGAGATAAAGCCCATGCCCTCCGGAAGATTGCCGCATATGTACCGGTGGATCTCGAAATCCCCCTCGCGGATCTCGGGCCACGGATACCGTTCGAAATCCTCCCACGAGCCTATCGGACCGACCGAAAGCTTCTGCCAGCTTCTCTGCGTCCTGCCCTCACGGTCCGCCGTATCCGGCGCGAAGATGGATTCGGCGGGATAAGGAGGCATGAGCTCCATGCGCACGAAATCGTATCCCATACGGTGCCAGAACCGGATGAAGTTGTCATACCAGCGAAAGACCGCCTCCCTGTTGTGTTCCGTGATCGAACTTCCGCCCCCCCATACCCCTGCACCGTCGAACACGTCGACCCACTCGCCTCCGAGGAGGTTCTCCACGATATACCGAAGAAGCGAATTGTCTATGATATACTCGACGAGCGGAGTCCTTCCTGGCCTCTTTTCCCCGCGCATGATCGCGAGAAACCGCTCTATGTCCGGTTTCGGCCGTTTAAGCGGCACACGAAGCTCTTCCATGCTGCTTCCCCCTCTCTCATATCGTCATGGTGCGTGTAAAAGGCCGCCCCCGATTCTTCATTGTTCTTGGATCATTCCGGTCCTCGCATCCCGCATGAGATCCCGTCTTGTGTTCTGAAGCCCGTAATACGGAACCCCGTCCCGCCCTTTACCACTTCCGAACGAATCCTTTCCCCCTCTGTTCGAAACGGCGGCGTTCACTTATATCGCTTCGCCTTCTCCTCGCCCGTAAGGACCCGAAGCGCGCCGAGCGCGAGCGCCGTCATTTCCCCCTCACCGGGGATGACGATCAGTCGGGCGGCTTTTCCCAGCATCTTCTCGATCCAGGGCACGATATAGGTCTTGTCGAATACGACACCTCCGGTGAGCACAACTGCGTCGATCTTCCCGCTCGCGCCGGCGAAGAGGCCCATGATCTCCTTGGAAACCCGATAAGCCATCGCCCGGTACACGAGCTCAGCCTTCCCGTCGCCCGATTCGATCATCTCAACGACCTCGAGCGTGCTATTGGTCCCTAGATGGGCGACGAGCCCTCCTTCGCCCGTCAGCATCCTCCTTATCTCTTCACGGCTGTATTCTCCTGAGAAACAGAGGTCGACGAGGCCGCCCGCAGGAAGGGTGCCGCTCCTCTCGGCGGCGAACGGTCCGTCTCCGTCAAGCGCGTTGTTTACGTCAACGACGCGACCGTTTTTGTGCAGTCCGACCGATATTCCTCCGCCTAAGTGCGCCACCACGAGATTCACCGACTCGTATTTTTTGCCGAGCATTCGGGCAGCTTCACGGGCTACCGCCTTCTGGTTCAACGCGTGAAAGATCGAGAGACGCTCGAGCTTCGGGTGGCCCGAAAGCCTCGAGATCTCGTCCATCTCGTCGACGACGACGGGGTCGACTATATAGGAGGGGACACCCGCCCTTCGCGCTACTTCATTCGCGATGAGCGCCCCGAGGTTTGACGCATGCTCACCGAACCTGCAGCTTCTCAGGTCTTCGAGCATTCTCTCGTTTACCGCGAAAGTCCCGGACGGCACCGGGTGCAGCACCCCTCCCCTGCCGACAGCCGCGTCGATCGAGTCGATGGGAACGCTCCGTAAGGCGAACGCCTTTTCAATTGCCCTCATCCTGTAGTCGAGCTGGCCGACAACGGTCCTGAACGCGGCAAGCTCGGAAACGCCGTGCCTGATCGTCTCGGTAAATGTTTCCGTACTCTTTTCAAAAAGGGAAACCTTCGTCGACGTGGATCCCGGATTCACCACGAATATTCTGAATTTCTTCCGCATGCTCTTCCCCACGTTCTCCGTATACCCATATGCCCCTCTCAGTATAACAGCGGACCCGTGATCGGTACATCCCTTTCCACGTTTTCGAACCGACAGTCCCTCTACCGGTTCACCGCCTCGATCCGGGCGGCCTCCCTCCTTCTATCCGTCCCTCTTTTTCGCTCGATTGCACGGCCGTAATCGCGATAACATTCACAATGTCCTCGTACGTACACCCTCTCGAGAGATCGTTCGCCGGCATCGCCGTCCCCTGCAGGATGGGCCCGAAGCATTTCGCCTTTCCGAACCGTTCCGCAAGCTTCACGCCTATATTCGCCGCGTTGAGGTCCGGAAATATAAGGACGTTCGCCCTTCCGGAAAGCGGCGAATCCGGACACTTCGCTGCGGCGACTTCCGGGACTATCGCAGCATCGGCCTGCAGCTCGCCGTCTATGAGAAGGTCCGGTCTCTTCTTGCGTGCTATTGCCGTGGCCTCGATTATCCGGTCGACAACCTCGTGCCGGGCGCTTCCCTTCGTCGAGAATGAGAGCATCGCCACCGCCGGCGGCTCTCCGAGAAACAACCTTGCGGACTCCGCGGACTGTATTGCGGTCTCCGCGAGCTGCTCGGGCGTCATCACCGCACCGAGGCTCACATCGGCGAAGACGAAATCCCCGTTCGACCCGAACGAGGGGTTGAACCCGACCATGACCGCGCACGTCGATATATACCTGCACCCCGTTTTCGGGCCGATGACGGTGATCACGGTGGAGAGCACTTTCCGAGAAGTGTTCACCGCGCCTGCGACCATTCCGTCCACGAGACCGAGCTTCACCATCATCGCACCGTATATGAGGGGGTCTTGTACCATACGCGCCGCTTCCTTCATTCGTATTCCCTTGTGCTTTCTCAATTCGAAGTAGCGTGCCGCGAACTCCTCGAGGTTATCCGCTTTGTCGTGATCCAGTATTTCAACGTTCTTCCTTATGGTACCCGATTTGGGAATATTCTTCATGACGGATTCCCGGTTACCGAGGAGGAAGATCTTACCCGCGACCCCTTGTTCGAGCGCCTCGACCGCCGCCCTCAGCATCCTCGTGTCTTCCGATTCAGGCAGCACGATCGCCGCAGCCCGCTCGCGCGCCCTTGCCCATACCGCTTCCTTGAAACCCATGGGTACACCTCTTTCCACGGAATGTAATTGCAACAGTATTCAATATTACTATTATATGTTATCATTATTAACTTAATTGATTTTTCTTGTCAAAGCATTTCTCCCGGATTACACTTGAATACACATACCGATTAAGAAAGGGAAACCGAATGGGAATCAGGATTGGCATCGTAGTCGACGGCCTTGGAATAAACGAGTGGGTAGACGCGAACGTTCTCGGCGCCGAATGGTACGCACAGGCGCACGACATAACGCTCGATATCGCGGCTCCTGAGCGTATCGATCCTGTCGAACAGATGTCGGTGATACGGGAGGTCTCTGACCGCGACCCCGACGCACTCGTGGTAATGCCGATACAAGGAGAAGCTGTCGAACCGGCGCTCTCCTACGCGAGAAAGAGAGGAATCCCCGTCGTCACCGAGGATATGCTCGTACGAAGGGACACCCCGCTTTTCGACGTACGCTTCGACGGTTACGCCGCCGGCAAGGAGGCGGGGAGACGTATGCTGGAAAAGCTCGACGCCCTACACGGCGGCGCCGTCGAAGAGGGAACCGTTGCCGTGGTCGTGTCGACGAAAAATCCGCATCAGACGGACCGATCAAACGGTTTTCTCTCCGCGCTCGCCGGGCGTCCCTCAATAAAAACCGTCGAATGCGATATTACCCCCTGTGCCGAGATGACCGACCACGCACGAGACGGTATCGGCCGCATTATAAAAGATACGGCGCGGGACGCCGGAGCGAGAATGCTCGGCTGTTTCGGATACGGTAATCTCGTCACCATCGGTATAGTGCAGGCAGTGGAAGGGGAGGAAGGCTTTAATCCCCCGAACGACCGGGAACATATCGTCGTAAGCGGTATCGACGCCTGTCCGCAGACCCTTGACCTCATGAAGCGCGGTCGTATCGACGTGCTTGTCGATCAGCCCTGCACCTTCTATATCCCGATAGCCCTCCACTATCTCGTGCGCTACCTGAAAGAGGGCGAAAACAGCCTGCCTGCGATCGGCAGCAGGATAACCGAAGAAGAGCTCGCGATCGAGGGCGCCGACCCCTATGGTATCGGACCGTGGGATGTACAGGCGTGGTCCCCTGCCAAGATGGCCGACGCATACGGTCACCGGTGGTTCAAGACGAGCGGCATCACCGTGACGCCTGAAAATTGCGACGCGGGGTGGCTCTGGGGCAACCTCATAAAGAGGGTGAAACAAAGATGACGCAGCCTTTCGATATCATCCCCCTCCCGCGCCGCCGTCTTCCACGCGACACGGTATAAGGAATATCTCGCTAAATGGCAGCTACGTACTTTTTTTGTCCTTTACAGCCAAAAGAAGACCGGCTGTCCCTAAAAAGAGAAACGGCACCAGAAACAGCCCTCCCCTCAGCCCCCAGCGGTCGCCCAGCGCGCCGATGACGTAGGGCGCCGCGCCGAACCCCCCTATTCCGCTCGAGACCACGAGTATAAAGAGAGTGGTAGTCTCACACGGAATTTTCCGTGACGCGATGGCGAGAAGCGACGGCCAGAATCCGCTCACGATGAGCCCCGCCGCAATAAGTAGAAAAAACACGGATACAATGCTTCCCGCGTATATGACGAGAACGCTTACCGCGATACCGCTGAAGGAAGCGACGAGCAATATGTTCCGCACCGAGAACCGCGAGGAGAGCCGCCCCACGAGCATCCGCCCCACCGCCATGGAACCTGCGAAGATCGCGGTGCCGATCCCCGACAGCATGGGCATCGCCGCATGATAGTCCTGTATGAAGCTCGCGGTCCAGAACGTAAACCCCGCCTCGGTTCCCGCGGAGAGGAACATGGCGAGCGCCACGATCCAGAAAAGCGGTATGGAAAGCGGCTCAAGGTAGCTTCCCCGTATTCTCCCGGCGTCGGTTTCGATCGAAGCTCCTGCGAAACCGAAGAGGACGCCGACGGCGAGCGTGCCGGCTGCGCTCATGATGTAGAGAAGCCTCCAGGACACACCGACCGTGAGAAGCTCTCCGAAGATAAGCACGCAGCAGAATACGCCGATCGAGAACACCGCGTGCGTGACGTTGAGATGGTGCTCCGGGTTTTCCGGATGGAGCCTCGCGATCAGCGGATTGATGAGACCCTCGATAAAACCCGATCCCGCACCCATCAAGACCATCGCGCCCAGCGTCGTCGCGTAGCTTCTGGAAAGCCCTACTACGGAAAGTCCGACCGATATGAAGCCGAGCCCGGCGGTGAGAAGCTTCGTCGAAGAAACCTTCCGCACGAGAAACCCGCTTGCGAGTATGATCAGAAAGAGCGGTATGCTCCGCGCGCTTTCGAGACCCCCGCGCTGCGTCAGATTGATTCCAAGCGCCTTTCCCATCTCCACGAGGCATATCGGAGTCACGATCATGCTGCATGCGAGCATGAAGAACGCCGCTTTGCACGCAAAATCCAGAAGCTTCGTACTCTTCGGGCCCATTCGTCCTCCTTTCGGGCCATAGTAGAGTAACAGGCAATGAACTGTTTGTCAATAATAGTCCTTGCGACGCTGTATATAAAACCGATGAAGGAGTCCGGTCTGGACTATCAGGAGCGGACCAGCGGGAAGAACGCGTATGTTGTCGACTATCAAAAATCCGTGCACGGTTAGCAACGGAGACTAATACACAAATGGCGGCCATGCTGGGATTTCGTCCGGAAAAGTTCTTGATGTTGTTTCGTAGTAATACCTTCTTCACCATGTACACAGCGAACTCACGGCCGTACCACTGGAACAGGAACAAACCCAGCCGCTGCGCCCTGAACCCTGTCCGTTTCCCCTCGAATACGATGAGCTTTTCGAACCGTGGATCGATTATGAGAGGGCTTGATACCGGCCGGGGTGAATAATCGGCCAACGAGCCGTCACAAGTCCCCCTTACCGTCTTTCGGGAGATCTGTAGATTACGAGCCGTCTTACTCACATTTCCTTTTGTATTCTCCAATATTTTTCTCGCCAGCTCTTGTGCTTTTTCTTTTGATATTTGTCTCATTTCGTGGTAAGTAATAGTTACGTGGGCTCCTCTCTCGTACTGGGAAAGCCGTGAAGGGCCTGTTCCACTGCAGGTTGAAGGCATGGAATAAATCCAGTATGGGAAGGAGTATTTTATTTATTGGGAGAGAAATAGTCGGTGGGGTAAAAGGTCATTCATAAATATTGGTGTTATCATCCTACCCAGGAACTTGTGCAGGATGGTACTGAGAGTGGTACCTATGTGTGTACCCGTCTATTCTTTTCATCCTAATTAACTTGACATAGTATTATTTAACGGTATAGTATGATACAACATTGGTAAAAGATTATTGCGTAAAAGTTTGTTGATATGGTGGCATAGTGTTTCCAGTAACCTGAAAATTTAATTATTTATACTGAAAAATGAGGGGGTATTAAATGGCTACAGAATCTTCCCAACAAGGTGAAAAGAAAGATAAAAAATGGGTAACTGCATTGATACTGTCAATTTTGGTTGGAAGTCTTGGAGTAGACAGATTTTTCATGGGGCATGTAGGATTGGGAATTTTAAAGCTCCTAACTTTTGGTGGTTTTGGAATCTGGTGGTTAATTGATTTAATACTAATTGCTACAAAACACAATTTTGGCAAAGTAAACTGGGTTGAATAATTATTAATACCCTTTTTTATAATTACCTCTTCTGAAGTAGATAAAATATTAGAATGCCTTAAAAGAAATCACGCTCTTCTTTTCGATAAGGTTATAACAAAGGTTTCCGAATACGGCCTCTATTATATATGTCAATATTCTCTATCTCCAGAAGGTGTGTTTTACGGAAGACTTCGGTTTACGTTATGAACATTAACACTCCTGATTTTTCTTTCAAGACCTCATAGGGTGTTTTCCCCTCATGAGCACTATGAGACCCATGAAAGTTGTAAAATCGTTCCCAGATTTTCAACTTCTTTTCAAGATCCATATCTCTTTCAATGATATAAGCTGATAGACCTCCCCATCATCGGTTCGCAGAAAGCGTTCTACCTTGCCATTGAGTCGTGGGGGTCTTTTCTTGCTATATACATTGCGTATCCCAAGATCCATGAGATGCTAATGATACTTCGCCTGAAACTCATTCCCGTTATCCATCCGCACCATCTTGATCCGAAAAGGTAATTTCAGTATCACCGTGTTAACGAAGTCAATGGCATTCTGCTGTGTATGGGCAATCGTACCTCTTCAAGACGCGGTTCCTGGTCGCGTCATCGATAGCTGTATATCGAAAACGGCGTACATTCTGCCCTGGGTTATTTATAGGCTTCAGAAACTTGACATCTATCTGTATATAGTGGCCAGGAACCTGCTTCTCGTACAGCTTGAAATGTGGACCATGAGTTCTTCTCTTTGTGTTTCGGGGGAGGCGATTCATGCCATGACGGAGCAATACTCATCGATCGCCACCTTCAGAAAGCATTATTTTTATTATATCGCTGTAAATACCAGGCAATACGTTGCTGGCCTAAATGATCGGTCCGACGCATGTAGAGTATCTTATCTTCAATATATTTCGGAACTCTCATCTCGGGATTTTGGGGGCAGGGTTTTGAATTAAACAGGAAAAAGGGAATTTTGATGCTTATAACGCAGAGGTCCAAACCGACGGGAGCGTATCGGAGGGGATTACATCTTCGTTTTCGTTGCCACGTACCAAACGACGACTCTTCGTTTCAAACGATCATTACGCCGCATGATTCACATATTCATATATGAAAAGCCGCATCACAGCTCGATGACCTTGCTCCACGCGCTCGAAAACGGTTCGC
Source organism: Spirochaetota bacterium (assembly GCA_016934265.1). Taxonomy (GTDB): domain Bacteria; phylum Spirochaetota; class B62-G9; order B62-G9; family DRHN01; genus JAFGTF01. The sequence continues at coordinate 11,529 of JAFGTF010000143.1, forward strand.
ATCCGTCCCTTTCGACCCTGAAACCGTCTTCCCAGCGAAAGCCGTAGTCATCACAGGTAAAGAACGTATCCGCCATAAACGTCATGTTCTCCAAAAGTTCGTAGCTCGAGCTCGTTTCCATCCACGGCTTCTCCACCTCTATGATGCCGGTCCCGTGGCAGGGGCCGTACAGGTAGCAGTCGCCGTAGCCGTTTCGATTGAAAAACTCCAGGTATTTTCTCGCCACGTCCTGCGCGACGACCCCCGCTTTAATCCACTCGTAGGTTTTCAAGTGCGCGTCGAGCCCGAACTGCACGTGCTTCTTCATTTCAGAGGGCATCTTCCCGAAAATCACCGGCCTTCCCACGGACGACGAATATCCTCCGTAGCGGGCGCCGATGCAGAGCTGTATCAGCTTCCCTTTCTCGATCTTATCGTAGGTCGCACGGGCAATGGCATTTCTTGTCTTTTTTCCCCCGAAGACATAGTTCGGAAACCCCTCCGCCTCCGCGCCGTGGCGGTAGAGGGAGCCGTACACGATGCCGAGGGCCTGCTTTTCCGTCATGCCCGGTTTCATCTCGTTGAGAACGTCCCCAAGCGCGAGCTCGCTGATTCTATGAGCCTCTTTGATCATGGCGAGCTCGTTCTCCGACTTAACGGTCCGCATATCGGAGATGATCCATTCCGCGCGGACGATCTCTCCCCCGCCGCCCAGCGCATCCTTTACGCCGTCGTACACCGGCATTGGGAGGATCGAGTAATCCCCTAGCGCGAGCTTTTTTACGCCCCTGTGCCCGGACACCTCGTCGAATACATCCCTAAACGAGGATACCGGTATGTCCGGATACTCCGGTTCGGCCGATTCCCTGTATTCGATCATCTTTCTTATTTTTTTGATCCGGCTTCGGTCCGCAGCAAAGGGCTCGGCCTCTGGGCCGATGAGAAGGACCGGCTCGCCCTCCTTCGGAACGATAACCCCCGCAGTCTCGAAAATGGGCCAGTGATCGCTGAGGTAGCGCACGTTTGCCTGGTCCGCCTCGTTGCAGTGAACGAGATATGCGTCGTACCCGTGCTCGACGAGCTTTTTCTGAATCGCCCGTATTCTTCTTTCGAATTCCGCATCCGGAAGCTTCTTCATCATGGCTTCTCTCCTTTACTACATGTCGATAACAAGAGCATTATTTTATCATTTTCACGTGAAAAATAAAAGGGCGGATAGTGTTTCGATATCGATCGCGGATGACATCTTTTATCTCGTTACCATTAGATTTGGACACCTTTTTCGACAGGTACGGAAAAAACGAGACCTCGCTTGTACATATCATTGTGCCGCTATGAAAAACATGGGGACGGGGCATGACATCGTGACATTGTAGATCACTATTTATTGTCATATTGTCATCCTCCGTCCCCATGTTTAAATAAAAAACTCCCTGACTCTATCAGAGCCAGGGAGTTATATGTTGTAGCGGGGGCAGGACTTGAACCTGCGACCTTTGGGTTATGAGCCCAACGAGCTACCAACTGCTCCACCCCGCGCCGCGAAGCGCCGTTTTCGACGCTCTATATTAGTTAATATATTATGTATCCATAGTCAAGGGATTTCGCCGAAAGACCCCCTGCGCAGGGCGGGGGCGCCGTTTTTTATCCCCGTATGGGGACCGGCTCGCCGCAGGAGGCGCATCGTCCGTTTTCGTAGTTCTCGACCTGTACCCGGTAGCCGGATCGGCGTACGAGCAGGGCGTTGCAGCTTGGGCAGCGGGTATTCGACTCGCCGCTCACGTTGCCGAGATACACATACCGAAGCTTCTTTTGCGCGATCTCCTCCAACCGCCGGAGCGTGGAGACCGGAGTCGGCGGCGCGGTAAACTTATACATGGGATAGTAGGCGGACAGATGGTACGGTATATCCGGCCCGAGACCGGACAGCCAGTCGGTTAGCCTCTCCATTTCATCCGTGGAGTCGTTATATCCCGGTATGATCAGGGTGGTGACCTCGAGCGCGATCTCCTCTTTTTTTGAGATCTCCGATATCGTTTCGAGCACCGGATCGAGCCGCCCCCCCACGTGCTTTTTGTAGAACTCATCGCTGAAGGACTTGAGGTCAACGTTGAATGCGTCGGCGTAGTCGAGAAGCTCATGAAGCGGTTTCGGATTGATAAAGCCGTTCGTGACGAACACGTTTTTCAGGCTCTGCTTTCGCGCGAGCCGGCACGTATCGATCACCCACTCGTACCACACCATCGGCTCGGAATAGGTATAGGCGATCCCTAAAGAAGCATTGCCGCGGGCAAGGGCCACAGTATCTTCGGGGCTTTTATACTCGGTGGGATGGCCCGGGTCCTGGGAGATATGGTAGTTCTGGCAGAAGCCGCAGCGGAACGAACAGCCCACGGTTCCGACCGAGAGAATCGATCTGCCGGGGAAAAAGTGATACAGCGGTTTCTTCTCGATCGGATCCATTGCGACGGCGGACAGCTCGCCGTATATCGATGTATAGAGGGTACCGCCCCTGTTCGTCCGGACCCCGCAGATGCCCGTCTTCCCGTCACCTAGAGAGCAGCGGTGAGGGCAGAGCCCGCAGCGCACCCTGTCGGAATCGACCCTCTTGTAAAAACGTGCTTCGGTATCCATTCTCTTTTCCCCAATTCTATATGTTTTCGGAAAGAAACCGTCCGAACAGCCCGCTCAGTATGCCTCCCGCGAGCGCAAAGCCGGTGAGTATCGGAATGAAATAGTAAGAAAGGTCGCTCTGTATGAAGAGCGCGTTTACGATCAGAAGCTGCGTCATGTTGCTTGTGAGCGCCCCCGCGACGCTGATTCCCACGAGGCTGAACCATCGCCCGAAAAAAAGATACAGCAGGCACATCACACAGAACGAGGAGAGCGCCCCTGAAACGCTCAAGACAAAGGTTACCGACAGGAAGCTCCCTAAAAGAAGCGATGCCGCGACCGTCCTCGACAGCACGAGAAAGAAAACCTCCTTCGGCCGCAGTATGGTGAAGGCGTAGAGCGTTACCGCGTTTGCGAGGCCTATCCTCATCCAGGGAAGCGGTTTCGGGATCATGTGCTCGGCGATGGCGAGGAAAATGGCCATGGTTGCGAGAAACGCGATATAGAACAGCCGGCGCCGGCCTCCGGCCCCGCGTATCGACTCACTGATATAACTCTTCTTGTACACCGCTACCTCGCTATACCGTCAACCTGCTCGCCCTTCCCTACGATCTCGACGAGCACACGGTTCGGTATGCAGATGATCTGGTCTCCCACCCTGTGCTTGTGCCCCATCTTGACGCAGATCTTCTGTTTGCACGGCGATTCGGAAACCCATACCTCGCCGTCTCGTATCACCACCCTGGTGATTCCGAGGGGACCCGAAACATCCACCACCCTGTTCTCTTCGAGCGAAAAGGAGTCGTCATAGGAAGGGGCAGTGATCTCGATCCTCGCCCCGCCGGAGGACGCGAAGAAGTACCGGCAGGAGAATACGACGATCAGCGAAACCGCGATCGCAACGATCGCGCAGTCGCCGGGCCGAAGTCGCGTCCTCTTTTTTTTTACGGTCACAACACCTCCTTCACCACCGCGAAACCGATGAGGGCGAGCGCTGCGACGATCATCACGATCCTGTATCCGGTGAGCCGGCCCTCCTTCATAAGGAGCGTACCGGCGATGTACAGTATGAAACCGGCCGACGCGGTGGTATACGCAAAACGGAACCTGACGATCTCGAACAAAAATAGAATCGACAGCATAATAAGCACCGCGGCGAAGTATATGAATACGATTCCGAGCGTCCGCCTGTTCATTTAGCTTCTCCCTCCGCCTTTTTAATTATGTAGTACAGTACCTCCGTCTGCCCGTATCGCTTGCGCGTGAGAAGCTCGGCGCCCGTACCGAACTCCGGCAGCGAAGGAGTGAATATGCGTTCGTACGAAAGGACAGGGCTTTTCGCGGGGGCCGCCGCCTTTCGAATGAGACCGACGGTTTTTTCCATCCGGTCGTAGCGGTACGGAGGATCCATGAATATGAGGTCGTACTCGATATCCCGCACCCGGTGCAGGAACCGGACGACGTCGGATTGAACCACCTCGCCCGTAACCCCCAAGGCTTTCAGATTCCCCCTGATACATTCACAGGCGGCACGGTCTCTTTCGACGAATGTACAGCGCTCGGCACCTCTGCTCAACGCCTCGATTCCAAGCGAACCCGATCCCGCGAAGAGGTCCAAAACGCACATGCCCTGCACGCCGTTTTCGAAGAACGAGCGCAGCACGGAAAACGTCGCCTCCCTCACCCGGTTCGTTGCGGGCCGTGTCCCCAGTGCCGGCACCCGTATCCTTCTTCCCGCAAAGCTTCCGCCCGACAGACGAAGCATTTTCGCCACCGTTTCTCCCCCGAAAAAACCGTATCCATACTGCAGCGATCACCCTACCGTTTTATACTGCACACGTCGCCTTTATCATCAGCCGACCGACGGACAGCAGCCGGTGTAGTATCTCCCCCTTCCCGCTGTTACCCTGCGAAACCGAAAACAGCATACATCAAAGACAGGACGAGTAAATCTTCTATCAGAGAAAAATACGATATTCGCCCTGTCTTGAAGACCGGACGAAAATGCCGCAATTACAAGCGCATCCCTCGTGCAGAAGCCTGTATTCTGATTCACTTGAATTAGTATTTCGTACCCCGGGCTTCTGCATAGAACAGGGCGATTAAACTCAATATTAATAAGAGAAGCGAACTTCGCCCTGTTCTCAACCCCCGTAGTACAGCATCGCGTTTTTGTACCCCTCGCTTTTTATAAATCCTTCGAGATACCGACTTTTTTCCTCTTCGGTGCCTATCTCGCCTTCCACAAATCCTCGCGCGTCCTTCTGTGCCCTGTATAACAGTTTCGTGTTCACGTCGAGATCGTCCATGATAAACTGCGGCACACCGGACTGTCGCTTGCCCATTATCTCCCCCGGCCCCCTGAGCTTCAGGTCCCATTCGGCTATCTTGAACCCGTCATGGGTGTCCTGGAGTATACGCAGCCTGTTGAACGCTTCTCTTCCCGTAGTTCTGTCCGGAACGAGAAAGCAGAAAGAACGCTCGCCGCCTCTTCCTATCCTCCCCCTGAGCTGGTGAATACTCGAGAGCCCGAACCGCTCCGCCTGCTCGACAACCATCACGGTCGCATTCGGGACATGCACCCCGACCTCGACCACCGTGGTGGCCACGAGGATATCGTACTCGCCGTTCCTGAACTTCTTCATGACGCCGTCCTTCTTATCGTCGTCCATCCGCCCGTGAAGGAGCCCCACCCGAAGATCGCTGAACACTTCCTCTTTCAGCCGTTCGTACGATTCGACCGCATTCTTTATGTCGTTCGACTGTCCCTCCTCTATCAACGGGTATATGAAATACGCCTGCCGCCCCGCCACCACTTCCTTTCGGACGAGATCGTACACCCTTCTTATCTGCGCCTGTTTGACGATATCAGTCTTTACCGCCTCACGGCCTTTCGGCATCTCGTCTATCACCGAAATATCGAGATCGCCGTACAGGGTCATTGCGAGCGTACGCGGTATCGGCGTCGCACTCATTACGAGACAGTCGGGATGGTCACCCTTCGCACGCAGCTCCCCCCGCTGGAGCACGCCGAACTTCTGCTGCTCGTCGATCACTACGAGCGAGAGGTCTCTGAACTCGATATCCTCCGAAAAAAGCGCGTGGGTTCCGCACAGAATGTTGGTGTTGCCCTTTAAAAGATCGAGCACTATCTCCTTTCGTTCGAGGCCTTTCACCGAGCCGGAAACGAACGCGCAGGTCGCATCTACGCCTTCGAGAAACCGCAGCATCGTATAGAAATGCTGCCGCGCAAGTATCTCCGTCGGCGCCATGATTGCAACCTGGCCGCCCCGCTCTATCACGTTGAGTCCCGCAGCCAGGGCAACAACCGTTTTACCGCACCCGACGTCTCCCTGGATGAGACGGTTCATGGGCTGTTCGCCTGAAAGATCGCGCTCGATCTCACCCAAGACCCGGTCCTGCGCCGCGGTGAATGAGAACGGCAGCCGCGCGAGAAACGTGTCCCTCAGTTTCCCGGAGAACGTCCGCCTTTGCTTTTTGATCTCGTGCTGGGACTTCCGTGCCAGCGCGCAGACGACCTGAAATTTAAAGAACTCCTCATAGGAATAATGCTCCTTCGCTCTCCTCACAGCGTCCAGGCTCGACGGGAAGTGTATCTCGGAAAACAGATTGTGCTTCGGGCGTATGCCGTACCCCTCCCGTATGAATGCGGGTATATCTTCCTCCAGCGCATCCGGGTACAGCGAGAGAACGGTTTTTACCAGGTTCCGCAGTTTCTTCTGGGAGATTCCCTCCGTGAGCGGGTATATGGGTACGATCCCGAGATCGGCTCCGTCCGTGTCCATCTCGTATTCGAACTGAGAAAATGAAGGAATCCGGTATTTTCTCGTAAACGCGCCGGTGAGAAAAAACGAGGTTCCGACCGCAAGGGTGTTGGTAATGAAGTTCCTGTTGAAACAAAAAAGATATGCCGTTCCGCTTTCGTCTTCGACCTCGATCTTCGGGTGCGTTTTTCCCCTGTAGAAGAACTTCTCGTGCCGCAGAACGGTGAATTTAAAGGTCGCCTTCTCGTTCTCGTTTACCTCGTGTAGGAGGCGGATACTCCTTCTGTCTTCATATGAACGCGGGAAGTGGCATAACAGGTCGAAGACTTTCTCGATTCCGAGCTTCTTCAGTCTTCCGGCGAGGTTCGGGCCGACGCCTTTTAGGTACTGTATGTCGTCGTAAAGATCAGGTGGCATGGGAGTCGTAGCCCGTCTGGATGATCCTTCTTATATGATCCGAAAGCATCCGTATCGTCTTTCGCTCGTCTCCCCTGCCCTTTTTCACGAAATCGCCGTAGGACACGGGCGGAAGTACAAAAACTCCGACGCGCTGCGGCCGTATCACGGCGGGCTTCAGAAACACCCTGTCCGTATTGACGAACACGACCGGCAAAAGCGGTATGCCGGTATCCTTCGCAAGCACGAAGGCGCCGCGCTTGAAAATCCCGAGCTCCGGCTTCGGAGTACGGGTCCCCTCCGGGAAGATCCATACCGATTTCCCCGTTTGGAGTACCTTTTTCGTTCTATCGAGGCTTTTCGATGCGGAGACCGATCGCTCCCTCTCGATGGGAATGTACCCGCAAACCCTCATCGCAAACCCGATTACCGGTATTCGAAACAGCGAGCTCTTCGCCAGCCAGCGGAAATCGAGGGGTATTGACCAGGATGCGGTGAAGATGTCCGTGTAGGAGCGGTGGTTGGAAACGATGATGTAATTTTGTTCACGCTCGATTCTCTCCAATCCGCGTATATCGAGCTTCACGCCGCAGAGGAACCCGAACACTGTTTTCGCCCATACCCTTGAAACTTTATGGGGCAAGCCGGACCCTTTCTTCAGAAAGGGAAACAGAATGAATACGAAAATCGCCAGCATGAGGGTAATAAGGCTGCCGGCGATCCAGTACAATACACCCCGTATCATGCGATGCCACCTCTATCCGCGAAGACCACCGCCGCATCGGACCAGAGCTTTTCGAGCCCGTAGAAATCCCTCGCTTCCGGGAGGAAGATGTGGATGATAAGGTAGTTGTAGTCCAAGAGCACCCAGGGGGAATTCGTATCTACATTCGAAGATATGGGCTTCATCCCGTGTCCGTCCATGTACTCCTCGATACTGCGTACCAGCGCCTTCGTCTGGACAAAAGAGGTTACCGTGCAGATAATGAAGTAATCAGTGATGCTCGTCAAACCCCCCAGGTCGAGCACGACGATATCCCGGGCCCGGTTGTCACACAAAAGCCCGGCCGTGTCCAGAGCCACCCTGTTCATTTCGGGAAGGGTATTTTCACCTGACATATCTGCCCTCGAAATCGTTGCCGATGATGATGGTGACATCGACCATGAGGGTGTTGTCTGTCTTGGTGTGGACCTCCTGGCAGTTGATTATGTCTGCGATGCGTTTCGCGAGCGCAGGCCTCCCTATCCGGTCGATTACGAGGGTCTTCGCATAGTCGCTTCTCGGTGCATTTCCGTAATGGACGATGTTGAAACCGTACTCCACGAAATAGTTCCTCAGGTTCTGCGCCTGACCGGGATTTGTCGATCCGTTCAGAATTTCGATATATATCTCGTCCCCCATGGGAGCGGGGCCCTCGTCGTTAATAAATTTCTTCAGGTTCTCTATCCGGCTTTTCAGCCAGCTCCCGTTCTCGATAGGCGTTATGTACAGCTCCTCCTTAATCATCGTGTTCTTCCCGAGCATGCGATAGAACTGTATCTTCGATGCAGAGACGTTGCCCATTTCAGAGGCGAGAACCTTCAGGTCCCGCCTGCCCATATTCGTGACGACCTCCCTTGTGAGGATCTTAAAAACCCTGGAGTTGTCAAGCAAAAGCTCTATATCGGAAGTTCTCTCGAGCAGCGACTCCAAGAAGACCCGATGGTTCTCCACCATTATCTTCATTCCCGAATCACCCTGTTTGTAGAGTAAAAACTCCCTGGCTTTCGCGCCGTCGAGGACGAGATTACCTTTGGGCACCTGAATAAAGGTTTTATTTTCGGAATCGAGCAGTATCAGGCTGTTCTGGTTATAGATCTCAACCCCCTCTAAGAGGTCGACGAGCTTCTCCACATCCGAAAGATCGTAGGCGAGATAGAAATCGAACACGTTTCCCGTAAGCTTCTCGACGGTTTTTTTCACGATCGCCGGGCCGCCTTTGAAGTATACGTTCCCCAGTATATCGTACGCCGGCTTGTCTTCGTACTCCACCTTGAGCCTTGTCCTCGGAGGCATAACGAGAGAGGCGAGCTTATTCGTCTTCGGATTGTAGAAGTAGAGGAGCACCGCTTCCGTCTTCTCGCCGTTGTTCTCCACGAAAACCCACGATACCGTCACCTCGGTTTCAAGGGTTTCCTCGAGCTCGCTCGCCCTGAAGTAGAAGATGAAGAGAATAGTCCCGACTATGATGCCGATCGCGACCAGTATGAGCAGGATGCTTACCCAGTCGAAATCCGACTTTCGGTTGTTGTGTTGAAATCTGATGTCCGACACCTTTATGCCCATATCAGTAACTACGCTCCTTTTAGAGTATGTGCGTACGAAGTACACGTGCACAAGATGTGCTCGCACAGGATGTGGGGTGCAGTTTCAGGGATTTCGACCCTCCGTGCACCGGATAAGCTCGTTATACCCGAGAAGGGTGTTACCGCATATATATGATTTTTTTTGCACCAGCATTCTCAACATTGAACCGAATATGTACAGTACCGCTTCGTCTAGGTCCCTCTTTGCGATCCTCCTCGCGGTCTGCACGCCGCGAAAACTTCTGGTCGGCTCGGTGTAGTCCGCCACGAATACCACTTTGTCCAGGACGGACATCCCTTCGCCCCCAGTCGTATGGAGCTCGATGCTGTGCAATACCTCCTCGTCACTGATACCGAAATCACGACAGGCGATGACTTTTCCCGCATACGCGTGCAAAAGCCCCGTGCTTCGAAAGACGACGTCGTTGAAAAGACTGGGCACCGGATCGTTTTCTCCATCCCGCACCGGCTCTCGGCTGTTCTTCCCGGGGATACGCCGTACCGAAGCCGATTGTGACCTCTCTTCGATATCCCGATTCGTCTTGCCGGTGCAGCGCGTCACCGCGATGCGTTGCATCGTCAGAAGCGGCAGATCCCTCGCGACGTCGTGCAGAATGGCCGCGCACGCGGCCTTTTTTTCGTCGCACCCGTACCTGCCGGCGAGGAAGACCGCCGTATCCCGCACACCCTCGGAGTGTACGTATCTCTGTTTCGTGACCCTCTCTTTCACCGCACGATCAAGCAGCTCAACGGGGGGTAGCATCGCCCTCGTCCTCCGGCCCGGCTGTTTCTTTCCCCGCCCTGTACAGCCCGTTTTTTTTAATATACTTTAAAACCCCATCCGGTACAAGGTATCTGACGCTTCTGCCTTCACGTATGCGTCCGCGCACCTCGGAAGAGGTGATATCGATCGTCCGCCTCTTATAACTGAACCAGCCGCTTCCCTCTTTTCCCGGCGATAGGGTACTCCGCCCGGCGAGGTCGTGCCCTGCACGCATAAGCACGATGATGCGGACAAGCCGCAAGAGAGTTTCGATCTCCTTCCAGGTATGAAGCGTATCGGTCAGGTCCGAACCGATGATAAGATACGGTCTTTCTTCGAACGTATATCTGTCATACAGATATCGAACGGTATCGATGGTATAGGATACTCCCCCCCGCTTCAACTCTATGCCGTCACACCGGAAACAGGGGTTGTTCTTTATCGCAAGCCGTACCATCTCGAGTCTGTGAGAGGGGTCCAATCCCTCCGGCGCCCGTTTGTGCGGGGGGAGGTTAGCTGGAATGAAGAGGATAGTATCGAGAGAGTACTCCTCCCGTACATCCTCGGCAAGTCTCAGATGCCCGGTATGTATTGGATTGAAGGTCCCCCCGAAAATCCCGAATTTACGCATTCGAACCGGCATCGGCACGCTCCAGCAGGGCGATCGTCTTTTCTTTCAGGATATCTATATTAAACCGCGTTACCGAAGAAATACAGACCTTTTCACCCGGAAAGGGGGCTTCGAGAAAATCCCTCTTCCGGTCGGCGCTTATATCATACTTGCTTCCGGCGGCTATTCTCGGCTTTGTAATGAGATCGGCCGAGTACTTCGCCATTTCGCCAACGAGCATATCGTGCTGCTCGACATAATCCGCCCCTGACATGTCGAGAAGCAGGATAAGCGCTCTCGTGCGCTCTATGTGCTTCAGAAAGCGAATACCGAGCCCGACACCCCTGCTCGCTCCCTCGATCAGGCCCGGCATATCCGCGACGACGTACTGTGCCCGGCCCTTGAACTCCATGATCCCGAGGTTCGGCGAAAGTGTGGTAAACGGGTACGCCCCTATCTTCGGACGTGCTTTTGTAAGGGTCGCAAGCAGCGTCGATTTACCCGCATTCGGCAGGCCGACTATACCGATGTCCGCGATTGTCTTGATCTGGAGCGTTACAAAAAGCGCTTTTCCCGGCGATCCCTCCTGCGCGAACTTCGGAGCCCTGTTCGTCGAGGTGGCAAAGTGCGAGTTCCCCCGTCCTCCCCTGCCGCCTGCAAGCAGCACCGCCTTTTCGTTCTCGGCCAAATCGGCAAGCAGCCTCCCCGAGTGCCTGTCGATAACGACCGTCCCTTCAGGGACCGCGATGATGCAATCTGTGCCCTTCTTTCCCTTCATATTGCGCCGTGCGCCGGCATGCCCGTTTTCGGCACGATAGGATCGTTTAATCCGGTGATCGTACAGAGACTTGATGCCGTGCTGTGCCAGAAAGATTACATCACCGCCGTCTCCGCCGTCCCCGCCGTCCGGGCCCCCTTTCGGGACGTATTTCTCCCTTCTAAAGGAGACCGCCCCTCTTCCGCCGTCGCCCGATCGTATCGTAATGTCAGCTTCATCGACGAATCTCGACAAGTCTGCCGTCCCTACCCCGGATGTATCGTGCCGCAACCGGATGTCGTTGCCGCTACCGTTACGGGTATTATGCGTAGTATACGAAATGATATGTATAATAGAGGAGGAATTTGTATGATTGTATCGAAAGAAGGTGCCGGTCTTTTCGGGAAGAGTGGGGGATGCGTCTTTTGACCGCCTCCCATAAACCGGTGATGCACGAAAACCTTCATTTTCCGCCGGTAACAGATACCCTCTTTTTTCCCCGCCTGAAAGTATCGAATACGACGATTCCGTCTGTCTTTGCGAACAGCGTATCGTCCTTTCCTCTTCCGACGTTCTTCCCCGGATGTATCCTGGTACCCCGCTGCCTCACGATAATCGTGCCGCCTTTTACCGCTTGGCCTGCGAACCGTTTTACTCCAAGCCGCTTCGAGTGGCTGTCTTTGCTGTTCTTTGTGCTTCCGCCGCCCTTCTTATGGGCCATATTACGTACCCCTTTCCATCTTCTCGACGACTATTCTCGTATATTCGGGCCGAGAGCCGATTGTTCTTCTGTAGTCCTTGCGCCGTTTGTACTTGAATACCCTGAGCTTCTTTCCCTTTACGTTTCCAAGCACCTTCGCCTGTATCGCCACTCCCTTGAGGTAGGGTTTTCCTATCTTGACGCCTTCCTTGTCGTCGCGCAGGAGGAGAACCTTGTCGATCTTTATCTCTTCGTCCTTCTTGGCTTCTATTCTATCGACAAGGGCCGGTTTACCCTCTTCCAGTCTGTACTGTTTGCTGTTGATTTCGACGATCGAATACATCGAACCCCCCGATATTTTCAAATAAGATAAAGAGGTTTCAAATCAAAGTCAACTCATAATTCCTCACCTTCGGGACAACAGGAGGGCGAAGAGCAGACAGACCTTCACGAACAGCAAATAGAGGGTCTCAAGGAGGTTTATACCGAAGGCGCCGGAGAGCCGCTGTGCGGGAACAAACCAGATGCTGAACTGCAGCGGGAACAAAAAAAGCCCCATGAAGAGAATCGGAGTGATATACCCCGGTTTGTGCCTGAGAAAGAGGTACACGGATACTGCGAGAAAAAAAAAGGCGAACAGGACATCGGCCCATTGAAAGAGAATGTCAGGCTCTATTACGAATTTCCCCATGTACGCGTCCGTTCACACGGCATTGAAAACCAAACCCGACGGTGCCGTGTTTCGTTTCCCTTCAAAGCCCGAGGCTCAGATGCTCCTCTTCAACCTGTCTAGGATATTGAGCGCTTCGAGCGGTGTAATCGAATCGATATCGACCACGGAAAGCTCTTTTCTTAGGATATCGTACGAAGAGGGAAAAAGGTCGAGCTGGCTCTCGGGTCTTTCTTTTTCCCCCCGCTCGGAAAAAAAAGGAACGTACGAGCCGTACTCGGATTCGAGCTTCTGCAGAATGGACTTCGCCCTCTCTATAATGATTTCCGGTATACCCGCCATCCGCGCAACCTCGATCCCGTAGCTCTTCGATGCGACTCCCGGAAGGACTTTACGCAGGAATATTACGTCGTTGTTCCACTCCTTCACCGTCACGTTGTAGTTGACGACCCCCTGTCTGCTCTCGAGCGCCGTTATCTCATGGTAATGGGTGGCGAACAGCGCCTTTGCGCCGACTTTATCTTCGTCCAGAAGATACTCGAGCACCGCCCATGCAATGGAGAGCCCGTCATAGGTGGAGGTACCCCTACCGATCTCGTCCATTATAATGAAGCTTCTGTTCGTCGCATAGTGGAGGATTCGCGACGTCTCGATCATCTCCACGAGAAAGGTGGATTCCCCCTTCACAAGACGGTCGGATGCTCCGATACGCGAGAAAACCCTGTCGACGATTCCCATCTTTGCCTTTTTCGCGGGAACGTAACTGCCGATATGCGTCATGATCACGATGAGGGCGGCCTGCCTGAGAAACGTCGATTTTCCCGCCATGTTGGGACCTGTGAGTATCATGACCCTTCTGTCCGCATCGTCCAGTAACAGGTCGTTCTCTATGAACCGCTCCTCGCCGAACTTCTCGATCACCGGATGCCGTCCGTCGGTTATTGCTATGATATTCTCATCCGCTATCTCCGGCATACAGTACCCGTTTTCCAGGGCTGCCCAGGCGAGCGACTGGAACACGTCGATGCGCGCGACTGCCTCGCAGGCCGAGAACAGCATCTCGGTCTCCTTGAGGACTATCCCGCGGATATTTTCGAAAAGGGCACGCTCAAGCTCGTTAGCCCCCTCCCGCGCCTCCATGATGAGTATCTCATGCTCCTGAAGCTGTTGCGTGGTAAACCGCTCCGCGTTTACGAGAGTCTGTTTCTTGATGTAGTTATTCGGTACGAGTGTGAGGTTGGGTTTCGTCACCTCGATATAGTAGCCGATTATCCTGTTGTACCGGAGCTTCAGCGAGCCTATACCGAGCTTCTTCTGTTGATCCGCCTGATAGTCACCGATCCATTTCCGGTTTTTAGAGAGTGCTTTTTTGTACTCATCGAGCTTTACGTCGTACCCGCTTTTGATGAATCCCCCGTCCCTGACGGAGAGCGGAGGGTCTTCCACTATTCCCGAGTCGACAAGGGACGTCAGGCCGCTCGAGTCCCCGATCTTTTCTTTTTCCCGGAAGAAGAGCTCTCTTTCTTCGAGAATCGCCTTCAGCGTTTGTATCGCGAACAGCGAGCTCTTCAGCGCGACGAGGTCTTTGGCCGTACCCTTCCCTATGGAGAGCTTGGAAACGATCCGTTCGACATCCAAAACCTCCGTAAGCGTGCGCTGAATCCCGGAAAGAAGCTCCCGATCCTCGAAGAGGAGGCGGACTTTTTGCAGGCGCTCCGAGATCTCGACCCGGTCCGCCGACGGGTTGTGGATGTACCGTTTCAAAAGTCTCGTGCCCATTGCCGACCGCGTATGATCGAGCACGGAGAACAGCGTTGCACTGCTCCCCGGGTCGCTCATGCTCTCGGTGAGCTCGAGATGCCGCTTCGTCGCATTGTCCATCAGAAGGAAGTCCCCGTGCTGCTTCTTTTTGACCCACCGCACATGGGAAACGTCCCGCTTGGTGCTGTCCTTCACATACGAGAGAACGGCACCGGAGGAGAAAACCTCCAGGTCGCTCTGGAATCCGAAGACGTCCACCGAGACGATCCCGAAGTGGGCTTTCAGCGATTCAAGACAGGCAAACTCGTCGAACAGTCCGTCGCCGGCGGCCCTGAACACGGTCCGGCCCGTGAGATCGCGAAGCTTCCCGATAAACCCGTCCCACGGATTCTTCTCGTCCCACGACTCGGGGTATATGATCTCCCGTATTCCGTTGTCCGCGATCTCGTTCAGAATGCCGTCGAATACATCCCCCGACGGGATGTAGGTCGAGATAAATTCACCGGTGGAGACGTCGAGTGAACTGCATGAAACGAGGTACTCCCCCCGCTTTGAGGTGCCGAAGACGGCGGCGATGCAGTTGTTGCCCCTGCCCTCGAGCAGGTCGGGATCCGTGATCACGCCGGGGGAGATGATTTCGACGACGTCGCGATCGACAATGCCCTTGGCAAGTTTCGGGTCCCCCCGCTGCTCGCATATCGCGACCTTCTTTCCGGATTTCAAAAACTTTCCTATATAGGTATCCGCGGCGTGATGCGGAAATCCGCACATCGGAATGCCGTTTCTCTTGGTGAGTGCGATGTTCAGTATCGAGGAGGCTAAAACCGCGTCCTTTTCGAACATCTCATAGAAGTCCCCGAGCCGAAAGAGCAGGACCGCGTCCTTGTTTCCGCGCTTTATACGGTGGTATTGAGCCATCATCGGAGTTTCTTTTTTCATTGTGAGCGCTCTTGCACGATAAAGCCGACATACCCCTCGGATTCGAGCCCCTGCTTTGCTTCCTTGGCCTCTTCGACCGTATCGAACACCCCGACCCGGACCCTGAACACCCGTTTGCCCTCGAATTCCGTCTCGACGATGTAGGAGCAAAACCCCTTACCCTTTAGAACATCGATGAGGTTTTGCGCGTTCCCCTCCATCGTGAACGAGCCGATCTGCACACCGAAGCCTTCCCCCTTTTGCGTGGTCTCGGAAGGCTGTCCGTACCGGTAGGCGCCCTGCGGCACTGAAGGATCGAAGATGCCTATCGTCTCCGATTGTTGCGGCGTGTCGTACGCTCCGAGCTCTCCGACGCGGGAACGTGCCCGGGATGCATACACCGAATCGGGAAAATCGGCGAGAAATAAAACGAGCACTGACCGTTCGGAAGCGGGATCATCGTGCGCTTTGTATCCCCCTGCGAGCAGTATATGCGCTTCCTCGAGCACCAACGGCTCAGACGCACTCCCGATAATCCGCCGCAGGAGGTCGAGCGATTCGCCCCATCTGTCCTGCAAAAGAAGACAGCGGGACATCTCTAGATAGTTCTTTACGATGAATCGGCTTTTTTCCTCGGTCGCCTGCTGGGCAAGGAGGCCGACCGCCTCCTCGTACGACACGCAAGCTTCATGGTACCGCCCCTCCTCCCTCTTGAGTATTCCGATAAACGTATGCACGTACGGCGTGAATACCGGCACGGTCCCGGCCTCGTTTTCCAGAATCTCCAGAAGCCGGGTTTCGGCTTTCTTGAAATCGCCGCCGATGTAGTGACGCCGGGCGAGCTCGAACCGCACCGCATCGCAGCAGGGAAAATCCGTATGGCGAACGAGAATCTCTTCGAGAAGGCGGACGGACTCATCCGCCCGCTCCTGAAGTATCGCCTGTTTGAAGAGGATGTATGGACCCGCGTTCGAGTCCCGGGTCTTCGTATAGGCGAGCCCATAGTACCGTGCCGCCTGTCTGAAATTTCCCATCCGTTCGTAGTCTTCGGCCCGCTTCAGTATCGGCTCGACACGGTCTCTGTCAGGTATCATGTAGTGTTCGGAGACGGGGAAAAAACTCTCCACGATGTCGGGGGGTAGAAGAAAGTAGACTTCCCCCCAGGCCGCGTGCACGGCCGGAAAAAGAATAAAAAGAAGAGCGGCGCAGATTATAAGCTTTCGAACGTCAGTCACTGAGTGCGTACCTCCGCAAGACCTCCGATCCGCGAAGGGTCTTTCCCGATATACCCTCGATTCTGACACGGATGAAGCTGCCCGGACCGAATGCCGGCGCATCGGCGGTCGGCCGACCGCCAGTCGGCCGACAGGCAACCAACTTTCCGTGCTCAGTTTTCGCGAGGAATTCGGAGGGGTTCTTCCTGCTTTTCTTCACGACGAGGACCTCGCACTCCTCTCCTAGAAGCGATCTGTTCTTCTCATCCTCCGTACGCCGCACGACATCGATGAGCCGCTCGAGCCTGTCCTGCGCGACTGCGGGATCCACCTCGCCGTCAAGCGCCCCTGCGGCGATATGCGGCCTTTTTGAGTACCGGTAGGTAAATGCATCGTCGAAACCCACCTCCTCATACACCGAAAGGGTTTTCTTGAAATCTTCGTCGGTCTCCGTGGGGAATCCCACTATGATGTCTGTGGTAATCGCGAAGTCGCCGACGAACCGATTCAACGCCTCCACGATGCTCATATAGTGGCGTATGGAGTAACCCCTGTTCATCAGCGAGAGCACGCGGTCCGATCCACTCTGCAGCGGAAGATGGAAATGCCGGCACACCTTGCCTAATCCCGAGATTCTTCGTATCACGTCGACGTCGAAGTCCTTCGGGTGGGAAGTCAAAAAACGTATCCACCTGAGCCCGGATATGTGATCAAGCCGCTCGAGCAGGTCGGCAAAGGATATATCCCCGCTGTCCTTACCGTAGGCGTTTACGTTCTGTCCGAGCAGCGTGATCTCCGTTACACCCCTGTCTACAAGTGCATCGACTTCGGCGGTTATATCGCCGCTCGGTTTGGAAAGCTCCGGGCCCCGAACGTACGGTACGATACAGTAGCTGCAGTAGTTTGAGCAACCCTTGATGATCGTCACCCAGGCATGGTGCCCTTCGGGCCGACGATCCTCAGGCCGTGAGAACTCATATCCCCCGAGCTTGGTTTTCGCCACAGGTATTTTCGTATTTTGGTATTCCGACAGATATAGAGGAATTCGCAGGTTATGCGAAGTGCCTGCAACGACCGCTATCTCGGGAAAACGGCGTTGCGCCTCTCTACCGAGCCTTTGGGCCATGCACCCGGCAAGCACGATTGCACGGTCTTTCCTACCGCTTTTTTTCAGGCCCCTGTAGTAGCCGAGCCTCCCGTATACCCGTTGCTCCGCATGGCGCCGTACGCTGCAGGTGTTGATGACGACGACATCCGCCTCGAGGGCATCCGAAGTACGTACGTATCCCTGCCGCTCCAGGGAAACGGCGATATCAAGGGAGTCCGACTTGTTCATCTCGCATCCGTATGTCTCGATGAAAAACCGTTTCCCCTTTCCCATATTCTCCTCGCAGCAGCGTAGGTTCTATACATAAAATAACATATTTGCCGGATGGCGGCATGATAAATGAGGCGGCGCTTTGTGTGGGAATTCGGTATAACGGATGGAAGGGAGGTAGCCGGTAGTCACGGCTTCAATAAAACGATACGTTCTGCGACCCGCACATCGGGCAGGGATGTACGCCTCCGAGCTCGTCCTCGTAGTCGGGAAAATCGTTCCTCTCGGGGTAGATCTTCTCAGTCCATCGGAAATCGCACTCTTCGCACACATACGTTTTCACGATGTAGCTCTCGTCGCGGTACGCGGAATCGTTGGATTCCTCATCTACAAAATCGTCCTCATCGTCCTCGTACTCGTCAGACAAATCGAAGTCCATCGATTACCCCGGGCCTCAAAATATCGGTACACATGACAAGAAGCAAGGCCTCTATATAATAGACTAATTAATAGGCCTTATTTGTCAATAGTTTTTGTACGGTGTGTTTTATGCAGTGTGTTCTATATAGATGGCTCTCAGCTGATCCTGCTGCCGACCGCTATCTCGCGGTCCGTGCCGATAACGGTA
The DNA here is from genome assembly GCA_016934265.1 of Spirochaetota bacterium. Classification (GTDB taxonomy): domain Bacteria; phylum Spirochaetota; class B62-G9; order B62-G9; family DRHN01; genus JAFGTF01. Next base: position 29,987 of record JAFGTF010000143.1, read on the forward strand.
AGCTTATTGTCATTCGAGGCTGCGAGTATCATGCCGTTCGATTCCACTCCCATGATCTTTGCCGGTTTGAGGTTTATAATAACCGCAATCTGTTTCCCGATGAGGTCCTCGTCCGTATAGTGCTCCGCAATACCCGCGACGATCTGGCGTTTTTCGTCGCCGATGTCCACATTCAGCTTGTAGAGCTTCTTGGACTTCTTGATCTGCTCGACCGAAAGAATCCTTCCCACCCTGATATCGAGCTTCTGAAACTGCTCGATACCGACCGGACGTTCCATATTCTTCCCGCGATCCGGTGCCATCTCCATGTTGATCTCCTTTTTCTTTTCTATCCGGGGAAAGAGGCTGCCCTGGATCGACAGGGTCGTACCGGGTGCAAGCCCGCCCCACTGCAGGATCGAGGTATCGGTATTTGTATGGTCTATCTGCTTCTTGATTCCTTCGCCAAAACAACGAGACGCCTCCTCAGCCTTGCCGGGCATGACGGGCGAGAACAGCACGTTTGCAATTCGGAACGCCTCGCACGCCGTGTAGAGCACCGTTCCTAAACGCTCGGTATCGCCCTTCTTGTGGATGTTCCATGGCGCACTGTCTTCTATATACTTGTTGATCTGACGTACGAACGCGAGCACCGCTTCGATCGCCCGGTTGAGCTCCATACCTTTTATGGACGTCTTTACCGTATCGGCGAGCGCGGCCGCCCTGTCCTGAAGCCTGCTGTCCGCCTTCCTGGGCTTCGTCACCCCGGGCAGCACTCCGTCGAAGTACCGTCCGACCATGTTCACGAGCCTCGAAAGCAGGTTTCCGAAATCGTTCGCGAGATCAGAGTTGACCGTCTCGACCAAGATCTCCTCCGAGAAATTAGCGTCGGAACCGAGAGTCATATTCCGTACGAGCACATAGCGGAACGCGGAAGAGCCGTACTTTTTAATCATATCCACCGGCCTGACCACGTTCCCGACCGATTTACTCATCTTCGATTCCTGCACGAGCCACCATCCGTGTGCGAATATCGTACGCGGCAGCTCGAAACCGGCGGACTTCAACATTATGGGCCAGTAAACGGCATGCGTCGTCACTATGTCTTTCCCGACGAGATGTACGTCTGCGGGCCACCATTTTTGAAACGAATCGTTGTCCCGGTATACCCCCACGTTGCTGATATAGTTGATAAGCGCGTCGAACCAGACGTAGGTGACGTACTTCTTATCGAACGGTATCTCTATACCCCAGTCCAGCCTCGATTTCGGTCTGGATATGCAGAGATCGTTCAGCCCGTTTTTAAGAAAACCGAGGATCTCGTTGCGCCGGGTGGAGGGCCGTATGAAATCCGGGTTTTCTTTTATATAGGAAACGAGCCAGTCCCTGTACTTAGAGAGTTTGAAGAAGTAGTTCTTTTCCTCAATCGAGATCACCTCGCGTCCGCACGAGGGGCACTTGCCGTCTATGAGGTCCTTTTCAGTCCAGAACCGCTCTTCCGGTATGCAGTACTTGCCCAAATAGGTGTCGAAGTAAATGTCGCCCCGTTCGTATAGATAGGTAAGAAGATTCTGAACCACGAATCTGTGCCGCTTTTCGGTCGTTCTGATAAATTTCGTGTAGCTGATATCGAGTTTTTTCCAGAGACTGATAAACCGTTTCACCGTCTCGTTGCAGTGTTTGAGAGGCTCAACCTTCCTCTTCTTCGCCGCCTCCTGTACCTTCAAGCCGTGCTCGTCGGTACCCGTCGAGAAGAACACTTCGTCTCCGAAAAGCCGGTGATACCGCGACAGCACGTCGGCCAGGACCGTCGAATACGCATGTCCTATGTGCGGTTCATCGTTTACATAGTATATGGGAGTCGAAATATAGAACTTGCCCACTACACCTTCTCCTCGCACAGTATTGTATAAAAGTAGTAAATTACCGGATTTTTTTCAAGGAGTATCGGTAAAGAAGCGCGTTATCTCGTCCATCATCGTTGCCCGTTCCCCGCTTTTATAATCGGCGGTCTCAAGCGATCTCAGGAATACCCTTCCGTAGCTCTTAGAGAGGACACGCCTGTCCATGACGGCCACGACTCCCCGATCCGTGGTGTTCCTGATCAGCCTCCCGACCCCCTGTCTCAATTTGATTACGGCAAGCGGCAGGGTATATTCATAAAAGGAATTTTTTCCCTCGGCTTCTATCCTCTTGAGTCTCGCACGGACAACCGGCTCCGTGGGAACCCTGAACGGCAGTTTTACGATGATTACACATTCAAGCGTCTCTCCCGGCGCATCCACTCCCTCCCAGAAACTCTCCGTGCCGAAGAGGACGGAGCTCGTGTGCCTCTTGAACCGTTCCAGGAGGTTGCGCCTCGAGTCCTCCCCCTGTGTGTATACCGTGATCCCGAGCGAGGCGAGCGGCTGCTTCAGGCGGTCGCTGATCTCTTTCAGCATCCTGTGGGAAGTAAAGAGAACAAAGGCCTTCCCGCCTGTACGCTCCAGTATGTCCCTGATATACCCGCTCATCTCTTCTTCATACCCGGGCTCATCCGGCCGGGGCGTATCCACGGGAACGAGCACACGGACCTGCCTGTCCCAGTCGAAGGGCGATGCAATGCACCGTTCCCCCACGGAATCGGGCAGTGAGAGCCTGTGCTTGAGAAAATCGAAAGACCCGTCTACGGTAAGCGTTGCGCTGGTGAGAACCGCGCTCTTCACTCTTGAAAAGACGACTTTGTGTAGCATATCTCCGACATCGACGGGTGCGACGTTTATCCCGCACCCCTCCTTGCCCCCGCCTTCGAGCCACCGCACCCATTCCTGATCGTTATCCTCGAGAAAGGTATCGAGTATCTCCGTATACTCGAGAATCCGGGAGACGAATCCCTCGATCTGTTTCGCGGCGCGCGTATCCGACGTCTTATCGAGATCTGCCCTCAGCGTCGAGAGCTCCGCCGCAAGAACCCCGCAGGTTCGGTAGAAATCGCCTATCCGGCGCAGTATCGTACGGCTCCAGAGCGGGTGATTCTTCACCTCTTCACCGATCTCCACGGTCACCTTGTAGCCGTTCCCCTCTCCTGTTCCGAGGCCCGGTCTTTCGGCTCGCCGCATGCCGTCAAGAAAATCCTTCAGCGCCGTAAAGAGATCCTCCGCCTCCCGCTTCAGACCTGAGACGGTTTTTTTAATCTCCTCAGCCCGCCGGGTCTTTTTCCCGTCTTTTTTCCTCGAGAGATACACGAGATATCCCCGGGGGCTCTTCCCCCCCGTATAGAGCCTTCCAAGGAGCCTGATCGTTCTCGGAAGAGTGATCTTCCTCGAAAAGAGCGAGGTCGCGGAATCTTCTATGTTATGGGCCTCGTCGAATATCACCCGCTCGTACGAAGGGAGGATCGATGTCTGCAATCCGGTCATTGCCGCATCCGCTAAAAGGTAATGATGATTCGTCACCACGATATTCGATGTAACCGCTCTTCTCTTTACCCTGTTTACGAAACAGCGGCCGAAGTAGGCGCACTCGCCGCCGAGGCATGTCTCGGTCTGCGAATTCACCTTCTCCCAGAGGGCCGGCTTCGGTACGAACGTCAGGTCGGAGAGGCTTCCGTCCGCCGTCGTGCGTATCCAGTCTTTTATCGCCGCAAACTCCTCGTTCTCCCCCTCGTCGATAAAGGCGAACATATCTCCGGAGGCTTCCTCGACCCGGTTGATACAGACATAGTTCCCGCGCCCCTTCATGAGAATATACGAAAACCCCTGCTCGAACAGGTCGAAGAGAGAGGGGAGATCCTTACAGAGAAGCTGCTCCTGGAGGTTGATCGTATTGGTGGATACAACGACCCTCTCATGATTATCGATCGACCATCGTATCGAGGGTATGAGATACGCAAGTGACTTCCCGATTCCCGTACCGGCCTCTATGAGGGCGACGGCATCTTCGTTGAAGGTTTCGGAAACCGCGCGGATCATATCGCGCTGGCCTTCCCGCTCCTCAAAGCGGTCCAGTCTTTCCTCAAGCGGGCCGTCTTTCGATACCAGCGGCAAAAGGCGTTTTGTATCGAGCTTCCGTCTCTTTATCTTCTTGACCGGCTCGACGACGACGTACAGCTCGTCCGCCTCGTTGTCTACGATGAAGAACCCCACTCCGCGCTGCGCAAGCACCGATGAGATACGAACATCCTGCGTGGAGGGCGATAGAGGCCCCTCCGGGTGGTTGTGGATTACAACGTCGGGAACGAAGCCGTCTTGAAGGGGAACAGCCACGGAGGCATCGTTTCCGCGCGCAACGACCTCCACCCGTTTCACGAGGTCGTCGTCGTCCGTCCACCCGAAGAACAACACTTCGTTTCCCGACGCGTTTGCGATCTCGCGCCTGACCGCGTCGGCACACTCCCGCCTGAAATATACATCCGTCTTCGTCATCCTACAGAACGCTCCCAAGCGTCTCCTTCACGAGACGCACGAGCCGTTCACTCGCCCTGTCCACGTTCTCGAGCACATCATCGTGACTCAACGGCGTTTTCGATATTCCACAGGCCATGTTGGCGACGACCGATATCCCGAGCACTCTCATTCCGAGCTGGTTCGCGACGATCACTTCCGGAACGGTCGACATGCCGACCGCGTCGGCTCCTATCTTTTCGAAAAAGGAGATCTCGGCCTTCGTCTCGTAGCTCGGGCCGATTGTCGAGAGATACACGCCCTCTTTGAGCTCTCCGAGGCCGCGCCGAAGCGCAGCTTGTTTCACCGCGTCGACGAGCGTGAGATCGTACGGCTCGGTCATATCCACGAAAATCGGGCCGTAGCTTGCGGTTTCCCGTCCGATGAGCGGGTTGGAACCGAGCATGTTTATATGGTCCGTAATGAGCATGATGTCGCCGGAAGCGAAAAAACGGTTTATTCCCCCGCTCGCATTGGTAACGATAAGAGTACCGGCTCCGAGCTCATTGGCGACCCGTACCGGAAGCACCACCTCCTGCAGCGGATACCCCTGATAGAAATGGAATCGCCCGTTGAACATGATCACGCGTTTGCCCGCGCACCTGCCGGATATGATCTCCCCGCTGTGGCCGCGTACCATGGAGGAGGGAAATCCGCGGATATCCCTGTAGCGGATCACTGTACGCTCTTCCACCTCTTCCGCAATCCTCGAGAGGCCCGAACCGAGGATAACGCACACTTCGGGTTTCTTTGTTATCGTCTCGGATAGGTACCGCACGGCGTAATCTACCTTCTCCGTGTAATTCTCCATAGGCCGCTCCTTCTTCAGTATTTTTTCTCTATCCAGTCGATCGGATCCACCCACACTTCGTCGACGACGACACTCCAGTGGAGATGCGATCCCTCCGTGATCCCGGTCTCCCCCACCCGGGCCACGGGCTCGCCCCTTCGTACGGTCTCCCCCTCCCGGACGGATATCGAGTCGAGGTGAAAAAAGAGGGAGAAGACACCCTGACCGTGATCGATCACCAGGGTATTTCCGGTGGTTACCCTGTTTGTGCAGCTTCGAACCACCCCGGCCGCGGGAGCGACCACAGGGTCCCCGACCTCTCCTTTGAAGTCGATTCCCCTGTGGTGGCGGGCTCCGGATCGCTTCCCGCCGATATAGTAAACTCTCCGCCTTCCGAACCGTGAGATGACGCACGGCTCGTTAACGGGGTAGATAAACCTGTCCTCCCACAGCGCATCGGGGGATCGGTCCGCCAAAAGACTCGCGAGCTTTTTCGCCTGCGTTTTCTTTTCTTCCGAAGGCTCGAACAAGCCCGACTTGCCACCCGATATTCGAACCAGCCCGCTCTCGCAGCGTGTCTCCTTGAGGTAAAAGGGATAGACGACGGTCTCCTTTGCGCCCTCTTTTTCGGCTTGGATCTCAAGCAGGTATCGGTCTGGTTTGAGCCCGATATCGAACCCGGTGAGAGCCCTGTAATCGCCGCCGCCGAGCGGGAAAAAAACGATCTCTTTTCTAAATCCCGTTTCGCTTCGTATGCACGAACGAAGCAAAAGCCCCTCTCTTCCCGTCCTCAGGCCGATTTTCAGCGTTTTCCCCTGTGCAGGCCTCGGGTAGAGGAAGAACCGTATGTCCAAAAACCGATCGTCAAACGCGGATGAAAGCTTCCCCCACGCAACCTCGGGATTCTCCCCCAGCAGTACGAGGCTGTACGGATAGACCATGTATCGAGTTTTTCCCTCTTCCAGCCGGATCGTACTGTCGCGCCCCGTCTTCAGCGTATCGCCTGGGCCGAAAACGTCGCCCTTCGAAACCGCGCGGACCTTCTCACCCTCCCGCAGGACGGTCACCTTTCCCGAAAACGCGGTCACCCTGTACTCGGAAGCCTGCAGCACTCCCGGTATACGTAAAAGAATCACGAGCAAAAGCGGTATGGACCTCGCCGCAAATATTCCGGCCGCGTTACGGATCATGTCAAAAGACCTTTCCTCCCGAAACCGTACGGTTACGGATATATCCTGTTAATAAGCCTCGGAAACGGAATCGCTTCCCGTACGTGTTTGAGTCCGCAGATCCATGAGAGAAGCCGCTCCAGCCCTAATCCGAATCCCGCATGGGGAACACTGCCGTACCGTCTGATATCCAGGTACCAGTCATAGCTTTCGGGTTCCAGGCCCTCCTCTTTTATTCGCCGTTCGAGAGACATTAGGTCGTCGTTTCGCTGCGAGCCTCCGATTATCTCGCCGTACCCTTCGGGTGCGAAGAGATCGTCGCAGAGCACGGTTTTCGGGTCCGCGGGATCGGGCTTCATATAGAAAGCCTTCGTCTGTTTCGGGTAGTTGTATATGAAGACCGGATTTGAGAAATGTTCCGAAAGCGCCGTTTCCTCGTCTCCGCCGATATCGTCTCCCCACGAAAGCTCGAAACCCTTTTTGTTGAGCATCTCAACCGCCTCGGTATACGACACGCGCTCGAACGGCGGCTTCACCTGTAAAAGCGGCGCCGTATCCCTCTCTATCTCCTCAAGCTGGCGTGTGCACCGTTGTACAGTGCGCCGTACCGCGTAGCTGATCATGTCCTCCTGAAGGTCCATATTACCGTCCGAGTCGCAATACGCGACCTCGGCCTCGAGCATCCAGAACTCCGTCAGGTGCCGGCGCGTTTTCGACTTCTCCGCCCGGAAGGTCGGGCCGAAGCAGTACACGTTCCTGAAAGCGCTGGCAGCCGCTTCCAGATACAGCTGTCCGGTCTGCGCGAGGTACGCAAAACCGAGATCGAAATACTCCGTCTGAAAAAGGTTGCCCGCACTCTCTCCGATCGAGCCGGTAAGAATGGGTGTATCTATCAAAACGAACCCGTTTTCGTGAAAATAAGTCCTCAGTGCGAATGCAAGCTCGCTTCGTATCTGTAAAATGGCGAGCTGCCTGCTCGATCTGATCCAGAGATGCCGTTTCTCCAACAGGAAATCGATCCCGTGCGATTTTTTCGATATCGGGTACTCCTCCTCTGGGATACTTACGGCCTCGAGCTCTTCGACCGCGACCTCGTACCCGCCCGGAGCGCGAGCGTCCGCCTTCAGCGTGCCGGTGATGGTGAGCGATGACTCGATCTTGAGAGTCGTACAGGTCTCGAATATTTGCTCGGACACCTCCTGTTTCACCACGACCGCCTGCATGAGCCCGGTTCCGTCCCGCACCTCGATGAAGCAGATCGACCCCCCTATCCTGATGTGCCTGACCCAGCCTGTAAGCTCGATCTTTTTACCCACCCAAAGCGAAGCATCTCTGATGAAAAACCGCTCTCGTGCCATTTGTACCCCCGTTACGTTTTATTATCCCTTTATCACACCGACGGGAACGAGCCGCGCCACCTTTCTGGCAAGGTCGTTCTGTTCAACGATTTCGACGACTTCCGATACGTCCTTGTACGCCTCCGGCATCTCCTCCTTGAGCGTTCTATCCGAACGCGACATTACGACAATCCCCTTATCCCCGAGCTCCCTTTGGATATCCCTGTGCTGCGCTTCTTTTACCGCCTTCCTCCTCGATAGAATCCGTCCCGCCCCGTGGCACGCGGTACCGAAACTTTTATCCATTGACGCCGCAGTGCCTTTCAGGATGTACGACGCAGTCCCCATATCTCCGGGAATGAGCACCGGTTGGCCCACTTTTCCATACGGCCCCCGAAGGTCCGGATGGCCCGGCCCGAATGCACGGGTCGCCCCTTTCCTGTGCACGCAGAGCACCATTTTTTTACCCTCCACCTCATGCCGTTCCAGCCGAGCGATGTTGTGGCTCACGTCGTAGACGACACTCATTCCGAGGCCCGTATACGACCGGCCGAACGTCCTCTCGAAGCAGCCCCGTATGAGAGAGGTGAGTACCTGGCGGTTGGCCCACGCGAAGTTTGCAGCCGCCCGCATGGCAGCGAGGTATCGCGCCCCGAGGTCCTCCTTCAGGTATACGGAAACGAGCTGCGGATCGGGAGGCTCGAATGTATGCGCCGTCCTCATCATCGCAAGGTAGTCGTCGCATATCTGGTACCCGAACCCCCGCGATCCCGTATGGAGAAGGACGACGATCCCTCCTTCGAAAAGACCGTAGACGGCCGCAGCATCCGGGTCGAATATCCGTGATACGTAGGAAATCTCGAGAAAATGGTTGCCCGCGCCGAGCGTTCCGAGCTGCGTCCTTCCCCGTTCGCGCGCCGCGGCGGACACCGCTGAATATTCCGCGCCCTCCATCCTCCCCCCGTCCTCACAGCGCAGCAGGTCCTCTTCCTCTCCGAATCCGTTCGTAACGGCCCACAACGCGCCCTCGCCGACTAGCCTTCGCTCATCCTTGTTCGAAAGCCGTATATTCCCCGCCGAGCCGACACCGGCGGGCACCGTCCTGTACAGATCGACCAAAAGCTGCTCGATTCTTCCCCGTATTTCCTCTACTGTGAGGCTCGTCCCTATCGCCCTGACGCCGCAGTTGATATCGTATCCGACCCCACCGGGCGATATGACGCCGTTTTCCGGGTCCGTCGCACATACTCCGCCGATGGGGAAGCCGTAGCCGTAGTGGATGTCTGGCATCGCGACGACGAAACGCCGCACACCTGGAAGGCAGGCGACGTTCGCAAGCTGGCCGAGCGCTTCCGTCGTCTCCTTTTGCCCTGCCATTTCATCGCTGATATAGGCATATGCGGGAACCCTCATGCCGCCTTCAGGCCGTATCTCGTAGAACGATCTGCCCTTCTTTTTTACCACCATTCTCCCCGTATCCTCACACGTCGAATGTAACGGTCGTACAGAGACCGCTCGGGGTCTTTCGTACCCTGTAATTATGATGTGTCGCAGCCTTGATTTCTCGAATGATACCGTCTTTCCCCGCTTTTACAAAGCCCACTTTTAATACCGCACGGCGTGTCCCTATTCTCGGGACCACGTCTACCGGGAGAACCCCATACATGTCCACCATCTTGACGATACGGTTTAGAAAATCTATGAAGAGCGTATCAAACGTCGCAAAACCGATCCTGATACGCACCCATCTGAGACGCCCCGCCGCGTTGCAGGATACGTCGTCGTATCTGCCCCCGGTAATGACACTATACAACGCCCTGATACCTTCCAAAAGTAATGTTTTTTGGTCTTTTGCCTCTATAACAACGGCGATATCCGCCGTATGGTCGACGATTCGAAATGGAGACATGGATTTTCAGCCTGCAGTAAATCGCAACGGTTTTTTTACGGTCCGTAAAACGGAAGCGAAGCGATCAGTACATGGTGAGTATCTCGGGGCCGTCCTCGGTAACGAGAATCGTATGCTCGAAATGCGCAGAGGGGCTGCCGTCACGAGTGACGACGGTCCAGTTGTCCTCGAGTATTTCCACTTCGTACGTACCCATATTGACCATCGGTTCTATGGCCAGGGTCATTCCCGAAACGAGCAGCGGCCCCCTTCCCGGAGTCTTGTAGTTCGGAATCGGAGGCTCTTCGTGGAGTTTCTTGCCGACACCGTGTCCGACGAAATCCCTTACGACCGAGAATCCGTCTTTTTCGACTCTTTCCTGTATCGCCCGAGATATATCGCCTATATGATTCCCGCAGAGGGCACGCTCGATTCCGCTATAGAGCGCCTCCTCCGTTACCTTCAGAAGGCGGGACAGCTCTCCGTCAATCTGGCCTACCGGGAGGGTTATCGCCGCATCGCCGTAATACCCCGCCTTCCGCACTCCCACGTCGACACTGAGCACGTCCCCCTCCTTCAGACGCTTTGTCGACGGTATTCCGTGAATGACTCCCTCATTCACCGACGTGCAAATCGAGGAGGGGAATCCGTTGTAGTTCTTGAACGCGGGAGTACCGCCCCTTTTTTTTATGAACTCTTCGGCCTTCGTATCGAGCCGACGCGTGGTTATACCCGGTTTTGTAAGCTCTTTTATATACATCAAAAGATCCGACACGATCCTGCATGCCTGCCGGATATATACTATCTCCGACTTGTTCTTGAGCTCATGCATCTTCTTTGGAATCCTTACCCGTATCGGCTTTCCGTATCACGTCGTTAAGCTTAGGGCCGGAGTCGAAAGATTCCTTGATTATGCTCGTCACGTCCTTGGTCTGCCCCGCATCCACGGAAATTTCACCCTTTACGACCACACCCTCTTCGATGTTCACCCGCGGAGCCTTGATATTTCCCAAGACTCTGCCCGTCGAAAGAAGAAGGACCTCCTCGCCGGCCTCTATATTACCGATGACCGTTCCGCCGACAACCACCCGCCTGGCGAAGATATCCGTCTTGACCTTTCCGGTCTCACCCACGATGAGCTGGTCTTGAGTCTTGATCTCCCCCTCGAACCTGCCGTCGATCTGAAGCGAACCGGCTATATAGAACTTGCCCTCGAAGATGGAATCTTCACCGATCTTGCTGTTTAACATGTTATCGTTTTTCGGTGCCATACAAATCCCCTTGCGCCTACCTATTCTTCTTCTCGTGCCTCACGAAGCTTTCGATATACTTTATATCGTCCTGATTGATCTCCTGAAAACTTATCCCGTACTCCGCAGTCTCCTTTATGACCCTGTGTATCACGCCGCGTGCCTCCACCTGGCGGTGGGGAAAGAGAATCGACATCCGCAATGCCGTCTGGGTAATTAGGTACTGTTTCAAATTTTCTTTGTCAAGCGTAAACAGAAGTCCGCCGGCCGATACGTTCACCACAGGGATATCGAACTCCCCCCCGCTTTCCAGGCTGAAATAGTCGTATTTTACCAGCGCCTCCACGAGGATGCCCGCATATCCCGCAACCCGTTTTGCAAAGGAGGGCTTGATGCTTCTGTGGTAGTCTATATCATTGATGAGCCTGATATATCCGACGGCGTCGCCCTCCAGCATCATGGGCACGTAGCATTCCGAGAAGATCCGTTTGTTGCGAAGCTGCTGGAGCATATCGATGAGCTTTCCTTCGCACGCCTGTCGCGGGTCTCCCCTCGATATCATAAAATCGTAGGCGCTGCCCACGGTGAGTATCTCGTCTTCGTAAAACCGTTTATCCTCGATAGCGTCCTCATATGAGTTGTATATCACAAAGATCTTTCCGGTCTCTTTGATGAGCTCTTCCACGAAGGAAAGACGTTCGCCCGGCTTGAATACCTTCACCTGGAACTTCTGTGCAAACTCGGACACGAGATGCTTGATGCCGTTCAGGATTTTATCCACCGCAGGCCTCGGTTTCTTGACCTCTCTGGAGATGACCCGCTCATCGAGCAGGCTCGAGTTTTCGAACTCCTTCTTCTCCGCCTGTATCATGATTTTGAATTTCATGAATATCTTGCCCCGGACGTTTACCCTCTCGTGCCGTCTCAGGATGTTCTTAGAAAGCTCTTGCGGAAAGAGCAGGACGATTCGCTCCTCGTCCTGCAGACGTACTTCCGTGGTGAAGTAGTGGTAGTTGTTGTTGAAAACGAAGTTGACCTTCCGGGTCCCCTCTATCTCTCCTATAATTGAGCTGTTCATTTTGAGGAGAATGGAACTGGTGTCGTAGCGTTCTATATACCCGCTGTATTCTATGTTATCGACCGTTACGTTGACCGGCTGCTTCAGTTTTTTAAGGCTCTGGAAGATGAGGTCCTTCTCCAGTTCGCTCGTAACCACCATCTTCTTCGAAAAATGGGTCATCCTATGCTCCCTTGTGCTTCTCCTCCGAAAGGCGCTGGGTCAGTATGCGAAGATACACATCGATGATCTTGGGATCGTACTTTTTACCCTTTCCCTCCTCCAAGACCCGCATCGCCTCCTCTTCGCTGAACGGTTCTCTGAACGGTCGTTTCGATATCATTGCGAAGTAACTGTCGACAGCTCCGACGATCCGCGCCCAGAGCGGGATGTGTTCTCCCTTCAGCCCGTCGGGATAGCCGGTCCCGTCGTAAGCCTCGTGATGATGTTTCACCACCTTGACACCCTCTTCGAACAAACCGAGCTTCTTGTCCACATATTCGGCACCACGCAGCACATGGCTCTTCACGACCTCGAACTCCTCGGGTGTAAGCTTTCCCGGCTTGTTGAATATTCCTTCGGAGAGTCCGATCCTGCCGACGTCGATGAGCATCGTAGCTGCACGCAATTTTATGAGATCATCAGGGGAGAAATCGAGCGCTCTGCCGATAAGCTCCACGTCGCGGGCGAGATTGATGTAATGACCGATGATATAGGGCTCGCGTTCCTCCACCGCGTTGATGTACTTTCGCGCAATAAGGTCTTTCACCTCGAATACGTCGACCGGTTTCTCACGCCCCTTCACCGATACGGTTTCGATAAAGGATGCATTGACCAGGTACTTGACCTCCTCGTACACTTCCCTCGTAATAAGGATCTGCCGTCTGCCTGCCAGCCCCTCGAGCCTTGAGGCGATATTGACGCCGTCGCCGATCACCGTGTAATTCATGCGATCCACGGAGCCCATGTTCCCCAAGATAACGTGCGCCGTATTTATACCGATGCCGATTTCGACCCGCTTGCGTCCTTCCTTTTCACGCTCTACATTGTTCTCATCGACATACTGCTGCATCTCGATCGCGGCAACTACCGCACGCTCCGCGTCGTTGTAGTGCGTATCCGGCACACCGAATAACGCCATGACGCAGTCGCCTATGTATTTGTCGAGTAAGCCCTCGAACTTGAACACTATCTCGGTGAGGGCGGAAAGGTAGGTGTTGAGAAGATCGACAACCTCCTCCGGTTTCATACTCTCGGCCATCGAGGTGAATCCCCTGATATCGGCGAAGAGGATGGTTACCTTACGCCGATCTCCGCCGAGCTTGATGGCTTCCGGTTTGGATAGGATACCGTCGACAAGCTGGTGCGAAACGTAGCGTGAAAACGCGTACCGGAGGTTCGAGAGCTTCGAGTTCTCGATTGCCATCACCATCTGGTTCGAAATAATCCTGATTGACTCGAACACCTTCTCCGTATACGGCTGTTGATTGATCCTCTCTCCTAAAACGAGGAACCCCAATAGCTGTCCCTTCTGTAAAAGAGGAACGAGCGCCACGGCTTCGAGAATCCCGAAGGCCGCCTTGACCGTTTCATCCATGACGTCTTCGAGCTCCGCCGTTAAAAGCGGTTCCCTACGTTTTATGAGCCGGCGAATGCAGGGCGATTTATCGGTGAAATGCATCTTTTCTATCAACTTTTTCTGCACCCCGCGGGACGCGACGACGGCATACTCCGTGTTGTTCTCGTTCGTCGACAAGAAGATCACTGCGGTTTTCGAGAACGCCCGCCCCATGACGTTGAGAAGGGAGCTTGCAAAGAAATCCTCCTTCCCGAGCGAGGTCAGGTCTCCCCACATACCGGCGAGCTCCTTCAGCTCCAGCGCCTTCCTCTTGAGCTCTTTGTCCCCACCCCGCTTCATTTCAATCGATTGGAGGAGGTAGACGATTCTTAGAGCGGCCGCGTTCACCACCGTGGAGATGAAATTTATCTCCTCTTTATCCGCAGTCTCGAGGCTCTTTCCTCCCCAGAGAACGGAAATATTGACAATGCGGCTACCCTCCCGCTTCGGAATAATGAGAAAAGACGTTTCGAAATTGAAGCTCTGGTTTAAAACCTCTTCGAAGAGAAACCGCACGCCCTTCGAGTCTATTACGCTCCAGTCAAGCTCCGTAATCTTGTCGATGAATCGGCGGTCCGAAAAAAAAGGGAGTATGTTCTTTACGGTTCCGTCCATTTGAACGGAAACGAACGTATTACCCGTCGAACGGTCTAAGAAGGCGTACTGAACATCGTCCTCGAGCACGGCCGACAGCTGATCGGATATGTACAGCGGTATCTTCTTCACCGCCTCTAACTCGGATATCTCCCTCGTTACCTTCTCCGAAGTCGCGAGGTAGCGTCTCAGTTTTGCTTCCATACCGTTCCACCCCGTGCTGGTATCGTACGTGGAATAGTGTTCGCGCTGTACACCACGGTTCCTATTCTACAAAATACCTTATAATATAAAAATTTGGAATAAAAACCTTTGAGGTATTGAGGGCTATACCGTGCTGCGGTGTATATACGCTGAAAACGGACGTATTATCCCCGGCTTTTCATCGCCAGCTCGAAACGCTGCTGCCGGTCGAAAAGCCCCATCGCCTTGAGCTCTTTCTTCACCGCACCGCCACCGGCTTTCTGCCCCCCGTACTGCGGAAGCTTCAGGGCCTTTGAGATCTCTTTCGGCTCGAAGTAAGGGTTGTCGATGATGACGTTGATGATCCGTTTCCCCAGTTCGCTCTTGGCATAGGAAAATATATCCGTTCCGGCGGCCGTTTGGGACTCTGAAGACACTCCCGCGCCGGTTGCCGTCCTGGGTCCCGCAGACGCTCCGGCTGTTACGGGTTCGGATACGGGCTTTTCGGCCGCCTTAGGCTTTGCAGCCTGAGGTTTTACAGCGGGAGAGGGAGCGGGCGCAGCCTTCGGGACGGGCTTCTGCAGAGCGGGCTTCGAAGGAGCGGTCCCCCCTGAAAATCCCGATATCGCCTCGGCCAAAGAGTCGTAAGATTTGAGAATGGAGGAAAACTCCATCAGTTCGTACACGTCGTATACGTCAGGCGACATATTCACGAGCACGAGGTCACCGCTGTTCTCGCGTATCTCCCGTATCTCACTGACGAAAACACCCCACCCCGCGCTCGAGACATAATCGATGTTCTCGAGATTCACGATGATCTTGTATTTGTTGAGTGCGAGCTGTTCTTCCAGCCTTTTTTCGAGCTCCGGAGCAGTCGTTGTATCGATGAAACCTGAAGCCGCTATGACCGCAATATTTTCACCGTCCCCGGCATACGACACATTTACTTCGATATCTGGCATGAAAACCTCCCCTCTATGGAGCAACTGTACGGCTTTCAAAAACCCGTTTTAGAATGATCGTTACCACACAGTACCGACTTTTTCCATTTGCTACATATTAATTTACATATTTCGATATTAGTTGTCAATCGTCATCATCTTATACCGGAGTGAACGGAACAATGTCGATCTTGAACACGAGATACCCCTTCACCTTATTCGCCCATTCCACAAAACCGTCGAACTCCCACGGGTAATTCACCTCGTACTCGTATACGAGCTCCGACAGCTGTGCGGCGGACATGAAAGTGGCGAGCACGTCGAACTCGTCGACCCTGTAGAACTTCAGGTTGTTCATCATCGTTTTTACAAGCGGGTTGACGATGTTTTCCAATCTCGTGATATAATCGGACAATGGTATCACCTCCACCGATCACGACGGCACGGTCACTTATACGACGCTCCGGTCGGCAGCGCTCTCTTGGCAAACGCCTCCCTTTTCTCGGCCGTATCGAGCTTCATTCTTATGAGCTCTCGGCGAACAACGCTCTCCTTAATATCATGCGAACCGTGTTCGGGTGCACCGAGCAATCTCGCAATCCTCGTCACACCGTAATCAGGATTCTGCCGGACGATCTTTGCGATCTCCTTTACCTGTTCATGGGTCGCATGCCTGAGTAGTATCTCCTCTTCCTCGGCCCCCTCAGGCTTCAAGGCTTCATCGCCGAGCTTGTCACGCTTCGCCTTGAGCTCGATATACTCCTCCTCCGAGATGCCGGTCTGTTCCAGCGCCGTTTCAAGCAAAACCTCTTCATCGAGAAGCTGGAACAGATGGAGGCGCTTCGAATACTCGATCTCGGCCGGCGTCATTTCGAGCTTCACCACCACGAAGGTGATATCATCGTTCTGCGGATAGCCTTTCGTAAAGGCACCGATCTCGTCGTTGAGCTTCAGCTTGAACTCCGATGAGGGGAGATGGTGATATTTATAGATAAAATCTATCAATCGCTGCTCACCGAACTGTTCCCGTTTCTCGTTCATTGCCTCCGTGATACCGTCTGTGTATATGAACAACAGGTCTCCCTTTTTAAGCCTGAGCTTCTCGCTGGTAATGAGCTTCTTGAACTCATCGGGGTCGCCGAGATCGATACCGACCGCAATGCCGCCCGGGTTGAGGAAGCTGACCGACTTCGTTCCGTCCCGGTAGAGGATCATCGGGTTATGGCCTGCGGACGCGTAGCTCACCTGGCGCTTTTTCGAATCGAGGATGACGTAAAACATGGTCACGTACATACCTTTTTTTATATCACCCATCGACGTCCTGTTCACCTTGTTTACCACGTCGCTCGCCCGTTTGTTCCCCCTTGATTCGAGCCTCATCGAAGTTCTGATCATGGTCATTACCATGGAACTTCCTATACCCTTTCCAGAGACGTCGGCGACGACGATGCCGATCGAATCTTCGTCCACCTCAAAGAAGTCGTAGTAATCGCCCCCTACCTCAAGCGCGGCCCTATAGGCAGCATCGATATCGAATCCCTCCAGTTTCGGTACCGACTTCGGCAGCAGGGCGTTTTGTATTTCCTGCGCGAGCTGAAGCTCCCTTCTCAGCCTCGTCTGGTCGGTTAGCTGTCCCTGCGTTGCCCTGAGGCTTCGCATGATCTCGTTAAAGGCCTCGCCTATCCGTGAGATCTCCGGGTTGTTCGTGGCAAGACGAAGCTCCCTCGCCTGTCCGGTAAGGCTTATGGAAGATATCTCCTCGGCGAGCTTTCGTATCGGTGAAATAAACGTGGAACCGAGGACGAAAACCCCGATGATCGTGGTGCTCCAGAAAAAGAGTGCGATGAACGCGACCCTCAGCCGCTGCGTGATGAGATCGTTTACCTCGGCGAACTTCTCCTCCGGAATACCGAGGTGAACCTCTCCCAGTTTCAGTTTATTATAGCCGATAACGGCGGAAAAGTCGTTATACTCTTTCCCGCCCCGTGCGACGTACGTGAAAACCGTCACTTCTTCGTTTACGGAGAGAGACCGGACCCCACGGGGACGCTGGTAACGGCCGAAGGTTCTTTGAACCTCCGTATGTGCGAGAATCCTCTCGTCGGCATCCGTGATTATGACGTATTCCAGAGGCCGCTCGCTCTTCTTCACGGAGGAGACGAGATTGGCAAGCGCGAGGTCGTCCTCTTGGAGCAGCAGATCGATCGATGTCTGCGCGACCTGTTCCGTTACTGCGGTGTATCGGTCTATGAACTTGCTTCGTATCGTCCTGATCTGGTATCTCGTTCCGATATTATACACGACGAATATGAGGACGGTAATGAGCGCTACCGCATAGAGCGCAAAACGGGCACGGATAGAGAGTCCGCCCTTTTCGCCCCGCAGCACTTCCGCCTCACCGACCAGTTTCAGATACACCCGCATGGTGAGTATGTTTTTACTCTCCGCCCGCTCGTAAACCACCTCGTCAATTAGCTTCTTGATGAGCCAGATACCGAGCCCGCCTTTTCGCCTCGTTTCGACGTATCGATAGAGGTCGGGCTCGAGAACGGAGTTCCAATCGAACTCTATCCCCTCGTCTATGATCCTGATCTCCACCGCGCTCTCGAGCTTTTTCAGCTCTATCTGGACGCTGCCCGGTCTACCGGTATACGCGTGCCGTATGATGTTGGAAACGGCCTCATCCACCGCGAGCTTCACTTCGCTCACCTGCCGCGTGACGAGCCCCATCTTCTTACCGTACTTAACGACGAAGTCGCGCACCTTGAGAAGGTTTTTGCTCTCCGCGGCTACCGATATCTTTTTTGTTTTTCCCGTTTTCATACGTGTCGGTATCGACCTATTTATACTTCAGGTTCTTCTCCGATTTAGGTGCAATAATTCAATGAAAATTACTTGCTAACTATAAGCATTACCATGAGTCATATCGATCTCTTCCTGCATGATATCTCGCACCGTGTCGAACAAACGTTATGGGTGTCATTTGCGAGTGAAAACTCCTACGGAGTTTTCAAAAGCAATCTAAAAAAAGGACAATAAATGACTGTATAAAGAGATTACTTCG
>JAFGTF010000014.1 GCA_016934265.1 Spirochaetota bacterium
CCCCCGAACGGCTGCCGGCCGACCACCGCGGCCGTCGGCTTGTCGTTGATATAGAAGTTCCCTGCGGCGTGCCTGCATATCTCGAACGCCCGGCGTATCGCCTGCCGGTCCTCGGCCCAGATACAGCCGGTAAGCCCGTACATGGAGGTCTCGTTGCAGAGGGAGAGCGTTCTTTCGTACTCCGAGTCGTCATAGACCCAGACGGTGAATATCGGCCCGAATATCTCCTCCTCCATGAGCCGCGACTTGGGATCACGAGTCTCGATAACGGTGGGACGAACGAACCATCCAACACTGTCATCCGTCTTTCCCCCCGCGATCACCTCGTGGTCCGCATCGCTCCGGGCGAGCCCGATGTACTCCCGATGCCTTTTAAAGGCCTGTTCGTCTATCACCGCGCCCATGAAATTGGAGAAGTCCTCGACGTCTCCGACATCTATCCCTTCTGTGATCTCCTTCAGCCGTTTCCTGAGACGAGGCCACAGGCTCTTCGGTATGTAGCCGCGCGAGGCGGCGGAGCACTTCTGTCCCTGGTACTCGAACGCCCCGCGTACGATCCCGGCCGCGATCCGTTCGATGTCGGTATACGAGGGGTGCACGAAAAAGAAATCTTTGCCCCCGGTCTCGCCCACGATCCTGGGATACGACCGGTAGCGTTCTATATTCGCACCTATGGTACGCCACATGCCGCGGAAGGTTTCGGTCGAGCCGGTGAAATGGACCCCCGCGAGGTCTCGGTGTTTCAGAAGCCGCGGCCCGATACCGCTGCCCGGCCCCGGAAGGAAGTTGATCACCCCGTCCGGGAGCCCCGCCCGTAAAAGAAGCCTCATGATATGGTAGCCTGAAAAAACCGCGGCTGAGGCCGGTTTCCATATCACCGTGTTTCCCATTATCGCCGGCGCTACGGGGAGGTTCCCCGCGATCGAAACGAAGTTGAACGGAGTCGCCGCGAATACGAACCCCTCGAGCGGCCTGTACTCCATCCGGTTCCATGTACCGGGGCCTGAGTCCGGCTGCTCTTCGTATATTTTCGTCATATAGTGGACGTTGAACCGGAAGAAATCGATCAGCTCGCAGGCCGCATCTATCTCCGCCTGATGGACCGTCTTCGAAAGGTCCAGCATGGCGGCCGAGTTGACCGTAAGCCGGAGCTCTCCGGAAAGGAGCTCGGCCGCGCGTAAAAAAACGGCGGCGCGCGCTTCCCACGGAGTCCTGCTCCACTCCTCCCACGCGTCTTTCGCCGCCTCCGCCGCGTGCTCCGCTTCGGCCTCTCCCGCCATGTGGTAGGAAGCCAGCACATGTCGGTGATTGTGGGGGCACAGGGCCTTCCCCGTTTTGCCGGTTTTTATCTCCCTGCCGCCGATGACGAGGGGGATATCGATCGTTTCGGCCTTCAGCCGCTCGAGCTCGGACCGCAGCGCCCTCCTCTCCTCGGAGCCGGGACCGTACCCCCTGACCGGCTCGTTCGACGGCCGGGGCACCCTGCTAATTGCATCTGCCATTGCATTCTCCTCCAGTACCGCCTGCGGTACCTGCAGGCCGATCGCGGGGAACTGTATCGGTTACGAAGGCCCGCTGCCTTTCCCTTCTTCCATATACCGGTTGAACCGTTTCACGTGGCCCTCCGCCGCGAGCCGCGCCCCCTCTTTATCCCCCGCCTCTATCGTGCGGACAATACTGCAAAGGTCTTTGAAATTCTCCTCCATGATTTCTAGTTTTTTTTCGAGAAACCTGTTATAGTACCGGATGATATTTTCATGGACCATCCGCAGGACGGATTCGTACACGGGATTCTTTGCGGCGGCCGCTACCGTCATGTGAATCCTATTATCCGTATCGATAAATTCATCCCAATGAGAGATACCACTCTCCAGGTGGAAGCGGGCCGTATCGAGGAGCTCCCCGAGCTTTTGCTTCTCACGCCCGTTTTTCCTCTCTGCGGCAAAAGACGCCACGATACCCTCGACACCTTCCCTGAACTCCGCGAGGTCTTTGAGCGGGATCTTCTGGTACCGGATCAGGAGCGCGAGGCTCTCGCTCACCTGGTGTGTCGTCACTTCCCGTATGAATGCGCCGCCGTTTACACCGGT
The DNA here is from genome assembly GCA_016934265.1 of Spirochaetota bacterium. Taxonomy (GTDB): domain Bacteria; phylum Spirochaetota; class B62-G9; order B62-G9; family DRHN01; genus JAFGTF01. The sequence goes on from JAFGTF010000014.1 coordinate 2,091, forward strand.
CTTTATCCTGACAAGCCCCTTCTGCTCCAGGACCCGAAGAGCCTCCCGCAGCGTCCCCCTGCTTGTCTGAAAGAGCTCCTTGAGCTCCCGCTCCGCAGGGAGCTTGTCCCCGGCCTGAAGCTTTCCGTGTATGATCGCTTCCTCTATTTGGTATATCACATCCTGGAAAGCCCTGCGCTGCTTCGCCTGTTGAAACATACATCTCCCGTTAACTATTATAATGGTTAAACCATTTTACAACGAAATACTTTTTTAGTCAACACCGGTATACTTCATCTTCATAAAAAAATTAGGTTCTTCTCCGATTTAGGTGCGAAAATACAATGAAAGTACCTACTAACTATAATCATAGCCATTAATGATCATAATCTCTTTTTGCATGATATCTCGCACAACGTCAAACAAACGTTATGGGTGTCATTTGCGAGTGAAAACTCCTACGGAGTTTGACACGGCATGAGCGGCAAAGACGATTACCATATCATGGAGCCGATCTAAAAAAAGGACAATAAATGGCTGTATAAAGAGATTACTTCGTCGATTGAGGCATAAAGCCTCGATTTTTAGCCATAGGCGACTTTTGCCTTCGGCAGTAAAGACAACACCGGATGATGTTGTCTTACGCCTCTTAATGACACAGTATGATCAATACGTCCATGTTTATTGCAACTAATTTGGAGATGAACCGAAAATTATTCATATGCCGTATGGAACAGACTCACTGGCCGTAAGTTTTTTATACACTGAAGGAAACGACGATATCTATATACCCTCACGCGATAAAAACCTGTAACGTGCTCTCTGGGAATTAACACCTGCGATCTAATCGCCTATATGAGGCTTTTTTGTGGTTCATTTCTCTTTATCGGGAAAATATCGAACCGCGGTCACATGTTCCGTATGATCTCATCGGCGAACTCCGAGCACTTCAGGGTGTGCGCGCCCTCGGTGAGGCGTGCGAAATCGTAGGTCACCGTGCCGTTCGAGATGGTCCGCTCAAGCCCCTTCACTATGAGGTCGGCGGCTTCGGTCCACCCCATGTACCGCAACATCATCTCGCCGGAAAGCAGCACGGAACCGGGGTTCACCTTGTCCTGGCCGGCGTATTTCGGCGCGGTGCCGTGCGTGGCCTCGAATATGGCGTGCCCGGTGTCGTAGTTGATGTTGCCGCCGGGTGCGATTCCGATGCCCCCCACCTGGGCGGCGAGCGCGTCCGAGACGTAGTCGCCGTTGAGATTCATCGTTGCGACCACGTCGAACTCCTCGGGCCTCGTGAGTATCTGCTGCAGGAAGATGTCGGCTATTGTGTCCTTTATGAGAATCTTTCCTTCCGGGACCTCGTTATTCACCTCGTCCCACGTTACGCACACACCGCCGAACTCCTCCGCCGCGAGCTCGTACCCCCACCGCCTGAACGCGCCCTCGGTGAACTTCTGAATATTGCCCTTGTGCACGAGCGTCACGCTCTTCCTCTTGTTGGCGATCGCATACCTGATAGCGGCGCGTATCAGCCTCTTCGACCCTGTCTCGCTTATCGGCTTGAGTCCCACTCCCGAGTCCGGACGTATCTCCCAGTCGAACTCCTCCTTGCAGAACCGTATGAGGCGTTCCGCTTCCCGGGTTCCGGCCTCGAGCTCCAGTCCCGCGTACACGTCCTCAGTGTTCTCGCGGAATACCACCATGTCGACGAGCTCCGGGCGCCTGACCGGGCTCGGCACTCCCCTGAACCATCGCACCGGACGAAGGCATACGTAGAGGTCTAAAGTCCGGCGAAGCGCCACATTGAGGCTTCTTATCCCCCCGCCCACCGGCGTGGTCAGCGGCCCCTTGATACCGATGAGATGCTCCCGGAACGCGTCTACCGTGCTCTCGGGCAGCCACTCCCCCGTCAGGGTATGCCCCTTCTCCCCCGCGAAGACCTCCATCCACTCGATTCGTCTCTCTTTCCCGTAGCTCTTCTCAACCGCGCCGTCGAAGACCCGCACCGACGCCGCCCATATGTCGGGACCGGTCCCGTCCCCCTCTATGAAAGGAATTACGGGTACGTCCGGTACGACGAGTTTTTCCTTCTCTTTTCGTATCGTCTGTGCACGCATCTTCTACGCTCCCCCGCTCTTCAGATAGTTCAGCCTACCACCCGCCAGGATGACGTCTTTCTGCCTTTCGGAAAGCGTGTGTACCAGGCCTATCTCTTTTTTCTTCGTCCTGTTTTCCATCACGATCCGTTCGCCCCTCTCGAGCCGTCCCCGCACCCCGGGAAGCGCGACCGCGTCGTTTTCCGAGAAGATGTCGTAGTCCCCGGGATTTTCGAAGCAGAGCGGCAGGATCCCAGAGTTGACGAGGTTTGCCGTGTGTATCCGCTCGAACGTCTTGGCGACGACCGCTTTCACTCCGAGGTACATCGGACATATCGCCGCGTGCTCCCGGCTCGAGCCCTGCCCGTATGACTCGCCGCCCACGACCACGTTCGCAATCTTTTTCTTTTTATTCTCGAGCGCACGGCTAAAAAAGGTTTCATCGAGGGGGGCGAACACGAACTCCGCGTACTTCTGGACGTTCGAACGGTACTTCAGCTTGTCGCCCGCGGGCATGATGTGGTCGGTCGTGACCATATCCCCCACCTTGATCGCCACCACCCCGACGATTTCAGGTCCGAGCGGCTCGTTTTCCGGAGGCACGCCGATATTCGGCCCCCGTATGATTTCGACCTCGCGCTCTTCTTGGGGCGGAATTATCATCGAATCGTCTACCGCATAGGTTTCGGGAAGCGTTATTTCCGGGTAGTCGATCCCGAGGGTCCTGGGGTCCGTGATGCGGCCGGTCAGGGCCGTGGCCACCGCGGTCTCGACACTCGCGAGATAGACCTTCGCCGATTTCGTCCCCGACCGCCCGAGGAAGTTCCTGTTCGAGGTCCTGACGCTCACCGAGTCCGTGCCGGGCGCCTGTGAGTTCCCTATGCAGAAACCGCAGGCGCTCTCGGCGATCCTCGCCCCGGCCCCGATGAGGATGCCGAGCGCGCCGTTGTCCGCGATCATGCGGAGCACCTGCCTAGATCCGGGAGCGACGACGAAGGATACCTCCGGATGCACCATTCTTCCGGCGAGCATGGCTGCCGCAGTCATGAGGTCCTTGTAGCTCGAGTTCGTGCAGGATCCGATCGCCACCTGGTCGACGCCGACGCCGGACAGCTGTGAGACCGGCGCGACGTTGTCCGGGCTGTGCGGCCGGGCGGCGAGCGGCTCAATCCGGGAGAGATCGAGCCCGATCGTATCGTCGTACGCTGCGTCGTCGTCCGCGGCAAGCGGTACGAACCCGCCTTTTCGCTTCTGTCCCTCCAGAAACCGGCGCGTGTTCTCGTCGCTCGGGAACACGCTCGTGGTGACGCCGAGCTCCGCTCCCATGTTGGCGATGGTGGCGCGTTCCGGCACGCTGAGCGACAGAACTCCCGGCCCCTGGTACTCGAGCACCGTGCCGACGTTTCCCTTCGTCGAAAGAAGCTGAAGCAGCTTCAGTATGACGTCCTTCGCCGCCACCCACGGTTTGAGCGTACCCGTGAGAACGACCCGGACGACGCGGGGCCAGGTGAACGTGAACTGTCCCTTCGCCATGGCGACCGCCACGTCGAGGCCCCCTGCGCCTACGGCGAACATTCCGATACCGCCCCCGGTCGGGGTATGCGAATCTGATCCCAAGAGCGTTTTTGCAGGCTCCCCGAACCGCTCGAGGTGGACCTGGTGGCATATGCCGTTCCCCGCCATGGAGTAGTATATGCCGTACCGCTTCGCAATCGACCGCAGGTAGAGATGGTCGTCGAAGTTCTCGTACCCTATCTGCGTCGTATTATGATCCACGTAACTCACCGAGAGTTCCGTTTCCAGCCGTTTCGGCTGCAGGGCTTCGAGCTGAAGGTACGCCATCGTGCCCGTAGCATCCTGGGTGAGCGTCTGGTCGATTCTGATCGTTACCTCGCTCCCGGGTTTTGGTTTTCCCTCGATAAGATGCGTTTGTAATATCTTCCCGACTACCGTACGTCCGATTGTGTTACCCTCCCCTAAATTGTATTAAGACATATTTACCAGCAATGGTACCGTTTGTCAACATAAAAACCGATTATCGGCCTTTTTCACGCTTTTTTCTTGACTTTTTTCTGTCATTATACAATACTGTCTCAGTGTACTGATACACTCGGAGGTACATATCGAACAATGAAGTTCCGTATGAACGAAAAAAACGCCGTACCGTACTACCTGCAGCTTAAAAACATACTGAAGGCGAGGATACAGGCGGGGGAGATCAAGACAAAGAAACTGCCCTCCGTACGGCAGGTGGCGAAAGAGTACGGGGTCAGCGTGAACACCGTGCTCAGGGCGTACAACGAGCTCGGCAACGAAGGGATCGTCACCGGCAGCGTGGGCAAGGGAACATTCGTCAACATCACGCCGCAGCAGCTTTCCTCCTATAACAGACGGGTGCTGCTCAAGAAGATCGTCGAGCATGCGCTCGAAGAGGCGCTCTCCGGGGAGTACACCATCGAGGAGTTCGAAAAGGCCGTCTTCGAATACGTATCCGAAAAACGCGAGATGATGCAGAAGGTGGGCATAAGCTTCGTCGAGTGCAACATTGAACAGCTCACCTATTTCACCGACCACCTCGACTTAGACCCCCATATCCGGCGTATCCCCGTGCTTCTCGACGATCTGCGGCGCCATACGCACGACGCATTCACGCGGATACAATCGAGCGACATCGTCGTGACGAGCTTCTACCATCTCGCCGAGGTCCAGTCCTTCTTCGACGGGGATGAAAAGCCGATTATCGGCATCAACATCGAGCCCGAGGTCTCTACCCTCATCACAATAGCGAAAATCCCCATAACGAGCACCGTCGGCATCGTTACATCGAGCGCCCAGTTCCTCATCGAGATTAAGGAGGTCTTAGACCGTCTTAAGCTGCGCTTCGAAAAGCTTTTAGAGACACACACGAGTAACGAACGAGAGCTTGCCGGGATTATCGACAGGTGCGATGCGGTCTTAGTATCGCCGAAACAGAAACGAATCGTCGAGGAGCTTGCGGGTGAAAACACGAAAGTCATCGAGTTCGTCTTCATTCCGGACCGGACCTCTATAAACAATCTCAAGCTCGCAATCATAGAGCTGAAGAAGAGCCTCATCGGCACGCCTGACGCCGGGGAAGGCGCAGCGCATATATAGGGAGAGGATAATGCCCCAGCATGTAACGGAGTTTACCTTCCTCGAGCATTACGCGCCGCGGTACGGAATACCGGTACCGCGACACATCCCCGGTACCGCCGACGTCGCGGCGATCCGGAAACGGCTCGAGGAGTGGGGGGGGAAAGCCGTCGTGAAACCGGACGTCGTTTCCACGGGACGGGGAAAGGCGAAGGGAGTCGTCATCGTCGAAAACGTATCCGACCTCATGCACGAGTTGAAACGCATCTCGAGCACGGATGTAGGAGACCGTATGCCCCGGCTCTCCTACCTGGAAGAGTTCATTCCCTCAAAACTCGAAATCTACAGCGCGATCACCTACGACACGAGGTCGCTTTGCCCTTCCTTCACCGTTTCACTTAACGGCGGAGCGGACGTTGAAACGATTCCGGACGACCAGAAGGCCACGATACCGATAGACATCTTCCGCGGTCTCGATGCCTACCAGGCCAGCGATCTCTTGAGCGCCCTGTCCTGTCCGTCCGGCCTCGTCGGAATACTCTCGCGATGCTTCGTCGCGTTCTGGGACCTCTTCGTTTCAACGGGACTCGAGTCGGCGGAGATCAATCCATGGAGGGTGACCCCGGAAAACAAGCCGTATGCCTGCGATTTCAAGGCGACCGTGGACGGGTCGAACTACAAGTCGAGGGTACCGGGTATCGTGATACCCGAGTACCCCCAGGACCTCTCCGATTTCGAGGAGGAAATGGCCGAGTGGAACGCTAAAAGCCACCAGGGCCAGGCGCACGTGTCCGACCTCGGAGGAAAGGGCATCCTTCCCGTTTTGTTCGGCGGCGGCGTTTCCACGATAATCACCGAGACTCTTCTTATGCACGGCGGCGATCCGATGTTTCTCTCGGACTTCGGCGGGAACCCCCCGTACGAGCGCATGCTTGGCACCGCCCAGCGCTGCTTCTCACACCGCCTGAAAGACGCGAGGCTCCTTCTCATCCTCGGCGGAAAGGCGAATAACACGCTCATCGACGTGACATTCCAGGCGATCGCCGATGCGCTCGCAGGCTGGGTCGAGAAACACGGACGGATCTCGATACCCGTCATCGTAGGACGCGGCGGGCCGAACCTCATAAGCGGCCTGTTGGCGATGAAGAAGACGCTCGAATACCTTGGCCTTCCCTATGTAATTTTCGGTCCCGATACGCCGGTAACGATGGTCGCGGAGTATGCGGCGCGTCTACTGCACGAGATGCAAGGATCAACGGAGAACCACGATGAGAGCAAAAAGCCTTAAGGACCTTCTGAAGAAAGGCGACAGGGTGGCGGTATCCAACATAACGGGGCGTGAAGCGCGAAAGGTCTCTTCCGTTTCCCAGTGCTACTGCGGCAACATTACGGGAGGCTGGGCGCTCGGGAGAGGGGGGCAGCGGGTCGAGACCCCGGCGGGCGATATCCCCGTCTTCGCGACCTTCGAGGAGCTTCTGCGATACACCGAACCCGAAAAACGCCCGAACAAGATACTGGTCTACTCTCCCCCCGAAGCGGTATACGGCGAGGTTAAGGAGATAGCTGACCACGGCGGGGGGATCGTGGAAACGATATATATCGTCACCGAGCACGTCTCCATCGAGGTTACTGCGAAGATACATCAGATCGCCCACTCGATGAAGATGGACGTGGTGGGGTGCAACACGCTCGGCATCATCAACACCCGCGAGAGAGTGAGGATCGGGGCGGTAGGCGGAGACAATCCGCAGGAGAGCTTTAAACCGGGTTCCGTGACCGTGATATCGAACTCCGGCAATATGGTGAACACCATATCTAGCTACCTGCTCTCTTCCGGAATGGGCACCTCCTTCGGTATTCCGACCGGAAAGGACCGCCTCATCCTGTTCCCCATGAAGGATTTCCTCTCACTCGCTTCAAGGGACAAGGGCACGAAGATCATCGTGCTCTACGTCGAGCCCGGCGGCACCTATGAGCACGACGCGATCGAGATGATGCGGCAGGAAGGGTTCGGCAAGCCGATCGTCGTGTACGTCGCAGGCGAGATCGCCGAACGGAAGGGCATCTCACTCGGCCACGCCGGTTCCGTTGTCGAGGGGGGGAAGTCGTCCGCACGCGCGAAGATGGAGGCGTTCGACGACTACTTCGGGATACAGCCCTACAAACCCCACCACCACTACCGGAAGTCGGCCGAGCTTTCCGCGTCGCTTAAACGGGGGATACGGGTCACCGCCCTTCACCATATACCGGCCGCCGTCTCGCTCTTGACCGACACGATCGGCATCAAGCGGGATTTCGGCGGTGCAAAGCCTCTTTTTCTCAACCCATGGTTCGTTAACCTCGGAGAGCTCGGAACGCATCTTCCTCAGAAGCTCGCGCTGTCGGCGGGGACAATCCCTGAACCGTACAAGACGTCTGTAACTAAGAAGATACGCACCGCAGGCAGCGGCACGATACGCCAGCCCATGAGGAACTGCTCGCATGCCAGCTCGAACGACGGCGCGACACCGAGGATCTACGGCTACTCGCTGCTCGAGCTCATGAAACGTTCCTCCTTCGTCGGATCGCTCGTCCTTTATTTGACCGGCGAGCTTCCGGCAAGCGATTTCGAGGAGAGGCTCGCAGAGCTCACCCTTACCGCCTCGCTCACGAACGGCCCCGGGACGATTTCCGCACAGGGAGCGAAGCTCTCCGCGTCCGCGGGGAACAGCCCTAACACGGCGATGATCGCCACCCTGGCGGCGATCGGCACGGTACACGGGGGCAACGGCGCAAAGGCGGTCGATTTCCTCTTAGACCGTTTCGAAGGGACGGATATTGACGATCCGTATGCGAAACACCCGGGGATCGGCGAGCTCGCATCGAAAACCGCTTTTGAGTTCAAACAGAAAAAGCTCAGCGCGAAGGAGGCGGGCACGGAATACGATCGGATACCCTGCCTCGGCCACCCCGTATTCCGCACCGACCCCATAAACTTCGACCCTCGCGAGCAGGTGATACGGGACTTCATCGAGGAACAGGGAAAGACGAACGTATTCCTGGAATTCTACCACTGTCTCGTGAAAGCGCTGAAGGAAAACGGCTCCACCCCCCATGTGCTCGCGGTGAACCTGGACGCCGCCGTTGCATGCGTATGGCTCGGAATCTGCTGGAAGTCCCTGCGTTCCGGCAAGATGACCACAGAACGGGCGAAGGACATCGCGTTCGTCGCTTTCGCGATCGGACGTGCCGCGGGAGGCGCCGCCGAGTTCTTAGACCACCAGGATTTCGGGACCGAGATGGACATGCGCATACCGGTATCCGAGTGCAGGGCGCTTTCCGGACCGAGAAACCTGTGACATATTGGGGAGTTTTGTGTGCCGGTACCCGTTTTCCATCGTATCGCTGCCGTTTTATCTTGATATACGCGCCAAACGGTAAGACTCAAATATTCACGATATTTATATAGGGTTATTCTCCAAAATAGTTGCAATAAATTATGGGACTATTAATCATGACTGTGTCGTTACGAGAAAAAACAGAAGACAAAAGTAGCCTATGGCTCAAATCGAGGCTTTATGCCTCAATCGACGAAGTAATCTCTTACTACTATTATATATTGCCCTTTTTTTAGATTGCTTTTAAAAACTCCATAGGAGTTTTCACTCGCAAATGACACATATAACATTTGTTTGATACTGTGTGAGATATCATGCAAAAAGAGATTATGATCATTTATAGCTATGATTATAGTTAGTAGGTACTTTCATTGTATTTTTGCACCTAAATCGGAGAAGAACCTTAATGGAAGTTTTTACGGGACAGGCCGTCGTCTTTCACTGTCCGAACGCTTTTCTAATATCCGTGAAGCCGAGCCGCCTTTTTTTTCGACTACCGTCTCATGGATATGAAACCGGCCGACGGCGTTTGCTGCAGGTACCCGAAGAGGCTGTAGATATCTTCGATATCGGCAGATACTGTTTCGCTTACTATACTGCAGCCCATCCGGCGATCGAACGGATCGATTGATCGTATGACGATTCCAATACCGTTTTCCCATCGATGTAGAAAAAGTCCAACGGAGGTATCGCGCGCATTCCCAAGAAAATGCACATGAAAGGCTTTTTAAAAACACACCCGGTCATCGACATCCGAAAGAAACGGCATGTCGATTTCTTCTACCGCGGGGAACGTTTCTCGGCCCCGGAAGGCATCGCCCTCTCGTCGGCGCTTATGGCAAACGGCATCGATGCATTCGGGACTCATTACAGAGACGGACTTCCCCAGGGAATATTCTGCGCCAACGGACAATGCGCTCAGTGCCTCGTTCTCGCGGACGGCGTTCCCGTGAAGGCCTGTATCACCCCGCTACGGCCCGACATGCGTATAAACCCGGTAACCGGTCTCGGGGACATAAAAACCAAAAAAACGAAAACTGCCGATTCCGTACCCTTCCCCGTTCTCCGTGAGGAGTGCGACGTCCTCGTCGTGGGCGGCGGCCCCGCAGGCCTCTCCGCCGCCGCAGTCTTGGGAAAACACGGGCTTAGTACCGTCCTGGTCGACGACAAGCCGGAGCTCGGAGGCAAGCTGACGCTGCAGACACATCAGTTCTTCGGTTCCGTCGCCGACTGTTACGCGGGGTCCCGCGGTATGGACATCGCGCAGGAGCTCTCCGGGAAGATATCGAAACAGAAAAACGTAAAGGTTCATCGCTCTTCCACCGCGGTTGCCGTATTCGAGGACCTGAGCGTGGGCATCCGAAGCCCGGACCGCTATTTCTTCGTACGACCGAAGGCGCTTTTAAACGCTGCGGGCGCTCGAGAACGAACGCTCTGTTTTCCCGGCTCGTACCTTCCGAACGTGTACGGCGCGGGAGCCTTCCAAACGCTTCTGAACCGCGACCTCGTAAAAGCGGCGCGAAGGCTTCTCGTCGTCGGCAGCGGTAACGTCGGACTCATCGCCGCCTACCACGCGCTGCAGGCGGACATCGGAGTCGTCTGCGTTCTCGAAGCGCTTCCGGAGGTCACGGGTTACAGGGTACATTCTGATAAAATCAGAAGGCTTGGCGTCCCGATACTTACATCCCATACGATCGAGGCCTGCTACGGCGACGACAGGGTACGGTATGCGGAGTTCGCCGCCGTCGACGGCGGTTTGAAACCGATACCGGGCACGTCTCGATGCATCGAGGTCGATGCGGTGCTCATAGGCGTCGGGCTCGTTCCCGTCAACGAGCTCGCGGCGCAGGCGAGGGCGGCCGGCATGCCGGTATTCGAGGCGGGAGACGCGAAGGAGGTCTCCGAGGCGAGCGCCGCGTTTTTCAGCGGCAGGCTTGCCGCGGGAGAGGTTGTCGAGCATCTCACCGGGCGGCGTGCGGTATCTCCCAACTGGCGGAAAAAGATGGAAGTGTTGAAGTCCAAACCGGGAGAATCGTCCGCTCCCCGCTTTCCAAAACCGAAAGAAGGGTTCATGCCGGTACTTCACTGCTACCAGCGGATTCCGTGCAATCCCTGCCTGACGGTATGTCCTGAAAACATAATCCATATACCCGAGGACGACCTCCTCGAAATACCGGTAATCCGCGGTACCGGCTGCATCGGGTGTTTCCAATGCGTCGCGTTCTGCCCGGGTCTCGCGCTCACGCTCGTGCGGAACACGAAAAACAAGGCCTTCGTCTATATCCCCTATGAGATGAATCCGGCCCTTCTCACCACGGACCGGGAGGTTGAACTGTCAGGGCACGACGGGGAGCCTGTCGGAAAGGGAACCGTCAGGCGGCTCTTCTCGCGAGCCCCCGATAAAAAGCGAAGCATTGTGGAGGTGGAGACCAACCCGGAAACCGCCGTACGGGCGGCGGGAATACGGCTGTTCGGGGGTGAGATCAAAACGGTATCCCTGGACAGGGAGAAATACAAGAAAGGGCCGGAATTCGTCTGCCTCTGCGAGCATATCACCCGGCAGGAGTTAGAGGCCATCCTGGACGGCGGGATAACCGACGTCAACCTGATGAAGGCGGAGGCCCGGGTCACCATGGGGGCGTGCGGCGGGAAGACCTGCGGCGAGCAGATCAAACAAATGATGCGCGACAGGAAGACCCCGGAAG
>JAFGTF010000144.1 GCA_016934265.1 Spirochaetota bacterium
GATAGGGGTCGTTGACCCTGTGATACACTTTTTTTAGGAGGAAGAATAGAAAATGAAAAAGGTAATTCTTCTGATTATGTCAGCGCTTCTGATCGTTGCGGTAGCTGTTCCCGCAATGGCTGACGTTTCCTGGAGCGGCCGTATACTCGCCAGCATGGTGACCGCGTTCGCTCCTAAGGAAGGTAAGGCGACGAACAGGTACTACTATGCCTATACCGACCTGATCGCTGAAGTGGACGAGTACAACAAACTGGTCTTTGAGTTCACCGCGGACGCAAATCCCGGAATCAGAGCTTCCTGGGGTGTGTACTCCGCGTACATTGAGACCGATCTCGGTGCGTATTTCGGTCTCCCGGTGGGACTCACGGGAACGTTCGGTAACTACTGGGCGTGCACCAGGAAGTACGAAGCCACTTGGCATGCAACGGAAAGGGCTCCGATCAGACAGTGCAACCAGATCAATGGTGTGAAGGCGACCCTCGATTTCGGCATGGGCAACGTTGCGGTGCTGACGTCGATCGGCGACAACTTCGGTGTTGCGGGTCATACCGATCCCGTGCAGGCCATTATTCTCAACCTGCCCGAGCTCGGCCCCGTCGATGTCGAAGCCTTCATGTACGGAACGGGCCAGGAGGAGTTCAAGCCCGTTATCGCTGCTGACGTTAAGGTGGCGTTCGCTCCTGTCGACGTTGCGGCCGGTTTCGGCTTCGACCTTGCGCAGGGCGCGCATCTGCCCGGTGACTGGGCGTACGGCGTCGGCGCTGCCGCCGACCTCGGCATGTTCAGGGCCGGTGCTGCTGTCAACGGTAACAGCAACGATGCGCTGAACTTTGTCGCGCTCGAAGCAGGTGCGGAGCTGATGGAAGGCCTCAGGGCGGACGTTGGTGTCGGCCTGGGCCTCGCCTCCGGTATGGACACGTTCCAAGGCGCTGAGATTTCCGTGGCGCTCGAGCCGGGTGCTTCTTGCTGGAGAGTCGGTTACATCATCACGCAGAACGCCTACTCCTACTGCTCGGTTACGTCGCTTGCAGACGGCGGCCTGTTCGTACAGGGCGATCTTTCGTTCTGACACAAGTAAAAGAGACATGTATAAAACCCCCTTCCCTTACGGAAGGGGGTTTTTTTATCCCCGTTCTTTCCTGAATACTGGAGGTCGGGACTATCCGGTGCATCGGTCCGACCGGGCCCAGAGACCACTCTCGTACGTGTAAATAAAAAGCCCCAATCGACGTTTACCGTCTTCAGCGATTGTTTTTGGAGATATACTACTGAGACAAACAGCACTGAAGCGGTACTGAAGTCGGTATTATTTTTCCATAATCGCCGTTCATTTTCAACGTTTCGACGTACCGGGGCTTTTCGGGTGCACGTTCATAGTAAGGATCGGGATGGGAGGCCGTAAGTAGAATCGATATGAGAAAAGGTATCGGGACGTAACGGCAAGAGGATTTTTTAAGATGCAGTTGTGTAGTTTCTTTTTCGATGCGATGAAAGGGGGGTAAAAAGGGCGGTTGGGGATCGGCGCTTTGATGGAAAAAAGAAAGGGGAGGCTCGTTTAAGCTTCCCCTTTTTCCGCTGGCGTTCGTATACCCTACTCCTCGTACCCGAACTCGAAATCGAATCTGAAGTTCTTCGCTAAAGAGCCGTCTTTCAAAAGAGGAACGTACACGGTCGCGTTTCCGTATCGCGGGAACCCGCCCTCAAAGAGGACGAGCTTTCGTACCATGGCCCCCCTGTCGATGCGGACTTTATTCGGGAGCAGGTTTTTATCGATAACCGCGTCGACCTTCCCCATTGTCCACCCCTTGTACCGGGTATCGACGATTTCCTGCTGCAGCTCGTGCGACCAGTATCTCGAAAGGAGAAACTGGTTTTTCGGACCGACGTTTATCCCGCCGAACTGCAGTTCGATGTCTTTCGAGTTGAGGACGAACGGCCCGTTGAAGGACGGCTCCGGCTCTATCAAAAGCTCGAAGAGCAGAAACTGTTTCTCGCTTAAAAGTGCGGGGGACTGCATAAACGGGTTGTTCCTGTCGCCGAATCTCTCGTCTATCTCCTGCCCGCTCACGTGCCTGAGAGAGATGGAGAGCCCGAGATTCTCCGCGTGCTCGATTTGGGCCTGATCGGATTTTAGAACCCGGGTGCCGGTACTGCAGCCGAAGAGAGCGAACGATGCGGCAAGAAGCAGGCCTGCAACGACTGTTACTGCGCGTACTGGTTTCATGTGTTCCTCCGTGATCCGATAATGTTGACAATATCATAATAGTAAAGTATGATTACGTCAAAAAAATGTGGGGGGGCGATCCATGAAATTCTGGATCAAGATGATAACCGCGCTCGTGGTCGGCATCATCGTCGGCATGTACATTACCCCTTCATCGATCCTGTTCGAGCCGTTTTACGTCGTCGGAATGCTTTTCTTCCGCTTGCTGAGCTTTCTCGTGCTGCCGCTACTTTTTTTAAGCGGGATCAGGTGCGCCATAAACCTCCGTACGGGGAAGCGGCTGTTCGTGGTGGTCGCGAAATCGATCGGGTATCTGTTGCTTCTCACGGTGATCGGGGCGGTGGTCGGCGTCGCTCTCGGGCACGTGCTTCAGCCGGGCATCGGCATCAATATTGCGGAGCTCGAGTCGCCCGTGGTTATAGAATACCCGGACACGTCGCGATTCATTCTCGGCGTGGTGCCGCAGAGCTTTCTGGAGTTCATACGAACGGAGTATGCGGTGCTCGCCGTCCTGTTTACGGCATTCCTCGTCGCGGTGGGAATAATCCTCGCGAAGGACGATGCGGATGAGTTCCATTCGTTCATCATATCCGCGGACCGGACCCTGCACCGCATCAACGGGATTGTGCTCGAATTCCTGCCGATAGGAATATTCACCTATATCGGCTATACGATGGCCACGTACTCCGTCGCGGCCATCATGCCGTTTTTAAAGCTCATCCTGGTCATAGTTGCCGGCTGCTTCATACAGGTCTTCATCGTGCAGGCCCTCTTCGTGTACATAACGACGAAGACCAACCCCTTCAGATTCATACACGCGATACTATCCTCCTGCGTGCTCGGATACGTGTCGGGGAACCGGTATACGACATACACGGCGCTCGTGCACAACTTGGAGCACAACCTCGGCGCCGACCGGGAGACGTTCACCTTCGTTTCCGGGCTCGGCGTCGCCTTCAGCACCTCGGGGAGCGCGATCGCGAGCGGGGTGGCGACCCTGTTCGTTGCGCAGGTCTACGGCCTCGATCTCTCCATATACCTGGAGATCATCATCGTGCTCTTGATAACGGTCGCAACGCTCAAACTGGACGGGATACATCAGGGGGGGCTCGTGCTGCTGTCCGTGGTGCTGGCCCGAATCATCAAGCTTCCCGCAGAGGGGTACGCCCTCATCCTCGGCATCACCGGCCTCATGTACCAGATAGAAACGGTGGTAAACGTGAGCGGAAACGCCAGCGTGTCCTACGTCATCTCCCACACGGAAGAGGCGGTGGAGGAGGTGGCGCTGCGGGATTTCGTCTGAATTACGTGCCGCAGGCGCATACCCTATCCATCATTGCGAACGTGCATAAAGCTGAAAGCTTTATGCATTAGTAAAGCAATCTATGTCCTTTGATGGAGAACACGCGGATTGCTTCGTGAATTTGAAAATCCGTCAGGATTTTCAGTACGCTTGTACCGATGTGTCCTACCGGGTGTAATGATAGACGCCGGTGAAGGTTTCCCGTGCTGGGCCTTTGAGGTACACATGGTTGTCGTCCCGCCACGAAATCGAAAGCTCGCCGCCGAGAAGCGATACGTTTACTTCTCTTGACGCCCGTTTTTCGAGCACGGCGGCGACCGCAGTTGCGCAGGCGCCCGTGCCGCACGCGAGTGTCTCCCCGCTGCCTCGTTCCCATACCCGCATCTCGAGATGCGAGTCGTCTACGACTCTCGCGAACTCGACGTTCGTCCTGTTCGGGAACATGGGGTCGTGCTCGAGCAGGGGCCCCTCGTTTCGTACCAGGTCGTCCGTGATCCGGTCGACGAACACGACGAAATGTGGATTTCCCATGCTCACCGCGGTGCCGCGGCGGCCCGATATCGTTACGTCGATCGCCCTTTCCGTGTCGACGGCTACCGGGATATCGCGGCTTTTCAGTATCGGCTCGCCCATGTCGACCTCTACCAGGGTGATGCCGCCCGGGAGGCGGTCCTTGATCGCTACGGTCTTTTTCCCGGCCCGCGTGTCGATGGAAAAAGACTCCTCGGTCTCGTAGTGTTTGTCCGTCAAGAGTTTTGCCACGCACCGTATCGCGTTGCCGCACATCTCCGCTTCCGAGCCGTCCGCATTGAACATTCTCATCCCGAATCGCGAGGATTCGCCTTTTCTCACGAGAACGAGGCCGTCCGACCCCACCCCGAAGTGACGGTCAGATATTGTACGGGCGAGATCATTCCAGGATATCCCCTCGAAAACGGCGCCGCTTTTTTCGGGCAGCAGATCGAGATACACGTAGTCGTTGCCCGCGCCTTCCATCTTGATAAAGGGAATATCCATTGCCGACTCCTCTCAACCGAAGAACTGGTTTATCTGGAAGATGGGAAGCATGATCGAAAGAACCGCGAACCCGATGAAGAATCCGACGATCACGATCACGATCGGCTCGACCAGAGAAGTCAGGGTCTTGATTCTCTCGGACAGCTGCGACTCGAGCCCCGTACCGATCCGTTCGAGAACCTCCGGCACCCGGTCTCCCGCCTCTCCCGCGCGTATCATGCCGAGCAGGGAGGAGGTAAAGAGGCTGCCGCCGGAAAGAGACCGCGAGAGGCTCTCGCCCTTTTTCACCCGTTCGGTCGCATTCTTGATATGCCGGGTGAACAAGCTGTTCTTGTAGATTCCGCCCGTCTGTCGGAGTGCGTCGATTATGGGCACGCCGTTTCCGAGCATCAGGCTCATTGTATAGGAGAACCGTATCCTGAACGTCTCGAGCAGAAGCGGGCCGGCGAGAGGAAGTTTCAGGACGATCTCGTCTATTCCACTCTTCCAGGCGCCCTTTTTGTACATACGGCGAACGCCGAAGAAAAGGGCGCCGAAAAAGACGATGACCGCCCACCACGCTTTTGTTATGAGACCGGATAGGCCGATCAGTATCCTCGTCGGTACCGGCAGTGTCTGGCCGAACTCGCCGAAGAGCCGCGAAAAGGTCGGAACGATGAACGATACGAGGAACACGATGATGAGCACCCCGAAAAGGAGCATGAGCGACGGGTATGTGAGAGAGCCCTTGATCCTGCCGATAAAGGCCTGGTTCTGCTCGTACATGCGGGCGAGATGCTCGAATACGGTTTCGAGCTTTCCGGATACCTCGCCCGCATGAAGAGTGGAAACGTACATCTGGTTGAAGTAATCGGGATACTCCGAAAACGCCTGCGATACGCTCTTTCCCTCCTTAACTTTTTCTTTTATCTCTATCATCATAGATTTTACGGACGTATCTTCCAGCTGGTCGATCACCCCTTCCAGCGCGTTCGTTACCGGCATACCGGCGGAGAGTAAAAAGGAGAGCTGGCGGGTTATCGAAACGGTTACCGTTCTTTTTTTAGTGAACGAAAAGGACAGTAACGACCGTCGCCCTCCCCTCACAAGCTCTTTGACCGCCTCCGGGTAGACGTCCTTGGCTTTCAGCTTTTTTATTGCGGAGTCGGAGTCGGCGGCGTCTATCACCCCTTTGACGTGTCTTCCGCTTTTGTCCAGGCCCCTGTATTCGTATACCGCCATGATCGTCTACTCTCGTATGACACGTAGGACTTCCTCGATGGAGGTGAGACCCGCCGCCACCTTGTCGAGACCGTCCTCCTGCATGGTACGCATGCCCATCCCACTGCATCGCTCGCGAATGTAGGAGGCGTCCCGTCGGTCGACGATGAGCTTTCGCACATTTTCGTCGACTTTTATCATCTCGTATATTCCTATCCTGTCGAAGAATCCGGTGTCGTTGCACTTCTGGCACCCTTCCGGCGCGAAGACTTTTTTGCCTTTGAAACGTCCTGGGGCGATGCCCTCATGCCTGAGCACGGCGGAGTCGATTTGTGCCGGTTTTTTGCACGATGGACAGAGCACCCGTACGAGCCGCTGGGAGAGGAGCCCGGTTGCCGTAGAGGCGATGAGATACGGCTCGACCCCCATGTCGAGGAGCCGTACCACCGCCGAGGCGGCGTCGTTCGTATGGACGGTGGAGAAGACGAGATGGCCGGTCATCGCCGCCTGTATTGCGATCTCCGCGGTCTCCCGGTCGCGTATCTCGCCGACCATGATGACCTCGGGGTCCTGGCGCAGTATCGACCGCAGGCCGGCCGCGAAGGTGAGATTGATCTTCGGGTTGATCTGTATCTGGCTTATGCCCTTTATCCGGTATTCGACCGGATCCTCGATGGTGATGATGTTCTTTTCAGGGGTATTGATCTCCCGTATCGCCGCGTACAGCGTCGTCGTCTTGCCGCTGCCGGTCGGGCCAGACACGATAACGATGCCGTGCGGGATATTGAGCATCTCACGGAAACTTTTAAGAAACCGCTCGTCCATGCCGAGCTTGTTGAGGTCGAAACGGCGGTCGTCCTTGACGAGCAGCCTCATCACGACCCGCTCCCCGACGACCGACGGTATCGTCGATACCCTGATGTCCACATCGCTCGTCCCGTATTTTACCTTGATGCGGCCGTCCTGGGGGAGCCGGTTCTCTGCGATGTTCATATTCGCCATGATCTTCACACGCGATACGATCGCCTGCTGGTACCGTTTCGGCGGAGAGAGGGCGTTGTACAGTATCCCGTCGATCCTGTACCGGATGGTGATTCCCTCTTCCGATGGTTCCACATGTATGTCGCTTGCCCGCTCCTTCAGGGCTTCGGTTATCATGAGGTTGACGAGCTTTATTATCGGGGCCTCGTTTGCGAGGTCCAAGACGTCCTGTTCCGTCTCCTCGGTTTCTCCGAGTATCGTGATGTCCTCCCGATCCGTTTGAAGCCCCTCGATCACCTTGTCCGCGCTCTCCGATTCCTCTCCCGCGAGCAGGTCGGCGATACGGAGGATATCGAGCTTTTTCGCGAGCACTATGACGACCTCCTTGCCGGTCATGGACTTGATGTTTTCCAAGGCTGCGGTCTGAGAGGCATCGTTCGTCGCGATTTCGATCGTGTCGTCCGTCTCCTTCAGGATCACGATATTGTTTCGCCTGATGAACCCGTGCGGGAGGTTCGACGACAGGACCGCCCCGGAGTCCTTTAAAAGGTCTGGGTGGTAACCGATGCCGAGCTGGTACGAGAGGGCGGTTAAAAGGTCGTCCTCGGTAATGGCCCCGCGCTGCAGCAAAAACTCGCCGAGCCTGAGAGAAGTGTTTTTTTGCGCGATGAGCACGGACTCGAGATCTTCCTGTTCCAGCTTGCCCAGCGACACGAGGATCTCACCGAGCTTGCGGCCGAGGTACTGTACGGTATTTTGTTTCGGCATGCCCCTAATCTCCCGCCTTCTCGAACTCCTCCTGCTCGGTCCGCTTTTTCTCGGTGATGGCTGTTACGGCCTCGTCCCGGGTTACGATATGCGGGGTGATGAAGACCATGAGGTTGGTCCTCACACGTTGCTTTGTCGTCTTTCTGAAGAGAAGCCCCAAGAGGGGAATGTCGCCCAACAGGGGGACTTTCTGCTCTATGTCGACGGTATCGTCGCGGATGAGGCCCCCTATCACGATGGTCCGCTCGTTTTTCACGGTGATCTTGGAGGTGATCTCTCGGTTGTATACGGAGGGGTTCTCGAGCAGTGCGGTTCCTTCCACTATCTTTTTCACCTGCTGGTTGATATCCATGGTGATATAGCCGTTCTTGTTGATGTGGGGGGTGAGCTTGAGCACGATGCCGATGTCCTTGTAGTCGTAGGTCGTGATCACGTTGTTGTTCTCGTCCACCCTCGAGCTCGTGAGAAAGGGGATTTGCTCGCTTATCGTGATCGTGGCCTCCTGATTGTCTATCGTGACGATCTCGGGGGTGGAGAGGACCTTGAAGTTCGTAGTCTCCTTGTTTGCGTTGAGTATGGCCCACACGCTCGGAACCGTTCCGTCGAGCAGCCCAACGGTGAGACCGGCCAGGCCGCCCGTTTGGAGGCCTTCCTTCATGAGACCGGTGTTGGTGGAAACCACTCCGTTGACCCCGTACCCGGTATCGATGACCGCGTTCCAGTCGAATCCGAGCGACTCGTCGTCGTCGAGGGATATCTCTATGATCAGCGCCTCCACCAGGACCTGCTCCCGTTTCAGGTCGAGCTCCTGTATTATCTCCCTTATCTTCCCGTAGTCGTCAGGCGCGCTGATGATGATGAGAGAGTTGGTTTCCGTATTCGCGACGACCTTGAACCGCTCGGAGAACGCGGCGGCCGGGGCCTCCTCCTTCGCCTTCGGGTCCCGCCGGACCGGAACCGTGCTTGCGAGGTTGGAGAGCGTCTGCGCCATCGTCGTCGCGTCGGAGTTCTCGAGATTGTAGATGTGTATATCCGATACTTCGGTCGGTATCGGCGTGTCGAGAAGCCGGACTATGTTGAGCATGAGGTCGATCGAGGCCGGGGAGCCGCTGGCGATGATGACGTTCGTTCTCTGGTATGCGTTGAGCATGATTTCGTTGGGGAACAGCGGCTTGATCACGTTGACGATTTCGGCCGTAGATGCGTTCGAAAGCGGAACGATCTGGGTGATGATCGCCTCGGGCGAGACCTCGGGGGGTTCGGTGCCGTAGAAGATGCTTCCCGAGAGCTTGAGCGCCTCCTGCGCCGGGTAGATGTGCACAATGCCCTCCTCCTGCGGTACCGCCATAAACCCCTGTGCCCTCAGAATGGAGAGGACGATGTCGTACACCTTGTTCTGCGGCACCTCTTCCGAGGAGACGAAACTGATCTTGCCCTTTACCTTGTCGCTCAGCACAAAGCTTCTGCCGGTTATCTCGCTCATCGTTTTCAGAAAGAGCTCTATCTCGACGTTGTCGAAGTTGAGGGTGACCTTTTCTTCCTGGGCGACCGCCGTCAAGGCGACGAAAAAAAGAAGGAAGATGGCCGTGATTGTCCGTCTGGCTCTTCTCATGAAAGACGCTCCCCGCTGCAAGATATCTTCTCTTTATTATAGTAAGAAAAATATATATTTCAAAATAAAAGAGAAGCGGTTATTTTTAAGTTGTTTGCAGCGTTACAGTGGTAGAATAACCGTCTGTGGGGGGTTGATGCTCTTATACGAAGATTTGTGCGCGTTGGACCGGCCGATACGGGTAGGGCTCGTCGGCGCGGGATTCATGGGAAAGGGAATCGTGGAGGCCGTCGAGTACGCGCCGGGGATGGAGGTCGTTGCGGTGTGCGACAAAGACCTCTCCCGTGCGGCGGGCTGTTTCGAGGCGATCGGCGTGTCCGGCTACCGCGAGGTAAAGGACGCCGCCGGGGCGAACAGGGTCTCCTTTGAAAAGGAGCGCGTGATAACGAGCGATTATCGCGTGATCGGCGAGGTGGACGGCATCGACATGGTGATCGAAGCGACCGGAGTCCCCTCGATAGGCGCGGAGGTCGCGTTCAAGAGTATCATGAACCAGAAGCATGTGGGAATGCTCAACGTGGAGACGGACGTGACCTGCGGGTATTACCTTTCGCGTATCGCCGAAAAAAGCGGCGTGGTGTATACCGTCTGTTCGGGGGACGAACCGGCCGCCGTACGCGAGCTGGTCGATTTCGCAAGGACGACTGGGTTTACCGTCGTCGCCTGCGGCAAGGGAAAGAACAACCCCCTCGACCGTGCCGCAACCCCCGATACGCTCTCGGAACGGGCGGCCGCGATGAAGCTCAATCCGAGAATATTGACGGAGTTCGTGGACGGGACGAAGACGATGGTGGAGATGTGCGCGGCCGCCAATGCGTGCGGACTTACGGTGGACATACCGGACATGAACGGTCCGGCGGTCGATCTGGAGGATATCGCCCGCGTTTTCCGACCTAAGAAAGACGGCGGCATACTCACGAGAGAGGGTGTCGTCGACTACGTGATCGGCGACCTCGCGCCGGGGATATTCTGCGTCGTGCGGCATGAGGGCGCCGTCGCAAACGAGACGCTGCGATATCTGAAAGTAGGCGAAGGCCCCAACTTTCTCTTATACCGTCCGTACCATCTCACCAACCTTGAGGTGCCGGTCACGATCGGCACTGCATGCCTGCACAAAAGGCCCGTTTTACAGACGAATACGCCCCCGCTGACCGAGACGACCGTCGCGGCGAAGCGGGACCTCGAGGCCGGAGACACGATCGACGGAATCGGGGGATTTCTCGTTAGGGGAGGTATCCGTGACGCAGGGGAGGCGAGGGAGAAACGACTGCTTCCGCTCGGGCTCGTACAGGGTGCGGTCCTGAAGCGGGATGTGGAAAAGGGGGAGTGCCTTTCCTACGGCGACGTAGAGCTGCCCGACACGGTGCTTTTCCATCTCAGGCGGCTCCAGGATACCATCGCGCAGGAATAAAGACGGGAATATGCAAACGCTTTCCGGCATCGAGCGAAGGGCTTCGAGAAGCGTCCGGGCGGGAGACGTCACGATAGGCGGCGGCCGCCCGGTGGTGATACAGGAGATGATCTTTGCGCCGGCC
This sequence comes from Spirochaetota bacterium, assembly GCA_016934265.1. Lineage (GTDB taxonomy): Bacteria > Spirochaetota > B62-G9 > B62-G9 > DRHN01 > JAFGTF01. The sequence continues at coordinate 10,641 of JAFGTF010000144.1, forward strand.
TCTGATGTCGACCGCGCGACGGAGCAGATAGGGAGGCTTCAGGATATCGGCCTCAGGCTGGTACGGGTCGCGGTACCGGACATGGAATCGGCGGCGGCTTTAAAGGAGATCAAGAAGCGCACACGAATCCCGATCGTCTGTGACGTCCATTTCGACCACCGGATCGCGATCGCGGCGATAGAGGCCGGCTGCGACAAGCTGCGGATCAATCCCGGCAACATCGGGAGCGAACGCAAGGTACGGGAGGTGGTGCGGGCGGCGAAGGAGCGGGGGGTGCCGATACGGATCGGAGTGAATGCGGGCTCGCTTCAGAAGGAGGTCACGGAGGAGTTCGGGGGCCGGACCGCAGCCGCCATGGTCTCAAGCGGGCTGCGGGAGGTCGCGCTTTTGGAACGGTGCGGGTTCTTCGATATCGTCCTCTCTTTGAAGTCGAAAGACGTCGCGCTCACCATCGCGGCGAACAGGGAAGCCGCAAAAAAAACGGACTATCCGCTTCACCTCGGGATCACGGAGGCGGGGTTCGGACAAGAAGGCGTGCTCCGCTCGGTATGCGGCCTCACCCCCCTCTTGGCCGAGGGGATCGGGGATACGGTCCGCATATCCCTTACCGAGAAAGACCGCACGATAAGCGTGCGGCTTTGCCGCCGTATTCTCTCAAGCCTTCATATACCGTGGGTGTAGCGGCTGCAGCCTAAAACATCCCCGTGGCGCCTGCGGTAGGCCGTTATAACGGTCGTAATTTTCGCGTGGCAATATCGGCGTTTTATGATATGATTCTACAATGCGCACGCATATAGGGTGACGATGTATACATATGACCGGATGACTGCAAGAGGACATGAAGAGCTTTAACCTTCTGGTGCGAAAGTACATTTTGCTGTGGGCCCTTCTCGCGATGGTGGTGGGGTATCTTGCGGGACGGTTCAACGAAACGCGTGTTATCTCCCTCAGGTTTCTCATCACCCCTCTGTTGTTCTGCATGGTGTTCATCATGGTCTTTCCGACAAGCCTGAGAAGCCTCGCCAAGCTGAAAGACTATCTCTATCCCATGGCGGTGAGCTTTCTGCTCTTTTTACTGGGGCCGTTTATCGCATACGCAGTTGCGGGCGTGATACCGCAGAGGTTCGGGTTCATGCGGACGGGGATTGTCATCTCGTCGACGGTCCCCCCGAATGCGATGCTCTCCGCATGGACGGGCTTTCTCGAGGGAGACATCCTGCTTACGCTCATAATTCAGTCGTTCACCTTCATGGTGTGGGTCTTCCTCGTTCCGTTCGGGTTTTCCCTCTTCTTCGGCAAAAGCTCCTATTTTTCGCTTACGCTCCTTTTAAAAAACTTGTTTATTCTCATTGTGATTCCGTTTCTTATCGCGGTCTGTCTGAAGCGCCTGTTTCGGCGGTGGATGAACGAAGAACTGCTCTCGCGGATAAAACCGACGCTGTCGACCCTGTCAGGCATCATCGAGCTCTTCATAATACTAATATCGGTCGCCCTGAGCGCACAGATCATAACCGACAACCCTGCCATAATTGCATGGGGCGTTTGTACGTCGGCGTTTTACTACGCGGTCTCGTTCGCGGTCTCCATTTCCCTCACGCGGCTCTTCAGGATAACACAGGAGCAGTCGATCCCGCTTATCTACGAGAACGGGACACGCAATCTCTCCATCGCGATGGTCGTCGCGATCACCACCTTCAGGGGCGAGGCTACCCTCGGCGTGGCGGCATGCATCATCTCGCAATTTCCGGTCGCGGCGCTCTTCTATACGATCTTAAGAAGGTCGGGCGGATATTCTCGTTGACATACCCAATGACATAAATTATGTTCTTCAGGAATCAGCCGGAAACCGGGCCGTTCCCACACGAAAAGAGATGCAAGAGATGGAGATGGAGAAGAAATACGACCCTAAACGCGTAGAGCAGAAGTGGTACGACTGGTGGGAGGAAAAACGGCTGTTTCATGCCGAGGCGGATACGGGCAGAAAACCCTTCACCATCGTCATACCTCCGCCGAACGTCACCGGCGCCCTGCATATGGGACACGGGCTGAACAACACGATTCAGGACATACTGATCCGCTGGCGGCGTATGCAGGGCTACAACGCCCTGTGGCTGCCCGGAACGGACCATGCCGGGATTGCCACCCAGAACGTGGTGGAGCGGCAGCTCGCAGTCGAGGGAAAGACGAGACAGGAGGTCGGAAGAGACCGTTTCATCGATCTCGTGTGGAAATGGAGGGAGGAATACGGCGGCCGGATCATCACGCAGCTGAAGAA
>JAFGTF010000145.1 GCA_016934265.1 Spirochaetota bacterium
CATAGCTCTTCAATCTGGGACATCCCGGCGGCTTTCTATATCTTCGGACAGGGGTATATAGGCCCGATACCGATACCGCTTTTATTATGGGGGGTAATATTCTTTTTCACTCTTTTCCTTGTTGCGAGGAATAAGAGCGGAAGATATGTATATGCTATCGGGGCGAATGAAAGCGCAGCCAGGTTATCCGGTGTAAGAATAGACAATATAAAAATCTTAGTATATACTCTGTGCGGGCTGTTTTGTGCATTCGGTGCGATTATTTTCATCGGTCGGACCGAACACGCTTCTCCAGACATAGGGATCTGGTACAATCTGGATTCCATTACTCCCGTACTCGTAGGGGGAGTGAGCTTATCGGGAGGGGTGGGGACACTCCCCAACGTGTTCTTAGGCGTACTCATCATGGGAATCTTGACCAACCTCATGAATATTATAAATGTAAATCTTTTTTGGCAGCAGATCGTGAAGGGTATAGTGCTGGTAGCGGCCGTTTATTTCAGCTCAAAATATACAAGTTCATCGGAAAAGTGAGGGTTATGTGTATCGAAAGTTAGAGAAAGGGGGTGGTGTACGGAGAATATTGTTATACGGTTAGTCCAAAAATTAAAAATAAAAGGGGATGTCCTATGAAACGAACCGTAAGACGTCTGGTAGTACTAAGTATCGCAGTAGCCATGCTGCTTTGCGTTGGTTTTGTCCCGGTTTTTGCGGCGGATCCGCCCTTTATCGCGCTGTCCCAAAATACCACCCATTTTCCATGGTCCGTAACATTGAACAACGATATGAAATACTGGGCCCAGAAAACAGGAGTAAAATTCATTTGGACTGATGGTGACAACGACGGGGCGAACCAGCTGGCGGATTGTGAGGACCTCATTGCAAAGAAGCCCGATGTATTAATCATGAACGCCATACAGGCTGAAGCGTTGACGCCGGTATATGAGATGTGCAATAAGGCCGGTGTGCCCCTCATCATTTTTGACAGGGCCATTAATGTCGAACCCGGTAACGGTATGTACCTCACGTTTATCGGAGAGGACCAGGTGGAAGAGGGCAGAGTTGCGGCACGGCTGACTGTTGAAGCATTAAAAAAGAAGAACGGAAGCTACAAGGGTAACATACTAGAGCTCCAGGGTACGATTGGCGCGTCTCCGACCATCGATCGTAACAAGGGTTTCGTCGAGATCGTAAACAAGTATCCCAATATCAAGATTATAGCGAGCCAGTCGGCCAACTTCGGCCGGGAACCTGCATTGAACATCATGCAGGACTGGCTGCAGGCCTATCCAAAGGGCAAGGTCGATGCGGTGTATGCGCATAACGACGAGATGGGACTCGGTGCGCTGGCGGCAATCAAGAGCGCACGCAGGACGGAGCTTTTAGGCTACATCGCCAGTATTGACGGGCAGGTCCAGGCATTAGAGGCAGTGCTGAAGGGCGAATTCCTGGTGAGCGTACAGAATCCGCCATACTTCGGCGAGCCTGCGTTTACCTCGGCATTGAAGTACCTTGAAGGATATCATCTGCCCGCATATCAGTGGGTTCCGTTCAAGATTTTTCATGCCCAGGACCCGAAAGCAAAGGCGATGACACAACAGTATTACAATTACCTGAAAGCCAACGATCTTTATTTTTAACAGAGATTGTGGATATATGGCGAGGATTTACCAGATGTAGTTTCTTTACACATAACCCTCAGATTTAAAGTATAAAGTGCGGTAAGGAGTCTACAGGTGAAACGGTGTAATCTTTTCTTACTGTTGGTTTTTGTTATGGCATTGGGTTTATCTTCCGGGGTTGCCGTACTCGCACAGGAGGTGGAAGGTTTCCTCGAACCGCATATTGATGTGGAGAGTTACGAATTCGACCCCCTGGCGGATTATTTCGGCCTTGAATTGAAATGGTATGTCGAGCAGAATATGGCTTCCGGCGTAATAGCCAAGATAACGTATATGGATCCGGAAGTGTATTTCGCGTTAATCGGGTTTGAGGCATCCATGCAGGGAAAGTCGGAAGGGGAGATAGAGGAAGAGGTTGAGAAGGCGAGATCCGTATTGAAGGAATATCTAGTATTCAAGGTTTTTTCAAGACATGATGACGACCCCGAAAAAACAGCTATCGGTAACTGGAAGATCACTTTACTCATAGACGACAAAACCAAATACGAACCGGACAAGATCGAAGAGGGCGAAGCAGAGCTGAGAAAAGCGCATGCCGGGCCGTATTTCGGGAGGGAGACGTTCGTATATTTCAAGAGAACGAAGTCTTCCGGAAAAAAGGCTGTGTTGAATGAAGATACGCGGTCTATAAAATTACTGCTTTCCAACGACGCTGAAACGGTCGAGTTCTTATGGGCGTTCTGCGAGGAAGCAATGGAAGTGGAAAGATGTCCCACCGCGTTTCATCCGTACTTGAGGATAGGTCTGGTGATAATACTGGGATGTCTTATTATCCTGTTATTGGTTACCAGGCCGGGGCGGGCCAGAAGAGACATTTGGGGATAAAACAAAACCTGATTCGGTCCCATAACCGTCATCGATAGAATTGATCGATTACTCGTTTATTCATTAAAAGTAAAAGCCGCGCTGTTTGTTTTTATTGCGACGACGTCGGATTTCCCGGTTCTGACGGTTTAATTCACTTACGGACCGCGGGAAGTCGGAATACCATACCCTACGGCCGTATCTCAGAGGTGAAAATCAATCATTCGGGTATAGGTCTCTAAGGCAGGCCGGATCATGCATCTCGATGGGGAACCCGCATAGGCCTGCTTCAAATGGCACGGCTTGAGAGACGCAGGCCCGTTTTCCGATACCATGGCGATTGAAATCCGCATGCGGAAAGAAGCCTTCTATTGACGGAGTACCCGCGACTGTTATAATAACTAAAAGACAAGGTGGAAGAGGAGAGATAATGCAAAGCGCGGTCGTTTCGATAGCCAAAGCAGAAAGCGCCGACGATTTCGAGAGCGTCCACAGGGCCGTTTCCGAATCATTGAAACTTATCGGCGGATTGGAAACGGTGATTACATCGGGATTGAGCGTGCTCATCAAACCGAATGTTCTTTTCACTCTTGATTATAAGACCGGTGCGGTCACGAATCCCTATGTTGTGAGGTCCATATGCAGATTGGCACGTGAGGCGGGGGCACGGGATATAACGATCGCGGAAAGCTCCGTCATCGGATGCAGGACAACGGATGCGTTCGATGCGGCCGGTTATACGAGGCTCGCAGATGAAGAAAAAGTGAAGCTCTTAGACCTCAAGAAGGCAAGAACTCTTTATATGGGTATTCCGAACGGCGTACTCTTCAGAAGGATAGAGATCCCGGAAGCGATTATGAAGGCGGACGTTATCATCAACGTTCCGGTCATGAAAACGCACGATATGCTCCCCGTAACGCTGGGGCTGAAGAACATGAAGGGAGTCATAAAGGACAAGGACAAGAAACGGTTTCACGTATGGGGCCTTGAACAAGCGATTGTCGATATCAACAAGCTCGTACTGCCGCAGTGTACCGTTATCGATGGGACTGTGGCCATGGAGGGGCTCGGGCCGGTACACGGAACGCCCGTCAATCTGGGGATCGTAATTTCCTCGTTCGACACCGTAGCGGCCGATGCGGTTGCGTCGAGCGTCATGGGCGTGGATCCTGAAAATGTCGGATATATACAGCTGGCCACGCAACAGGGTTTGGGGTGCGCGGACCTGTCTTCGATCGAAGTATGCGGCGCCTCCATCGAGCAAGTGAAGCGGCCCTTTTCGTTGTTGAGCCTCGACCTGGAAAGATATGAACGGGAGTACGGCATCAGGTTCCATGAATCAGGCGCGTGCAGCGGATGCCGGCAGACCATCTACACGCTTCTCAACAACTACATGAAAGGGAACCTGGATCGTATGAGGGATTACACAATAATATACGGTCAGACGGTAAAACCACCGGAAGAAATAAAGGGTAAGCTTCTGAGCTTCGGAACATGTACGAGGAATTACAAAAAGCGGGGTGATTATATTCCCGGCTGCCCGCCCATGCAGGAACATGTGCTCGAGTATTTCGGCCTGGACCCGGATACGTGGGTGGAATAGTATCAGTGTACCGTGTGACGTGACGATACGTGTGAAGGAGTAAATCGATGAACAGGGCACGGCTGATGGTGGACAAAGATTTTAACATAGGATCTATTGATCGAAGGTTATATGGGTCGTTTGTCGAACATTTAGGGAGGGCGGTATACGGCGGGATATATGAGCCCGGCCATCGGACGGCGGACAGGGAGGGATTCCGCACCGATGTGATCGACCTCGTAAAAGAGCTCGACGTATCTATAATTCGATACCCTGGAGGTAACTTCGTCTCCAATTACTATTGGGAGGACGGCGTGGGACCGGTGGGGAAACGGCCTTGCAGGCTCGATCTCGCCTGGCGGGCGCTGGAACCGAACAAAATTGGGGTAAACGAGTTCTGTTCATGGGCGAAGAAGGCGGGTTCGGAGGTAATGATGTCCGTTAACCTCGGAACGCGGGGAATAGAGGCGGCGAGGAGCCTGGTCGAGTACTGCAATCAACCGGGAGGCACCTACTGGAGCGATCTGAGGATTTCCCACGGCGTAAAAAAGCCGCACGGCATCAAGGTATGGTGTCTCGGAAACGAGATGGACGGGCCGTGGCAGGTCGGACACAAAACCGCTAATGAGTACGGAAGGCTGGCCAATGAGGTCGGAAAGGCCTTGAAGCTGTACGATCCGGACCTGAAGCTCGTCGCATGCGGCAGCTCCAATAGAGATATGCCCACCTTCCCTCAGTGGGAAGCGGAAGTGCTCGAGCGATGCTACGAGACCGTCGATTATATATCGCTGCATACCTACTATGACGACCCAGAAGACGATCTCGCGACCTATCTGGCGAATTCGATTGATATGGACACCTTCATCAAGAGCGTGAAGAGCACCTGTGATTACGTGCGGGCCAAAACGAGGTCTAAGAAGACGATGTATCTCTCGTTCGACGAATGGAACGCCTGGTCATTTTATCATTCCTTCATCTCCAAGGGGCTCGACGATACGGTGGAGCCGTGGACCACCGGTGCGCACCAGCTCGAGGATGTGTATACGTTCAAGGACGCCCTGTTGGTGGGTTGCCTGCTGATAACGTTATTGAGAAACGTGGATCGGGTCAAGATCGCATGCCTCGCACAGCTGGTCAATGTCCTCGCCCCCATAATGACACGGAACAACGGCCCGGCCTGGCGGCAACCGATATTCTACCCCTTCCTGCACGCCTCGCAGCATGCAAGAGGGGAGAGCCTTGACGTGCGATTGGAATCGCCGACGTATGACAACGCGAAGTTCGGTGATGTTCCGTACATCGATGCGGCCGTCGCATACGACGTGGAAAATGAACGATTGACCATATTAGCGGTAAACAGGAATCCGCACGAATCGATTCTCCTTGAGGGCGACCTGCGCAGTCTGAAGGAGTATACGCCGGTAGAGCACATTCTACTCGAGCACAGTGACCTGAAAGCGTCGAACAACACCGGGAAGCCCCGGAACGTTGTCCCCCGCAGGGGGGCGGAAATAAAAATGGATAGCGGGCGTTTCGAGGCGGTAATTCCGAAACTGTCGTGGAATGTGATACGGCTTGGGAGACGGTAACGGGATCAGGATCCCGGTCGCGATTTTCGTCGGATCGTATGCCGAATTTAACCGGGAGAGTAACGTTCGATGAAACCACCGAAAGGATTGCGATTATGAAGAACAAAGGCTCGAGGGTATGTGCGGTAACGGGCGGAGCGAGCGGAATAGGACTGTCCATCGCCGAGTATCTATGCGGGAACGGGTATACGGTCGGCATCGTGGACCTGAAGATCGATTCCCTTAATTCGCTTTTTAAGAGCGAGATAAAAAGCGGGAAAATAGCGGCGGCGAAAGCGGATATCACGAGCCAAAAGGAGGTTGAAAACGCTTTCGACGCAATACGAAACGATCTCGGCGGTGTGGACGTTTTAATAAACAGCGCGGGTGTTCTCGTAAGTAAAAGCTTTTTAAAAGAGGATGAAAACGATTGGGACCGGGTCGTGAACGTGAACTTGAAGGGCGCGTATCTTTGCTGCAAAGCGGTTGTTCCGGGAATGATTAAAAACAACTTCGGTAGAATAGTGAGCATATCATCCATCAGCGGCTTGAAACAGGCCGTTTTTTCCAGCACTGCGTACTGTGCTTCGAAAGCGGGGATCATCGGATTCAGCAGGTGTCTCGCGGCCCAGCTGGCCGGAAACAATATCCGGGTCAACTGCGTGGCGCCGAGCACGACACTGACGCCGATGATAGATGTGTTGGATGAAAAAACCAAGAACGATTATAAAGAGGCCGTTCCTTTGGGCCGTCTCGCGAAACCGGAGGACATCGTGTACGCGGTCGATTTCCTCATCTCCGACAGGTCGGACTATATCACGGGAGAAACGCTGAATGTAAACGGCGGTTTGCTTATGCGATGAAACCGGCTCGCCCTGCAAAACGCGCAGGTCAAAAGAGGGGGATTGCGATCCGTTTCCCGTCCCGAAGCGCCGATTCATGCGCACAAATCCCCGTGCAGGTCCAGTTTGCGGCTTTTTCGGCGTCTATGTAGGAATCTCTATTCTCCACGATCGAATTGACGAATTCGTTGACCAGGTGGGGATGAGACCCTCCATGATATCCCTTGCCTTGATTGAACGATCGGTGCGGCGTGTCTTCGTCGTATACTCCCTCTTTCGTGAATCGCGCTATTTCTTTCGGGAGCATGTCCGCCGTATCGGGCACCTGAATCCGTTGTGCGGTTTCTCCGCCCGTATGTAAAACGGGAAGTCCGTCTTCGAGAAGATTCCATTCGAACGACAGTTTCTCGCCGTACACGTCGAAGCTTTCTATATATTGACGGGCAACGTCATAAAGCTCCCTCGTCACCTCGGCGATGATATCCGAGTCTTTGATACCGATATGCGCTGTTTCCACCGCATAGGGTGAGTTGTGAATTTTGACGAGTGATTCGTTGATCCGCCCCGAGCCGTGACAAACCACCCATTCCGCTTCCTTGTCCAGGAGAGAAAGAAGAGGGCTCACCGCATGCGTTGCGTAGTGCATGGGAGGAAGGCCGTTCCAGTAGTCGGGCCAGCCGTACATATCCTGGAGATGCGCCCCCCTGATGAACTGTACCTTTCCGAGCTTGCCGGCGGTATAGAGTTTTTTTACATGGAGGAACTCCCGCGTGTACACGGAGGTCTCCATCATCATATACACTTTTTTCGCTTTTCTCCTGGCTTCGATAACCGTCCTGCAATCTTCGACTGTTGTCGCCATCGGTACCGTACAGGCGACGTGCTTTCCCGCGGAAAACGCGTCGACTGTCATACCGGGGTGATAGGATATTGGAGTCACTATATGCACGGCGTCGAGCTCTTTTATTTTCAGCATATCCCGATAGTCCGTGAATCTGCGTTCGACGCCGAAACTTTCTCCCCATCGGTTCAAAATCTCTTCGTCGGTATCGCAAACCGCGTACAGCTCGCTGTTCGGATGATGCTGGTATATTTTTGCGAAGTTGGCTCCGAAACCGAGGCCCGCCACTCCTACCCGAACTTTTCTTTCCATACATGCTCCTTATTTCTCACTTCGGATTTCCGGTGAGCGGCACGGCGCCGTACGAACGATACCGGCGATTCGGCTTTCCGATTCCACCGTTCGGGGTGATGATTTTCACATCGGCAAAAAAATCATCCCGGTTTTTTATCTTCCCTGAATCCCTGGTACAGCGATTCCGAGACGTACTCTTCATGCTGCTCCACCGGCGACATCGTGGAGATCTCCTCCCAGGGCTCGCGATAGTCGATCGATCCGGCGTATCGAACGACCTCATCCATGTTTTCGAATACTTTCCTGAACGCGTCTATCATCATGTCAATGACTTTTTTCGATGTGCTGGGATAGGTAAAGCGGGCGTCCAATGCGAGCGAGCGGCGCAACACATCCAGGGTGTTCGGATAATCCTCTATTCTATACGCCACGTCACGTCCGTACGGGCAGGTCCAGGGGCACCCCTTCCCATAGCCGCGCTTGACCTGAAACAGGGATTGTCCAGGAACCGGCGTATGCTGCGATAATCGAACGAACACGCCTTCGGCACGAAGGATATCCTGTACCGCCTGGCGGAACCTTCCCGCAGGGATTTTTTCTGCCCCCGCCGCTTGCGGATCGACTTTGAAGTAGTAGATATAATACGCGTGTGTTCTATCCAAGGGAACATACGGCGGTATAACGCCGTCGATCTCTGCAAGCGCGCCGGAGATATATGCGCCGTTTTCATGGCGGACACGTACGTTGTCGTCCAATCTCTTCAGCTGGCTTCGAATCATCGCGGCGACGAGCGGATTCATTCTGTAATTCCATCCCATGGTATACGCATTGTATTGTCTTTGCCGTCCTGCTTCGATGATCTCCCCGAACATCCTGACCATATCAGCCAGATCCCGGTATCCCTTGTCGTTCGTACAAACCAGCCCTCCTTCGCCCGCGCCGGGCAGCGGCTTCAGGGGCATTGTGCTGGCGCCGCTGATGTCGCCGAGGTTGCCCGCTTTCCGGCCTTTGTACGTCGCGCCGCCGGCCTGTGCGGCGTCTTCTATCACTACGAGATCATGCGCCCTGGCGATGGGATATATCTCATCGTAATCGGCGGGCAGACCGTGATAGTCGACCGGCATGATCGCTTTCGTTTTATCCGTGATCTTTTCAGCAATCTTCCTGTAATCGATGTTGTACGTTTCGGGATCGATATCCACGAACACCGGAATTGCATTATGATGCATCACGCTCGTCGCAGAGGCGAGGAATGTGAGAGAGGGGATGATGACTTCGTCACCGGGTTCTATCCCGATCCCCGCGACACAGCCGTGAAGAGCCGACGTGCCGCTGTTGAACGCCAGGCAGTATTCGGTGCCGGTATATTCCGCGTATTCCTTTTCCAAGGCCGCCGTTTCAGGGTGGTCTTTGCCCCAGAAATTTCCGCTGTCGATAACACGTATGAGCGCGGCTTTGTCTTCTTTTGTGACTACCGGCCAGTCCTTCGCAATTTCGATGTCCTCCGGTATGGATCTCGGACCCCCGTTGATTGCAAGTTTCGCCATCTCCTGTACCTCCCGTATTGTATGATAAAAAGCTGTTTCGTCCGGCACGGCGAATCAACCCGCTTTTACCGGCCGCCTATCTTCTTCTTCGCAATTCAAACGGACTTTCGTACGTTTTTATTGTAATGGTCGATTGCGTGCAGCATCTCCTTTATGTTCTCGAGAGGAGCTTCCGGGGGAAAACCGCATGAGGCGGCCAGAAAATCGACTCCTGCATGAATACACTCGAGAGAACTGTCGAACACCTCCCGCTTCGTGCCTTCGAGTATGTGCGTGACGGTCGGGACCGAGCCTATCAGTTTCATTCTGTTCCCGAGTACGTTTTTAACCTGTTCGACGCTGACCGGCGGCGAGTCGAATGAAAAACCGAAAAATCCCGAATCGGGGATATGTTTCAAGAGCGGGCTCGTATTGCCGCATATATGAAGATACACCGGCCCCCGTATGCTGTCGGAGAGCTTTCTGTATACCGGAATGATAAACCGCTTGAACGTCTCGCCGGTCAGCCCCTGGCAGAACGGATCGCTGAGATGAATTACATCGCCCCCGCTTCGCAACGCCTCGTTTCCGAACAGTATGCACAGGTCCGACAATTTGTCCAGCACTTCGACCGCCCGGGCAGGCTCTTTTATCATCATTTTATACATCTTGTTTACGCCGACGGACAGGCAGGCCACGTCCAGAGGCCCGCACACCACGGGCACTATTACGATGTCGTCTTTATACCTGTTCCTGACGATACCGATCGCCTTGAATATTTCCGGGAACCTGCCTTTTTTCAAGATACCGCCGTCTACTCGTATTTCATCGATATCGGAAAACGCGGGCTCTTTGGGCTCTGGAATATCCGTTATCTTGTCTCCGAGGGATGAGGTCCCACCCAGCGCCTCCAATTCGGCGCAGTGATCCCAATGCAGCATCACCGAGTTGAATCCGGTCGTATCGTGAATGGCCCCCGCGATTTTAGCCATCTCTTCTCCATCGTAGTGGCCTTTCGGCCAATACGCGCCGGCGGATTTCATCATATCGACCACGGGGGTGCTGAAAATAATGGTACGGGGGAAATATCCGGGCTCCTCACCGTTGATAATCCCGAAAACCTCTTCTTTTGGGCTCAGCATGTCGGTGCGTATCCTTTATTGGTGGTAATGGTTGCGACAGTTTCAATAACAGATTATAACTCCTTTCAGGGCGGAACACGCCGTGTATTCGTACCATATGTCGACGGTTCGCCAATGGACGGGTTCTTATTTACAGCCGTTTTCTATGAACTTCTTCATGCTCGCGGTCTCTTCTTTGTTCAGATAGCCGGATGTAACCGAAAGCCGGACGGACTTACCCCCTGGTATACTCTTGACATTGCCCTTTTCTTTCTCCCGTGTATAGCCTGCCGGGTCACAGGTCGACGGCAGCACCAATCCGAGCACCTCATAGTCCTCATTCCTCCATATCCAGCGTACCGCGTGATCGAGAAGATCCGGCTTATAATTGACGTAGTTGCCGGATCCGTCTTCGAGGATTTGTAAAAAATGCGCCCAGCCGTCTTTATCCACCTTCGGTTTACGGATGAAGTAGTTTATCTCGGGGTCGTAAATATCATCCTTTTTGAATTCCTGCGTCAACGAGGGGTTACGTTTCAGGTTGTCGAGCAGCTCGCGCTTTTGTTTCGACAATTTTTCCTGCTCGTGCAGATGGTCGGTGCTTAGTACGATATCCTTATCCGACCAGCCGAGGCTCTGAACGATGGAACAGCCCGCTTCCGCTCTGAAATTGATATGGCACATGTACATGAGATCCATAGGCTGGTGAAGCAGGTTGCGGATCTCGATCGAGATATCCAGCACATCGCTGTTTTCGTACAGCTTGACGAGCGGTCGTGCATGATAATTCGGCGCGAAGGTGGGCAAGTGCTCGTAGGTACCGGAGACTCCCATATATCCGCCTTTGGCATCTTCTCCGATCACGAGTTCCGCACTTTGATAGTCCGCATATGGAAGCTCCCCGTGCAGGGGGTGGTCGTCTTCCGGTCCGGGACATCCCATTCTGAGGGCGCCGCAGTGCATCATGAGGCAGCCGTAGGAATCGAGAAAGAAATCCGTCTCTATCGGCTCGTTTATCACCGTTTTCATTTTCAAGCTCCTGCTATTGAAAACGGCATCCCAAATCTGCTGGCCTTTAAACGGCAATACGGTAATAAAACCATCCGAGTTTTTGATTCGTACGGCATGGATTCCGCTTCGGTATTTGAAGAGAGAAGCTTCCAGCGTATGAAATTGCAGCAGGGTCTTCTCCTTCTCGCCGAAAAAGTTTTTTTCAAGGTTTATGACAGTCTCATCTTTCATTTGTTCTCTCCATTCTTTTAATCCTGCAGCTCATGCAGCGTTTCGGACATCGTTTCGAGGAACGGGGTGCACATCTCTTCGAAAATATTCCCCATGTTGCCGATCTGAAAGAGGTTTAGGTCTTTGAGGTGTCCCTTTCCGGGGTATACGGTATAGCCCTTAACCTCCATCCTTTGCACGAAGTCGTCCATATCGATATATTCCGGCAGCAGTACCGATGTTATGGTATTCGACGCGTCCTTCTCGTCGATGAACATCCGAAGCCCCATTTTCTTTACGCCATCACGCAGTATCCGGGCGCATCTTTTGTACCGTGCAATACGCTCCTCCATACCCTCGTCGAGAAGTTCCTTTACGGCGGCATCCAGCGCAAAAAACTGTGTCGTCGAGGGAGTATTCGTGGTCTGGTGGTACTGTTCGGACATATCGTACAACCGCAGAAGATTGAGATATGCCGTTTTCGGCCTGTTGTTTCTCATCTCCTCCAGTTTCGACCTCTTGGCACATATTATGCCCACGCCCGGGAGGCTGCCGAGGCATTTGTTCGAGGAGCATGTGCAGAAATCTATGTTGTCTCTTAAAACGTCGACGTCCTCTCCCCCGAGCGCGCTCACCGCATCGACGATATACGTCTTATTATACTTACCGGCCAGCGTTCCGATCTCCTGCACCGGATTTATAAAGCTCGCAGCCGATTCCTGAAACGTCATGATGATCGCGCTGATTTTCGGATTTTTCTTCAGCAGTTCTTCTACTTCCGCCGGGTCCGGTCTCACCCCGTACTCGTACCGCAGCACGGTTTTTTCAATACGATGAATATCGAGCATCTCTTGTAGGCGATCGCCGAACTCGCCGTTAGTCAGAAGCAGGGCGTGATGCGTATTTCCGAAATACGATGAAATCACCGCTTCATTGGCGGCGGTTCCCGATCCGGTGATCAGAAGGACTGTATAACGATCGTCGGCCCTGTATACCTTCAGCAGGTTTCTCTGCAGGTTCTGCAGCACCGCCGTGAATTCAGGCACCCTGTGCCCGATATCGTCGTGCAGCAGCGCGTTTCGAACGTTGTCCGAGACCATGACCGGTCCCGGTGAAAACAGAAAATGTGTTTTGGCCATGCGAAGCCCTTTTAAAATCGAGATTTTAGTCGATGAAACCGTTACACCGCCTCAAACCAACCGTCTCACGGCGCCTCTATCGGCACGATATTCTCGTACCGACGCTATGTGTATACTTCGATGGTCTTTTTCAGCGCATTCGACCACCCGCTGTACAGTTCTTCCCTCTCCGATTCGGCCATGGATGGTTCATACGTCTTGTGAATTTTCCAGACGGATTGTACTTCTTCGAGGCTTTTCCAAAAGCCGACTTTCAGTCCGGCGATGAATGCGGTTCCGAGACACGTCGTCTCCGTCACCTCGGGGACAATGACGGGTATGCCTAAGATGTCCGCCTGAAACTGCATGAGGAAGGCATTTCGAACCGCGCCGCCGTCCGCTTTCATCCGCGATACCTTAAGACCCGTATCATCTTCCATCATGCCGATCATATCCCGAACCTGGTACGCGATTGATTCGAGAGTCGCACGCGCTAGGTGCGCCTTCGTGACGGCACGTGTCAAGCCGATGATCGTTCCCCTGGTCCGGTAATCCCAGTAGGGAGCGGTTACCCCGACGAATGTCGGGACGAAATACACTCCCATGGTGTTCTTTACGCTTACCGCCAGTTTTTCTATGTCGGACGCGGAATCGATAATTCCGAGCCCGTCTCGCAGCCACTGGATCGCCGCGCCGGTGATATATACCGCGCCTTCCTCCGCATAAGTAATCTTATTCTCGAGGCCCAGGGCGATGGTTACCGTCATTCCGTTTTTGGAAGAGGTTATCTCGTCACCGGTGATGAGATATATACCGCAGCTCGTGCCGTACGTCGTCTTGGAATCGCCCTTCTCGAAGCATGCCTGGCCGAAGATCGCACCCTGCTGGTCTACGACGATGCCGGTTATCGGAGCCTCTATACCGAGGAAGATCTTCGGGTCAGTGGTACCGAAATAATATGAGGAAGGCTTCGGATCCGCCAGAATTTCACGGGGTATCGAAAATTCACGAAGCAGCGCATCGTCCCATTGTTTCGTTCTGAGATTGAACAACATGGTCCGAGACGCGGACGTGTAATCGGTAAAAAAGCCCGCCCCTCCGGTCAACCGCCATACAACCCAGGTATCAAGGGTGCTTGCCCTGACGCGTCCTTTGGGTAATCCGGCCCGTATTTCGGGCACATTCCGTAAAAGCCACTCGATTTTCGTACTCGAAAAAACGGGATCGATATTCAGACCCGTTTTTTCAGTAATTTCGGCGGAGAGTTTCTCGCCTATTTTATCGCATCTGTCCGCGGTTCTTCTATCCTGCCACACGATATTATTGTAATACGGAGTACCGGTTTCGGGGTCCCACGCGACGACGGATTCTCCTTGATGGCTGATTCCCACCGCTTCGATCTTTCCCTTGTCAACTTTTGAAACGGACAGAGCCTCCTGCACGGTATCGAGGAGCAAATTCCATATCACATCCGGATCCTGCTCCACCCAATCCGGGTGCGGGAAGACGAGCGATATTTCCCTGCTTCCGGAGCCTTGGATATTGCTTTCTCTGTCGACGATAATCGCTTTTATTCCCGTCGTCCCTATGTCGATTCCAAGAATATACCCCGACATGACGCCTCCGTAACCGTTAGCCGTGTACCGCAATCCTCCCAACCGCCTGTTTCCTCGATCCGAAATACCACCGCATAAAACCGGTATCAGTGCGCGGGTTCCGGAAACGTCTCTTCGACGTACCAGTTCGCGGTAAGCCCGCAGTCCACCACAAGATACGATCCCGTTATCGCCGACGCGTCGTCGGAAGCGAGGAACGCGAACGCCGCCGCAACCTCTTCGACTTTCACCATCCGGTGCATCGGCGTGCGTTTGAAATCTCCCTTCAGATACTTCAGATTATTCACGCTCACCGAATTATCGAGCATCGGGGTGTACGTCCAGCCCGGACACACGGCGGCGACACGAATATTATGCTCGGCGAGCTCTATGGCCATCATCCTGTTGAGGCCCAAGAGCCCCGCTTTCGAGGAGTTGTAGCTCGCGATGAGCCCGTCTCCTCCGAGCGCGTCCATGGAAGCGTTTATGAGGATGACGCCGCCGCCCGTTTTCGCCATTTCACGTCCCACGCGCTGCGACCAGAGGAACGTTCCCTTAAGGTTCGTATCGACGACCATGTCCCAGTTTTCCTCGATTACTTCGAGGAAGGGTGCCGCGTGATCCACGCCTGCGTTGTTGATCAGGATGTCGATACGTCTCCACCTTTTCATCGCCGCATCCACGGCTGCCTGGACCTCGTCTGATTTGGTAACATCGGAGGTGTAATACCAGGCCTTTTTTCCTTGCGCCGTGATTTTCGATACCGTATCCTCCAACGGTTTTTTTCTCCTGCCGGTAATCAGCACTTCGGCTCCCTCGTCGGCAAAACGAAACGCGGTCGCCTGCCCGATGCCGGTTCCGGCGCCGGTGATTATTACGTTTTTTCCGGTGTACCTTTTACTGTCCATCGTACCCTCCTCTGTGTACGGATAACCCTGAAACGATATATACGCGCGCGGCCAGCCGCTGCATGTTCGTACGGCAAACGCGCAACGCCCCCCTCTTTCTTGTGGGATGATATAGAGACATAGATTGATGCCGTCTCTATATGATACTATACATCCTCAAGACCGGCCTCAGAAACGATCTGTCTGTTGCCGCCGTATACTATGGGTATTCTCTCAATGAAACACGAGCTTTTTTATTGCCGCTTGTCGTTTCCGCTCACAACCCGGGGAACAGGTCCTTGAGCCTCACTCCCGTCATCGTGGCCAGCCCTATCTGGGAATAGCCTTCCACGTCGAAAGACGAGTCGCGTTTGACGCCGTGCCCGTATCCCTCGTACCACATGTAGTACGTATCCTTTACCCTGACGAATGTGGAGTACCAGAGCCCTCCTTCGTCCCAGGCGCCGTCCTCACCCCTCGGATATATCGGATTTTTAGAGTATTTCGTCCAATGGATCAGGTCTCTCGACGCCGCCAGCCACAGATTTTTCGAATAATCGTAATGGGTATCGTCGCCCGCATATATCATGAAGTAGATACCGTCCTCGAACAGAATCCTGGGAGTGGTGTGATAGACGTCCCACTCTCCGGGTGGGAGGACGGGCTCGGTACCGTACTCTTCGAAATGATATCCATCTTCGGATATCGCGAGATGAATATGGAATGGGCCGTTGATGAAATACCCGCGGTGCTCGCTTTTGAGATAGATGAGATAGAACTTCCCGTCTTTGAATATCATCTCCGGAGATCTTCCGACGAAAACGGGGTTCTTGTCGTACTTCGTGAAATGATATCCGTCGGAGGATACGGCGAGCCCGATGGAATCCGGATGCTTGCCTTCCTGCCTCGTGCCCGATATTCCGGTATAGTAGAGCATGATTTTTCCGTCTTTATCCAAGGCCGCCGGGTCCAGTACGTATTTGCAATCGAAAGATCCGGGCGGTCCGACGTCGATAACGGGATTATTCTTGTAATCGTCGAAATGTTTCCCGTCGAATTTGTCCTTTTTAACCGTCATCACTCCTATTCGGTCTTTTCCGTCGGTTCCCTGTCCTCTGTAATAGAGAAAGTAGGTATCCCCGATCAGCAATAGATCCGGATTGGCGGTCCATGCGTGTTTCCATGTGCCGCGAACGACAGGGAAAACCGGGTTGCCGGGGTCTCGTTTCCAGGGCAAATAGTCATGATCATTTTTTACGCTCATTTCAAACCCCCTCGTTAAAGTTGAATTACAACTATTCTACAGAATAACTTTTTAATGTCAATACAATTAAGTGATTGTTTTGGTGATTGCTTACCAATAGCGGCACGAGCCGTCACTGGCACGTGTCCCTCAGTGAATTCGAAGATGATTTCAGGATTCACAATCGGGCCTTCAGCTTCCGTATTTAGTGAAAACGTAAGAATCCTCTCATCGTCCTCGATCGTGCAAATTTCCGTCTTTGATTCATAAAAGCCATACGACACGGGTCTTGCTCTTTGGCTTCGCAGTATGCGTGTCGGCCCGGGCGGCGGGAAACAACGGCGGGTTCAGCCTCAAGCGGCGGTATTCTCTCGGGATAAACATGAAAATAAGCTTGAAGGAAGTCATTGATGAATGTATAAAGACTGTAAGGAAATGGTTTCCCGTTACACGCAGTCGCAAACTGCTGTTTTCAATACGGGATGGATATGAAACAAGGAATATACGGATACCGATATGAGCCGGAAACAAGAGACGAATTTTGAAAAAAAGCCGCCCCTTATTTTTCGTATCAAGGAGAAAAATACGATCAGGAAAGCTGCTAAGGTCTCAAAGAGTATCTTCAGCCTTTTAAACAAGGAATACTTGAACCGGATCATTCTCGCAAACTGCTCGTTCTCCGAAGGCCATGGGGCCCGGGCTAATTATCTCGGGCTGGGAATGCTGTATTACAGCTTCGTGCATTTATTGAAGGCAAAGGTCGCCGTCTGTCTGGGGTCAGGGGGAGGGTTCGTCCCGCGTATAATGAGGCAGGCCCAGAGAGACCTCGATATCGAGAAATGCTCGAGAACGATTGTGATAGATGCTGACAAGCCGGAATTGCGGTATGGCAATCCCGATTATCTGCATGAAGGGTCTTTTCTCAGGACGTTATTTCCGCACATCGAGATCATTGTCAAGCCGACGAAAGAGGGGGCTTGTTATTTTGTGGAAAACGGTATAAAGATCGATTATCTCCATATCGATGCTGACCATTCTTACAGCGGCTCTTTGTCCGATTACCAGGCGTACAGGCCCCTCATGGCCGATAATTTCATAATAACGCTCCATGATACCAATCTCGAGGGAGTGGCTAAGGCCGTCGAGCATATTCGTAATAAGGAAGATCTCGAGGTAATGGATTTCAACTATCTTTGGGGGGGGCTGGCCATTGTGAAGCCTAAAACGGCCCCCGATATTCCGATATCCCCTCAAGACTCTTTCCCGGTGAGTATTGATCAAAGCAGGCGTTTTATAATTTTTTTACTGAAGAAACACGCACCGAAGCTGTATGACAAGCTGAAAGAAATTGATGAGTCTATAAGGCGGGATGAGAGCTCAATGGTCTGACCGTCACGGACTCTGTTCGCAGGTACTGCCGTTACGGTGTATCGTTCACTCGATGCCTGTAGATTTCACACAATCGGTGATTCAAAGCGGTTTTTCAGCTTCGTCTTGTTGTTCTGTTGCGATGGCTGTATGATATCCTTCCTTTGGGCTATTATACAGTCTGTATTTTATCTTGTAGGCTATTGGGAGAAAACTCTTGGGGAGCATTCTCATCAATGAAGAGATGATGCTGAAGGGAAAGAGCAGAGGATACCTGTAGACAGGTACCAGTTTCAATGCGTAGAGCTTATTCAGAATGTCACTGAGAGCCTTCTCGACTCCTCTCCTGCGGATATAGAAATCCGGTCCCCTCCTGAAAAAAAGAAGTTTTTCGTCCATGTTCTCGATCTTGTATTCCTGCCGCAGCAGAGTAATACAGAGTCTGTAGTCTTCACCGAAATGGAAGCGTTCGTCATAGTGTATGTTCTTCAGCACTTCGGATCTGGCAAATATGGTCGGTCCGTTTACCGGAGAAAAAAGAGGGGCCGTCTTTTTCACATCCGCATGCCGTAACGTCATGTTTTTTTCCCCTACGACAGCACCTTTTTCGTCTATCTCGTAGTATGCCGAGCCTATCAGGTCGGCTTTGCTTTTTTGGATATATATAAGCTGCTTCTTCAACCTGTCCGTAACCGATATGTCATCGGCATCCATTACAGCTATATAATCGCCTTTCGCTTGTGAGATCCCCACGTTTCGCGCACCTGAAGGACCGATACTACTGACCGAAGAAAGAATACGGATTCTTTTGTCTTTGCTTTTTGCTCCGTCGAGGTATTCATTCTTTTCAAAATCGAGCTCACCGTCGGTTATTATCAAGAATTCGAGATTGCGATGGCTCTGATGAAGAATGCTTTCAACGGCTTCGGTGAGGAACCCGGGTGAATCCTCCCGGTTTGTCGCCATGATGACGCTTATCAGCGGGTCTGGGATGTCGGTATCAGGCTTCGTCATAGTATGTTCGATACGTGAACGGCGGCCTTTTCCCGGTCCGCCCTGTCCTTTCATACGTTCTGCCGGCAAACGGCATGTGAAATGGGCCTGATATGAAAATCATTCTCCCGGGCCGTCGGCACCCCAAAACCGCCTTTTCGAGCCATGGAGGATTTATTCAGCGGTTCATCCGGCGATTTCGTGACCTGGCCTTTCCGCGACACCCTGAAAAATTATTATACTATTAGCGAATGTTCATGTCACGCAGTTTAAACGGGCAGCTTTTTCATCGAGCTGTTATTTGTTGTGGATATAGTATGGTTTTATGGTATTATACCGGTATCAATCCGGTCTTGCAGCATGTTTTGTACCGCTCTATTGTTATGAATTCTGCAATTTCGTTTTGAAATATGAAGACGGTGTGTAAAGTACTGTATGTCGTTACTTACAAAGATCCTAAAGTACTGGCGGTTTGCCTCGGGGCTCAGGGGCTTTCTCGGTGAGAAGCTGAGCGCAAAGCGGTGTTATGAGATAATCAAAAAAAGTCAAAAGAACAGGGAGCAGAGCTTCTTAGACGTGGTACGGAAGGCCGTATATGGGAATAAAAAAAGCCCCTACCTGAAGCTGCTTCGGCTTGCACGGCTCGGATACGACGATTTGGAACGAATGGTACACTCTGAGGGCATCGAATCGGCGCTCCATATGCTGAGGGATAAAGGCGTCTATATCGGCAGCGAGGAGTTCAAGTGCAAGAAGAGCGTGGTCAGGGACGGCAAGGTCTTTACCTTCAAAGAGAGCGACTTCAATAATCCCCTGATTGCAAGCAACCTCGAATACAAGACGGGGGCAAGCCGGAGCAGCGGCACGAAGGTCACGATGAATTTCGCCCGGTACGAACGGTATGCCGCCTATAACCGGATTGCAGCCGATGCGCACGGCGTTTCGGACAGCCCGGTGATACTCTGGCTGCCGATTCTGCCTTCGGCGGCGTGTCTTGTAACCCTGCTCCGCCTGACGAAGATCGGCAATACGCCGGTACGGTGGTTTTCCCAGATTACCGCGGAGAAAGTGAAGCCCGCTGTCGCCAAGCGGCTTGCGATGCTCTATTTTGTTTTCGCCGGAAGGCTCTTCGGCGCCTCCTTCCCGAGACCGGAGTATGTCGGCCCGGACAGAAGTTACAGGGTCTGTGAATACATAGCGGAGGTACTGAAAAAGGGGCATGGCTGTGTAATAGAGACGTATACGAGCTCCGCTGTCAGGGCATGCCAGGCGGCGAGGGAGCGGAATATCGATATCTCCGGTGCGACGTTTTTCGTCGCGGGAGAACCGCTTACCGAAGCGAAGCACGGGGAAATACTCGATGCCGGTGCCCGCGCGGTCAACATGTACGCAGGAGTCGATATCGGGCTCATCGGTTACAGCTGCGCTGCGGCTGAAGCTTCGGGCGAGGTGCATGCCTTGACCGACCGCCAGGCCGTAATCCAGCACACCCGAAGGGCCCCTTTCGGCGGAGAGGAGATCGATGCGTTTCTCTTTACCTCTCTGTGCCCCACGTCGGCAAAAATATTGCTCAATGTGGAAAGCGGCGATTACGGAACCATCAGAAAAAGGAACTGCGGCTGCGGGCTCGGGAAGCTCGGCTTTGATAGCCATATCTATGACATCAGGGGGTTCGACAAGCTAACGGGGGAGGGGATGACCTTTATCGGTACCGATCTGCTCAGGATCGTCGAGGAGGTGCTGCCCTCCGTATTCGGAGGCTCGTCCATCGACTACCAGATGGTCGAGGAGGAGGACGGGGCCGGCCGTACCTGCATGAGCGTGATCGTAAATCCGGATATAACCCCACTGGACGAAAAAGAGCTCATCAGGATCATTATGCTCGAATTGCGAAAGGGCGGGGACACGCGCCGGATGATGGCCGAGATGTGGTTCCAGGCGGGGACGCTGAAGGTGGTTCGGAGACGGCCATATATCACCGATGCGGGCAAGTTTCTGCCCCTTTACATCAGAAGAAACGTCTGAATATAGAATGCCGGGAGATCGTACCGCCCCCCAAACCGCCGGGAGGCGGAGCAGGGGGAGTACCGCAGGCTGTTCTCTTTCTATTTCACTGCGGGGCGGGCTCCTTCGGAACCGTAACCGGAAGCAATCCGGAAGACGCATATGAATGTAGACAAAAGGAGAGATCGGACAATGAGGAAAAAAAGCCTGAAAAAAGTTTTAGTCGCGGCGTCGCTTTTAGCGATGCTTTCATTTTTTCCTGTTTTCACAGGTTATTCCCAGACCGTCCGGAACCCGTATACGATAGAGATATACGGCGGCAAGGCGGGAATGACATCCTATACGGCGGCAATAGCCCTGGCAGAGCTGATAAACAAAAACAGCTTGTGGCTGAAAGCCACTGCGATAGAATCGATAAGCATAACGGCGAACTTCATGCTCCTTATGAATGAGCCTGCACGGAGGCCCGATACCCTCATAGTAAGCATGGTTTCATTCCACTGGCTCGCCAGCAGGGGTAAAGAGCCGTTTACCACACGATACGACGGGCTCCGCTTCATAGCCACCATGGGATATCACATGCAGGGGTTCATAACGCTTGATCCTGCATTAAAGACCGTTCGCGAATTTGCGGGGAAAAGGGTATCGATAGGCGACAGGTCTTCGGTGTCCAGGGTGGAGATTATGAAAGCGGTGTTGCGGTCGGCCGGCGTGCTGGATAAAGTGAAGCTCGAGTACCTGAGCGCACCCGGGGGCGTGAACGCCCTGAGGGACGGGCTGATAGACGCCACTCTCGGCTCCGCCACCCTGGTGCGTCCGCCTGGAAAGTACGCCCTTCCGTCCTACCTGACCGAGATCACGTCGACGAGGGACGTATACTACGTCTCTATGGACAAAGCCGATATCAGGTTCATGAACGACCTTATGGGGCCCCTCGAGACTGCGCATACCGTGCCTGCAGGAAGCCTGGGGGAGACCCAGACCGCGCCCTGGACGGGGCTGGGCAAAGCGATGGGTTGGGCGGCGGACAAGGATATGCCGGACGAGGTGGTATACGAGATATGCCGCATCATCCATGAGAATGCCGACGAGTTTGCCGCGTACAGCCCGTCGCTGGCATTTGTCAACAGCGACACAATGGCCAAGTGGGACACCGCCAGGGAAAATATTCACACAGGCGCGTTGAAATTCTTCGCCGAGCACGACATAGTGCTCGGCAGGTTCTAGCGCTTTTAATCGATGCAGGACGAGATGGGAAAAGTCGCTTTTGGAAAACTACGCATACTTACGGCCTCCGTGGCGTTGTGTATGGCGCTCTACCATATGGTTTCCACTCAGGTGCTGCTGCAGGGGACGGTAGAGCACAACACCACGCACCTGGGTTTCGCCCTGGTCCTGGTTTTTCTGACTGCGCTCGAAGGACGGGGTAAAAGATCACGGCGAATATACCTGACGGTGCTGGTACTGTGCTCGATAGTAGTGCTGGGATACATACGGGTTTTTTCGAGAGAGCTGCAGCTTCGTGCCTGGTTCAATACGGTACCGGACCTGATAATCGGTGCCGCGCTGGTCCTGCTCGTGCTGGAAGCGACTAGACAGACTTTCGGTTGGCTCGTGCCCCTTTTAGCCGTTTTGGTCGTCATATATCCCTTTTTCGGAAGCCTTCTGCCCGAGCCCTTCCATACCACATCCTACGGGCTTAAAAGGACCATCTCCAATCTGTCCGTCAGCCTGAACAACGGCATCTACGGAGAGGTGCTGTCTGTATCGGCCAACTTTATCTTCCTTTTCGTGGTCTTCGGAGGGGTGCTCCAGGCGACGGGCGCAACGAAGTTTTTCATAGAGCTTGGAAAGCTGATCGGCAGGGGATTGCGGGGAGGCCCGGGATTGACGGCGGTGGTCTCCAGCGCGGCGGTAGGATCGGTCACGGGAAACATAGCCGCGAACATCACCATTACCGGTTCTTTCACCATACCGTTGATGAAGAAAACCGGCTACACGCCGGAGCAGGCCGCAGCGATAGAAGCCGCGGCTTCCAATGGAGGCCAGATCATGCCGCCGGTAATGGGCATAGTCGCATTCGGCATGGCGGGTATGACCGGTATACCCTACGTCCGGATTATGGCCATGGCGGTAGTGCCCGCGTTTCTGTATTTTTATTGCGTCGGGACATACGTGCAGCTCAATGCCAGGAAGCTCGGCCTAAAACGTTACTCAGAAGAGGTCGACCTGAAGGCGATGCTGTCTGCGGCGCCGCGGTTTCTCGTTCCGCTCGGCGTCATCGTGGCGATGCTCGTCAAGGGATACACGGTATGGTATGTTGCCTTCTGGGCGATCGTGAGCGCGGTGCTCGCAAGTCTTTCGGTGTGCGTGTTAAAAAGGGAGAAACCGCCTCCGGTTTCGGAATATCTGGAAGGGTTTGTCAAGGGAGCGAAATCCGGCGCGCAGATCGCCGCCATGAGCGGGTGCATCGGACTGATCCTTGCCACCATTACCATGAGCGGCCTGGGGGTGAAGCTGTCGTCCGGCATCGAAGTATGGAGCGGGGGCCGTCTGCTGCCTGCGCTTTGTATTGTTGGCGGTATATGCGTGTTCATGGGCATGGGAGGACCTTCTTTGACCGCCTATATTATCGCCTCACTGTTTGCTGTTCCTGCCCTTATGACTATGGGGGTAGGCTTCGAACAGGCGCATTTTTTCACTATGTTCGCAACCATTTTCGCCTACCTGACCCCGCCTGTGGCCATAGGGGCGGTGATCGCCTCAAAGCTTGCGGGCGGCGGATATACTAAGACCGCAGTGGAGGCGGTGAAGGCAGCAGCAGCAGGATTTCTGCTTCCGCTGCTGTTCATTTATTGCCCCGTCCTGCTGCTTCTACCGCAGAGGCCTATAGCCGCCGCTGCCGGGGTCTCTGCCGGCATGCTGATGCTTTTTTCGCTGCAGGTGGCGCTGACAGGCTATTTCCTGACAGAGTGCCGCTTTACGGACAGAGTCTTGGCGCTGCTGTCGTTTGTGTTTTTTCTGATTTATTTTCCACTGCAGCGCTATATTCTATTTGCTTCAGGTGTTATCATTTTCATTATCCTGATCTTCCGGCAGGTTCAGGCGGTTCGGAAAGGCCGGCACCTTCTTTCGAAGGATAATGCGGGCGCGTAAAGGCGCGTAAAAAAGAAGTTCTTCTCCGATTTAAGTGCAATAATTCAATGAAAATTACTTGCTACCTATAAGCATTACCGTGAGTCATATCGATCTCTTCCTGCATGATATCTCGCATAGTATTGAACAAACGTTATGGGTGTCATTTGCTTTTGAAAACTCCTACGGAGTTTTCAAAAGCAATCTAAAAAAAGGACAATGAATGACTGTAGTAAGAGATTACTTCGTCGATTGAGGCATAAAGCCTCGATTTGAGCCATAGGCGACTTTTGCCTTCTGTAGTAAAGACAACATCGGATGAGGTTGTCTTTCACCTCGTAATGACACAGTATGATCAATACGTCCATATTTACTGCAACTAATTTGGAGATGAACCAAAAAAGAAGACGGTCCCTATTTTCTGGAAGGCACGGGCTGTGCAGGTAATCCGCCGTAGGCCGGGTCTTCCCTTTTTCAATGCTTTCATTACTCGATATGCCGGAAGCAAAATCTCAATTGCCTCTCGCTCAAAAGCAGGTTATAGTCATAGTTTATAAGAAAAGGAGGACCGATTATGAGTAAGGAAAAGAAGCTGACGACCGCCGCCGGCATACCGGTGGGCGACAACCAGAATTCGCTCACTGCGGGGAAAAGCGGCCCGACCCTGATACAGGACCATCATCTGCTCGAGAAGCTGGCGCATTTCAACCGCGAGCGTATTCCGGAGCGCGTCGTGCATGCAAAGGCCGCGGGCGCGCACGGCGTTTTTACCGTTACAAACGACATCACGAACTATACCAAAGCCAAACTTTTTTCAAAGGTGGGCAAGAAGACCGAGATGTTCGGCCGTTTTTCGACCGTGGCCGGTGAGAAGGGGTCGGCGGATACGGTCCGCGATGTCCGGGGTTTCGCGCTGAAGTTCTATACGGAAGAGGGCAACTGGGACATGGTAGGGAACAACACTCCCGTGTTCTTTATCAGGGACGCGATAAAGTTCCCGGACTTCATTCATACCCAGAAACGCATGCCTCAGACGAACCTTCGTTCCCATACCATGTGGTGGGACTTCTGGAGCCAGGTGCCTGAATCGCTGCATCAGGTCACCATTCTCTTTTCCGACCGCGGCATCCCGATGGGGATACCGTACATGAACGGCTACGGCAGCCACACCTACAGTTTCCTTAATGCAAAGGACGAACGCTTCTGGGTCAAATTTCATTTCAAAACGAATCAGGGGATCCGGAACATGATGCAGCAGGAGGCGGACCGCATAGTCGGTGAGGATCCGGATTACCATACAAGACAGCTGTTCGAGACGATCGAACGAGGCGAATACCCCAAGTGGACCTTCAAGGTGCAGATCATGCCGGAAAAGGACGCGGAGCACTACCGGTGGAACCCGTTCGACCTGACAAAGGTATGGCCGCATGCCGACTATCCCCTCATCGAGGTAGGGGTGCTCGAATTGAACAAAAATCCCGATAACTACTTCGCCGAGGTCGAGCAGGCCGCCTTTTCGCCTGCAAACGTGGTGCCCGGCATATCCTTCTCCCCGTGCAAGATGCTGCAGGCCCGTATCTTCGCGTACGCGGACGCGCACCGGTACAGGCTCGGCGTCAACTTCGAGAGCCTGCCGATAAACCGTCCCCGTGCCGCCCAGGTCAGCAACTACCAGCGAGACGGGCATATGAGGTTCGACAACAACGGCGGGCCGTCCGTGAACTATGAGCCGAACAGCTTCGGGGGACCGAAGGCGGATCCGGCATTCAAAGAGCCGCCCTTGAAGATATCCGGAGACGCGGACTGGTACGAGCAGAAGCGGGGAGTGGACGAGGATTATGTCCAGCCCGGAGACCTCTACCGGTTGATGCCGCCGGACGAGAAGAAGCGGCTTGTCGACAACATCGTCGGGTCTCTCAAACAGGTGCCGAAAGAGATCCAGAAGAAGATGATCGTGCATTTTAAGAAGGCGGACGAGGCGTACGGCGATGGCGTAGCCAAGGGTCTCGGCCTTTCGTAGAAATCTACCGGCCCGGGTGTGTGGGCAAGCGAGACCTCTAGAGGGTACTGCGAGAGCCAACACGGTTCTCGGAATATCCGTTTCATTAAAGAGGGGGAGAATGCGTGCAAGCCACCGGTTTCACCGAACAAGAGAATATGGTGATTCAATAGGCGTACGATGAATCATTCTGCCTCGAGCACCCCCGATGTTGAAATGTACTGTTCTATTCGCAGATGGTAATCAAGGGCCCGGTGCTCTTGCTGGCGCTCGGCCTGGATATCCTGAGCCAGAAATCGATCAAGTTCGTGGAATAGACCGGGGGAGAGAAAAGGTGATTAAGAAGTCGATAAACAGGTGGGCGTACGGATCGGACGTTTCGATGGAAGAGTGCGTACGAATCGCCGGCAGGTACGGTTTCGACGGGGTCGAATTGAACCTCGAGGAAAAGGGGGAT
Source organism: Spirochaetota bacterium (assembly GCA_016934265.1). Lineage (GTDB taxonomy): Bacteria > Spirochaetota > B62-G9 > B62-G9 > DRHN01 > JAFGTF01. Next base: position 26,281 of record JAFGTF010000145.1, read on the forward strand.
TTCTCACTTGATACGACAGAGAAGGAGTGCTCGGCGATAGGGGACATATTCCGAAAGCACCGCCTTGAGATAAGCAGCCTGTGTTCTCTGCTCTTCTGGAAGCACCCCATCACCTCCGGCGAAACGGATATCAGGGATGCGGGGATACGGGTCATACGAAAGATGGTCGATTTCGCTTCGATACTGGGAGTCGAGAACATACTGGTCGTTCCTGGGATGGTGCATGCGGACCCGCCTCTCGATTTCGGTAACAAGCCGATCAAGTATTCGGAAGCGTACGAAAGGGCCTTGCAATATATCGGCGAGCTGGCCGACTATGCGAAGCCGAAGGGTGTAGTCATCGGTCTCGAAAACGTATTTTATAACAAATTCCTCATCACTCAGATGGAGTACAAGCGATTTTTCGAGGACTTGAGCAAGGAAAACGTAAAGCTCTATTTCGATGTCGGTAATACCATGCTGTGCGGGTTTCCGGAGGACTGGATTGAATACCTCGGTGAATATATTTGCAGCATTCACCTGAAGGACTTCGATAAAAACATCAATACGCTCTACGGGTGGAAGAACATCTTCCAGGGGCATATCGATTGGGCGAACGTCGCCCGGGCGTTGAAAAGGATCGGATATGACGGCTATCTCGTCGGCGAGCCCTCTCTCACGCCTTTTTTATTCCAGCAGGAAGAGCTGATCAAGACGACCGCCAGCGCAATCGACAGGGTTAGGGAGATGATCGACGGCGCTTAGAGTCTCCGACCGTAGAACCGCTGTCCGTTATCGCAACGGCATGCTTCTTTCTTAGTATTGCGTATTACAAAGCATACGACCCGCATCATAAAACAGCTTTTTCCCGTATAGTGCCCCTTAACATATCGATGGATAATACCACACCGGAGAAACAATCTCGTGCTTCATGGGATTCTGAATGGATGAGGCACCCGAAACCTGTTGTTGACGCGAATGTACCGGCGGTTCTACATTGTTGTATCGGAAAAAAAAGACGCCGGATGCTCTGCGTCATTATGGCATATTTGTTGAACAGGGGGCTTCGACAGTGAGATATCCAACGGTTTCGGCGATATTCTCGATCTGTATCGGAATTCTAATGGTGGGGATGTGGACCTTCTTCCTATTCGCCGGAGAGGTGCAGGAATTCGAAAGCAGGCCCGCCGAGATATTGCTGCATCTCACCGCGGAGTATCTCACCGCAGCCGGGCTGATAACCGCCGGTATCGCGACCTATAAGAGGCGCAGGTGGGGCGTTTGGTTGTTGCTTTTTTCTTTCGGTATGCTTACCTATACTCTCATACTGAGTCCCGGATACTATGTGCAGCGTGGCGAGACCGCGTTCGTTTTGATGTTCGCGGGGATTTTTGCGGCAACGGCGGTTTTTACCCTGCTTGCCGTAAAAAACCTTCTTGCTTCGGGCGAGCGGGTATAGCCGCGGTGACGAGCGGGGTATTGAAGAGGGGAACCGTCACTACGGCGGGGGAGAGATGAGACTTCGTATCATAATAACAGGCGGCACCTTCGACAAGCAGTATGACGAGATACGCGGGGTTCTCACGTTCAAAGACTCCCATCTTCCGGAGATATTGAAATACGTACGCTGTACCGTACCGGTTACGCTGGAGATAAACCAGCTCGTCGACAGCCTCGATATGCGGCGTGCAAACCGCCTCAAGATCCTCGAATCGTGTAAAAAGGCCCCTGAGAGAAGTATCGTAGTTACTCACGGAACCGACACCATGACGGAGACCGCTCAGGTGCTGGGACGGGCTGGCCTGGATAAAACGATCGTACTGACTGGAGCGATGGTACCGTATACATTCAGTAATTCCGATGCGGTATTCAACCTGGGCTGTGCGGTAACCGCGGCGCAGTGCTGCGACCCGGGTGTGTATATCGCGATGAACGGAAGAATCTTTGCATGGGACAATGTGCAAAAGATCAGGGAAAAGGGAGAATTCGAAGAAAAGACGGGTAGATGATACCGGCGGCAAACGGGCGGATTAAACCACGGCGTACGTCGGCTGCTGCGATATATTGTTAAATATTTTTCAGATACGCGGGAAAATATGTGATTATAGACGGTTTTACCCGAACTACGCAATGGAGGGGGCATGAACGGACCGTTTCGGCTCCTCGGTTTTTGCGGATTATACTGCGGCGCGTGCAATCACTACCGCGCTTCGTACTCGGAGGGGTCACACCTGTACGGGGCCGGTGATCTCGAAAGGTTCGTATGCAGAGGATGCCGCGGAGAGACCGCGCTCCTTCACGAGGGATGTGATGTCTGCGGAATAAGGCTCTGTGCCGAAAAAAACGGCCTCATACATTGCGGGCGGTGTGAGGAGTTTCCCTGTGATCAGCTTATCGAATTCCAGCACGATGCACGGCACATCCATCACCTCGATATCGTCGGCAACCTCCGTAAGATAGAAGAAAAGGGTCCGTCCCCCTGGCTTGAAGCCCAAGAGGAGAGATGGACCTGTGAATGCGGTCTTTGTTACAGCTGGTATGAGGTACGGTGCAACCGCTGCGGTGCCGGTTTGATTTCCTACGGCAATGGGCTTGAAGAAGAAAACCGCTGACTTCGAGCGCGCCCGCCCGTCCGGTACCGTCTGCCGGTTTTCGAATAGATGGATAGGCACGACGAGCGGGATACTATGAGGACTATGGGGATTCTGTCTTGAAATGCAGGCCGGGATGCGGCGCATGCTGTATCGCGATATCGATCTCCTCCCCGATACCCGGCATGCCGCACGGAAAGCCGGCCGGCGTTCGGTGCGTGAATCTTACGAAAAACAACATCTGCGCGATCCATGGGAGGGGTGACTATCCCGAAGTCTGCAGGGATCTCGTTCCTTCAAAAGAGATGTGCGGGGGCTCCTTTGAGGAGGCGTTTCGATATCTATCCGATCTGGAATTTCGGACACGGCCGTAAACGATCGAATAGGTGCGCCGTCGAATCCTTTTTTTTGATATGATTCCGGACCGTTTTATTCGGCAGGGAAAATGGGTTTGTTTTTATTAAGAAAGAAAGCGCATACATGTAGATGTGGAAGCCTTTCTTAAAAGAAGGATCGTTCTACATCTCAATGGGGTATATTTCCGGCGTTCATTATACGCTGCCGTACCGTACGATCCGCGATCGGACCGGTATGCTCCGATATTCAAAGACTGAAAACAAGGGGTTTTAATGAGGAGAAAAGAAAAGGCGATAACGGATGAGTCCGAGATCGTCGATCTGCTGTCTTCGGAGACGATCGTACGGCTCGCCCTTGCCGAGAAAAACGTTCCCTATATGGTCCCGGTAAACTACGGGTACAGAGACGGGGCGCTCTACATACACTCGGCACCAGAAGGGAGAAAGCTTTCGATTATCGGGAAGAACGATCTCGTATGTTTCGAAGTCGAGAGCGGCGTGAGAATGATTCCTGCAGACAGCGCATGCGGTTTCTCCATGGCATACAGGAGTGTAATCGGATACGGCAGAGCCCGGATCGTACGCGACCGCGAGGGGAAAAGAGAAGCGTTTGAGATCATAATGAAGCAGCTGACGGGCAGTGAGGGTTGGACCTATTCCGATAAAGCGCTCGATAAAACGGTTGTCATCAAGGTCGTGATCGAATCGATGAGCTGCAAGAAGTCCTCTTCTTAATGGGATGATATGTAATTGAAATGGGCGGTGGGAGATACGGTGGCGGATATAGAAGAGGGGAAAAACGCCGGGACCTGGACGGAGGCGGTTTTATCGGGAAGCCAGACGGAAGAGATTTTGAAGGAGGCCGAGCCGGATTTCATTCTTGCAGGCGTTGTGGAAATCCCCCGGCTTTTCGACTCCGATACGGGCGTAGGGCGCCATTGGATGGTATCGTAACCTCTGAAATCATGAGTTGGAATGCTGTCATTTTCCCACGTTCAGCTGTGTAGGAAACAGCAGGCGGCCATAGAAGATCCGTTGCGAGGAGAGAGAATTTCTTTTCGCCGTTTTTTACATTCATTCCCGGTAAGATTTCATGGACCGGCTAAATGCGAAGTTCAAAAATAAACGGCCTGACCCTTCGAGGTGGTGGTTCGAATATGAGACTATACACTGCATTTGTCATCATGTTCTGTGTTGTTTCCCCTGCGGGATTCGGTCCTGGGGCGGCGGCGAAAGAGGCCGGCGATACCGATCTCGAGCATGTCTTGCCGCAAACGGTCGGCTGGTCGGCCGAGAGACTCGAAGAGGCTCGTACGTATGCGGAGAAGATCGGTTCCTCAGCGGTCGTGGCCCTGTATGACGGGAAGATTTTCTTCTCTTGGGGGGACATAGAGCGCAGGCTTCCCTGCCACTCGATACGGAAGCCGTTTTTAGGAGCCCTGTACGGAATATACAGAGATCGCGGCGAGCTGGATTTAGCGCTCACCGTCGGAGAGATCGGTATTGACGATACTCCTTTCCGCCTGACGGAAACCGAGAAGAGCGCGGCGGTACAAGACCTCTTGATGTCCCGTTCCGGGGTCTATCACGAGGCCGCAGGAGAGGTACAAAGCATGCGAGACAAGCGTCCGGTACGAGGCAGCCATCCTCCCGGTATGTTTTTTTTCTACAACAACTGGGATTTCAACGTGCTGGGAACGATTTTCGAGCAGCAGACGAGAGAGAAAATATTCACGGCGTTCAAGAGGGAGATCGCGGATCCCATCGGCATGGAGGATTTCCTTGTATCCGACTGCAGGTATTATTATGAGAAGGATAAATCGGTGCATCCCGCGTACTTCTTCTCCGTGTCGGCTCGTGACATGGCACGCTTCGGCCTGCTTTACCAGAACGGCGGCAGGTGGGGCGGGCGACAGATCGTTCCGGCGGACTGGATCACGGAAAGCACCAAACCCCATACGGCAAAGGGCCTGAGCGGCGACGGGTACGGATATATGTGGAGCATCATTCCCGAAGAAGCGGGGTACGGCAGCGGGTTCTATCATACAGGATACGGTGTACACCTTCTTGCGGTGCTTCCTGAAAAAAAGCTCGTCCTGGTTCACCGGGTCGACACCACCCGTGAATTCGACATCAGGTGGCCGCAGATCAGGACACTGATGCAGATGATAGTAGCGGCGCGAATACCTGATTGACAGCTGAAACGGTCGAATCAATCCTCGTTTGTATTAATTGGCAGTAGTGGTATAATTGAGGAAGCCCAAAAGGAGGTGTGAAATGGCAAAAAGCGTCATAACGACCGTATTCGTCCTGTCGCTCGTATGCATTTCATTCGGGACCTTGGGCGCCGCGGAGATATCGGACTGTTATCCTATTTCTTCGACGTCTTCTGGAGTGGCGGCGATTACCTTGGAAGGGTCGGAAATTTCCACGATACAGGAATCCCCGCACGAGCAGGGGTTCAGGAAAAACTTAGGATTCGAGGCGAGCACCGGTATTCAGGGGATACTGTCGTTCGTTCAGCTCGGGGTGCTCTTTCCTCTCGTGGGAGAGAGCCTTTTTATCGATCTCAAGCTGAAGTACCTCTCAAGCATCACCTGGGCGACCTATGTGGATACCGAGGGAAACAGTGTTTCGTTTCATCCCACGGTTATAGGCGGCGCGGTATCGTTCGGCGGATACAGCCCTCTTTTATTCGACTGCATACGGCTGTACGGCGGTACCGACCTCTTTCTCGGCTACTCATTTACTCCGTACGACAGCTGGATCAGACAGACCGGCAACCTCATAGGCGACAACGTTACCTTTGCGGTGCTCGGGTTCTTCGGTCTGGAGTTCTTCACCTCGCCGCACATGTCGATTATCCTAGACGCAGGCGGAGGGTACAAGAGCCTTTTCGGTGACAAGAACAACCAGTACGCGGTCGCGAGCAGCTGGCTCGGCAGCGGATTCGGAATCAAGATGGGAGTACGGTATTATTTGTAACGGTGAGAAGCGATGGTATTTCGGTACAAGACATCGATCGTATATCTGCTGCTGTTCGTTACGGCGGCCGTATTTTCGTGCAGATCAACGGGGACGATCACAGAAAAGCTTCGGTCTTATCCCTACAAGCGGCTTGAGCACTACCCGTTCGACCCTGCTTCTTCGCTCGTCTCCCGTGTGAAAGAGGTCCCGGATATTATTCTGTCGTATTACAGGGAAATGGACGAAACGCCCTCGTATGCACCGTATACTCCATCCCAGGTAGAGATGAGTGAGATCGCTCGTTGCCTCTCGACGCTTCCGGCAGTACATGCTATGGTTCTTAAAGAAAGACTAATCGGTATATACTTCATCGAAAACTTCCATGGGAGCGGTATGGCAGATTATGTGCTCGGTACGAATGGGGATATGTACCTGTTTCTCGTGTTCAACCCCCTCACCCTGAAGTCCACCCTTGCCGAATACGTATCGTACAAGGAAAACAGCTGTTTTATCATGGACGACCCGGACACCGAGATCACGATCGAGCTTTCCGACCGCTACACGGGGTTTTTATACATATTGCTGCACGAAGCCACGCACTGCATCGATTATATTGAGAGATATACACCGTTTGTCGAGCCTCATCTCGCCGGTTTGCAGGACAAGGGAAGCCGCGATACTTCGTTCTCAGACACGGTATGGGCCGGATACGACGAGCTTAGGGAGATTGTGGTATTTACTTTTAGAGACCGTATCACCTTTTACGGGTTGGGCGGCGGTCCGAAGCTGAAGATATCCGAAGCGATGTTCGTTTACGAGCATCTCGCACACACGCCGTTTGTTTCCTTGTACGGCACTTTCAACTGGGCGGAGGATTTTGCCGAGTATGTCACGTATTATTATCTTGTATACGGACTCGGTATCGAGTATCGCATAACCGTACTAAAAAACGGCAGAATCGTCTATCGATACGAGCCGCTTATAAGGTCCGATGTTCGGAATAGAATCGGGCAGATCGATACAGAGCTCGCTGGGTCGCTCCGATAAACTGTGTGTATGGTCCGGTCTTTACACGTGAGCTCGCGGCTTTATTTTCACCGTATGGTTATGGAATAAGAATTGGAAATCGGCATCTGATCATACTCTTGACACCTGAGATCGGATATAGTAGAGAGGGAATCGGCTGAACGGTATTTCATTAACAATTAAAGTTTTATCGAAAATAGTATTATAAATTATAACAACACCGGGGGAAGAGGATGAAGGGTAAAATCGGTTTACAGCTATACTCCTTGAAGGAGATAATTGATGAAAAGAGCTTCACCGAGGTTTTGAAAAAGGTCAAGACTATCGGGTACGAGGGAATCGAAGGAGTAGAGCGTGACGGGGATCCGGACACCGTACACCTGTTCTGTGGGAAAAAAGCGCAGGAGGTTCGATCGATCCTCGACGACGTGGGACTTTTAATGGTATCGAACCATATAGGATTCTACGATCTCAAAAAGAATTTCGATACAATAGTACGGTTTCACAAGGAAATCGGCTGCAATACGCTCGTCGTCGCAGGTATTCCCGGGATACTTTTCAAAGACCGCAACGCCGTTCGGAAGACGGTGAAGGAGATGACCGAGCTTTCGGCAACGGTGTCCCAAGAAGGGATGGAGTTGGCGCTTCATAATTGTCCCTTGAATTTCGTCAGCATAGCGAGCTACGAATTGTTCGCTCAAGAAGCCGGAAATGCACTCGCCGTTCAGCCTGATGCGGGTAATGCACGTATCGTAGGAGTCGACCCTGCCCGGTATTACGGGAAGCTTAAAAACAGGTTCGTTTCCCTGCACATAAAAGACGGTAAAAAGGGAAGTGCCGATATGCTGCCGCTTGACAAGGGGGAGGCCGGAAAGGAAAACGAAAACATCTGGAACAGGTACAAAGAGCTTTCCACCACGGTAGGAAACGGAGATACAAACATCAAAAAGTTCGTCAGGATGGGCGAAAAGAAGGGTATTTCATGGTTTATCGTGGAGGAGGAGGTGACTGAGGATCCCCTGAAAACGGTGGAGGACGCATACGCATACCTCGCTTCGCTGTGATCAAAGGCAAGCGGTATAGTATCTGATCCGTACCCATGCAAAATAAGATGAAGAGCCGCGGTATCTGCCTTAAATTACCCGGTGCGCATGCAATAACGGTAGCAAGAAATATATTGTTGATATGAGAACGGTCGGTCGATTACATACGCCGTTTTATACGTATCGTCCGGCCCTGTAGATCCTCCGTACTGGTGGGCTGCTGCAGGTATAAGGCAAAGATCCGACACCGCGTTTCCGCCCGTTTTTCGTGCTCAAGGCCGGTTCGGTCGGCGTATCGATTCGTACGGCCGACTTTTTTTGTTGTACGAAATCGTTACATCGTATCTGTAAAGCCTACTGCATGCAGATCTTGAAAAATGAATATCACGCCCGATAATCGCTTTAAGAAAGAACATGAGCCCTGCCGGCTCTCCATTGTTGGTACATGGCCCCCTTTAAAGCGAATGTTTCATTGCAGACCGCGGTTTATTACGGCGGCAGTGAAATAAGAAGATGCGATCGACGTCATGTTAAGGAAACGGTACAAAAGGAGACGGCGAATGACGGAACAAGAGAAGGACTTCTGCGACGAAGATTTCGCAGCGCGCTATACGCTCCGCCATAAAAAGGTCGCGCGCAGGCTCGGGCTCGGATACGCGACGAAGCTTACCGGCCGGGGTTTCACGAAAGGCCGCATTCTCGACGCCGGCTGCGGGTTCGGCGGGATGGATCTCGTGCTCGCGGAAAGGCTTCCGGAATGCGAGATAACGGGAATCGATATTTCGGAACCGTTGATCCGGCGCGCGGTTTCGAGCCTGCAGGGGTCGGCGGCGGGGGGCAGGGTCGGTTTCGAGAGAGGAGATGCAAAAGATCTCCGGTTCGAGGAGGGCAGATTCGATATCGTCTTCTGCATCGGTGTGCTGCACCTCACCGACGAGCCTCTTATCCTGCTGGACGAGATGGAACGGGTCCTTGCTCCCGATGGAACCCTGTTTGTCGCTGACCTCAGGCGTTCCGTGGCCCGTATCTTCGAGAGGGAGTGCGCCCGGGCGTTCAGTTTTGAAGAAGCGAAAGAGCTTATCCGAAGCTCTTCGGTACGAGGCGGCCGGTTTTCAAAGGACCTTTTGTGGTGGCGCTTCGAGACCGAGTGAACCGGCCCGTTTCGATGTTGCATACGGATATTCATCAGATCGTTCCCATATATAAGCGATCATACGTAATTTACTGACATCGGTCGATATCGCTGATAAATTGTAGTGGAAAGCGGTGGAGATGAAAAATGGTCGGGGTATGAAAACGAGACCGAAAGAGTACGGCGTAAGCCCGGGTATAGGGGAGTTGAACGAATATTCCATTCATTCCGAGCTCAAGTCCCGCTACGGTGGAGAAGACGCCACGTACGAAGGTGTTGTGGACGGATATGTCGTCGATGTCGTACGAGAGGGTCTCCTCATAGAGATACAGACATCGAACTTCTCACAGATCAGGGGAAAACTGACGGGCCTTCTGAAGGGACACAGGGTGACTCTCGTTTATCCGCTGGCGGTCGAGAAGCATATCCTCGTCTACGACGAGCATATGCAAAACCTTCTCTACCGACGGCGTTCCCCGAAGCGGGGGACCCCATACCACATCTTCGAAGAAGTCATATACATACTTCCCCTGCTGCTCGAGCCGGATTTCACACTCGAGGTACTCTTCACACGGGAGGAGGAAATCCGCTGTAAGGATGGTCTCGGCAGTTGGAGACGCAAAGGCGTCAGCATTCACGACAGGCGGCTGCTCGAGATAGTCGGCACACGCATTTTTTCCGGCAGGGAGGACTACAGGGCGCTGCTGCCGGAATCGCTGCCCGATTTTTTTACCAACAGAAACCTGTCGAATATCATCGGCCTGCCTCGGGCCAAGGCCGGCAAGATAACCTACTGTATGACGCGCCTTGGGATACTGCGGGTCAAGGGGAAAAAGGGAAACGCGAACGTTTTTGCAGTCGTGTGACGCCCGATACGAATTTTTTTAGAGGAAAGGGGTATGCCCAAGCTTGTCAAGGGAGGAAAATGGGTGTACGGGTGGTCGGTCGTGGGAATGGATTGCAGGGTTCTGGTCCCTCCGGATGCGAGAGATGAGTACGGATTCGCTTTAGAGGAGGATGTTCTCGTAATGAGCGGGAGCAGACGATCGATGGGGTTTGCCGTAACGACCGAAGCGCTTCTTTCCGGAACGCCGTTTCAGCGTCATTTCGAAGGATATCTCGAATTTTTGGAATATTACGAGAAGAATTCGATGACGGGAGAAGACCCGCGCGCGGTGTTCTCTCAGAAAGGTAAAGCCTTGAGCCGGGTTTTTCTTGATGAGCGCGGCTGCCTCCAAATGTGGCGCGCCCTGCTCGAACGGTACGGAGTCTCTCCGTTCGACAGGCTTCTTGGGGTCCGAGGAAGCGGAATAGCACTCGGGTTCGTTGTAAAAGGGCCTATCGTGAAGGAAGCGGAAAAACACCCAGAGATACGGGTATTCGAAGAGGGAGCGAACGCGAATTTATAGACGCTCATATGCCCCCGATTGTGGTCAACGGCTCCTTTACTCATGGTGTCCGCCCTTTTCAACGATATACGTTGTCCCTCATGAGAATCCATGATAGTATTAAGGGTGCTGAAATCCCACAGCAAGCGGAGGCTCCGGGTGAAGAAGATCGGGATAGTGATATGCGGAAGGTACCAGACGTGCGGGGGCGGTAAGTGCCTCAGAGCGATGAGGGAGCGCGTCGGCGGTTTTGTACGATATCCGAAGAACGAGGAGCTTTCGCTCGTCGGGTATTCGTTCTGCGGCGGATGTCCCGGGGGCAATGTCGAATACGTGCCGGAAGAGATGAAGAAGAACGGGGCCGAGGTGATACATCTGGCGACCGGCCTCGTCGTCGGATACCCGCCGTGTCCCCGGATACGTGCGTTCAAGTCTTTCATAGAGTCCTTCTACGGGATGGAGGTCGTGATCGGGACGCATCCCATTCCGTTGAAATACCTCAAGGCGCATGAGGCGCTCGATTTCTGGAAGACGATGAACATGGCCGAAATCGCGGGCGGGCTCATGGAAGAGGACCGCTCGATAATGAAAGCGTACGATTAGTTTCCAGTGAAAAACTCTCCGGAAACATGAGCTCTTCGTACGTTATAGCCCTTTGAGGGTACGGTAATACGTACCGATGCTCTGATTTACAAAACGCAATATCTGCGCATACATGATTGATTGGAATCTCCTCACCGATAACCGGTCGGCATCCGGGTCCTGTTACATAGACCGTGATCGTATGAATCGGGAAAAAGGTTTTTTGAATACGCCGGTGGCAGAGAACCGTAGGGAGGAGGTATCCCGATGAGTACGGAAACCGTCGGGAAGGGGGGCACGTCGACGGTCCTCTACCTTTTCATCGCGACCTCGGCGCTCTTTTTCATGTATGTGGAAAAGTATACCGGGGATACCCTCTGTTTCGCGATGTACGGCATCGGCGCCGTGTCGTTATCCGTCGGTACCGTTTATCTGGTACGCCGTCGTCCGGCTCTATTTCGATCGGTACTGTTCTTCGACATCATGTTCATCCTGATGCCGCTTTTTTCGATACAGGACCGTGTGCTGGAAATTTCCTTTCCGGGCGTGCATTACGCTGCAGTGGTACTGCTCTATGCTGCGATAGTCTTCTGTTCTCCGCGGCTTCGGAGAACGGTTGCGTGGCTCGCCGCCGGGCGGTTTGACGCGGTGTCCGCAGCGCTTACCGGGGCCATGATCGCACTATCGGCTGCGGGCCTTATCGGCTGGGCGTTCGGGCTGGGACCGGAGCTCGACAGGTTTTTGGCGATGCTTCCCGAGTGGAGCAAACCGGCACTGTTGCTCGGGGGCCTCGGCTTTTCGGTATCGAATTCGATTGTAGAGGAGCTCGCGTTTCGCGGGGTTCTTACGGACGGATTGACGGTACTCCTGGGATGCCCGGGTGCCGTCATACTCATTCAGGCAGTGCTTTTCGGCTTGTGGCACTGGGAGGGATTTCCCGGCGGTACGATCGGCGTGACGATGGTTTTCGTCTGGGGAATATTCCTCGGCATATTACGGACTCGGTCCGGGGGTATGATCGCTCCGATTGCAGGCCATATCTTCGCCGATCTCACGGTATTTTTCATTCTGTTTTCGATCACAGGAGCGTGAACAGTTTTTACCTATTTCCCGGCGGGAGGAGGGCATGAAATTATTCGGAGTTGACGCCTTTACCGAGGTTCCATTCAGGGGGAATCCGGCATGCGTCTGTATCCTCGATGAAGAGCGCCCCGACGGCTGGAAGCAGAGTGTCGCCTCCGAGATCAACCTTTCCGAAACGGCGTTCCTTCGGAATAGGGGTGCCTCGTGGGGGCTCAGGTGGTTTACTCCCCAAGTGGAGGTGGACCTTTGCGGTCATGCAACGCTGGCAAGCGCTCATGTCCTGTGGGAGACGGATATTGTCAAGAAAACAAAAGTCATCGCTTTCGAAACGCGAAGCGGATCGCTCGGCGCGACGAAAAATGGGGAATGGATCGAGCTCGACTTTCCACAAGAGCCGCCGCAAACGGCTGCGGCTTGTGACAAATTGATGGCTGCACTCGGTATTGAAGCGCTGTTGGTGGGGAAAAACCGGTTCGATTATATCGTAGAGATCGACTCCGAAGAGAAGCTGAAAACCCTTGCACCCGACTTCGCGATGCTCAAAGAGGTGCGAACGAGGGGTGTAATAGTGACTAGCAGGTCGGCGGGGGGGCGGTATGATTTCGTGTCGCGGTTTTTTGCTCCGGCGGTGGGAGTCAACGAGGACCCTGTAACGGGTTCGTCGCACTACTGTCTCGGTCCCTACTGGAAAGAGAAGACGGGGCTCGAAACTCTTACCGCGTACCAGGCTTCCAGCCGTGGAGGGCTCCTGAAACTGAGGGTTTCGGGCGGAAGGGTCTTTATATCCGGAAAGGCGGTTACCGTATGGCGTGGTGAGATCGAGTAGAGTAATAGGACAATTATACTGAAGGAGAAGATACAATGTCGAAGAAACTGCTTATAACGGGGGCAAGCACCGGAATCGGTGCGGATACGGCGATCGAGTTTGCAGAAGGAAATTTCATATTCGTTCACTATAACAGCTCCGAGGATGCGGCGCGGAAAGTCGCAGAGAGGGTACGGGAGCGGGGAGGGGACGCGGTGACGGTACAGGCGGACCTTACGAGCGAAGCGGGCTGCAAAAAACTGTACGCCGAGGTGGCGGACCGTACGGACGCGCTGGACGTGCTCGTCAACAACGCCGGTGGGCTTGTCCGACGCGAAACGGTCGATCGGGTGGGGTGGGATTCCATGCTCGAGATTTTCTCTCTCAATACCTTCTCCGTCGTCATGATGACGAGGCTTTGCATTCCCCTTTTGAGAAAGGGACATGATTCCTGTATCGTGAACCTTACTTCCGTTGCGATGAGGACCGGCGCCCCGACCGCCACGATCTACGGCGCCTCGAAGGGGGCCGTGGACTCGTTCACACGGGGTGCGGCGAAAGAGCTTGCGCCGGATATCAGGGTCAATGCGGTCGCTCCGGGCGTGATACCCACACCCTTTCATGAAAAGTACACGCCTCCGGAACGGATGGAGCAGTTCCGTGAAAGCACACCGGTGAAGCACCACGGGAGTGTGAATCAAATCGCGTGCACAATCCGCTTTCTTGTAGAGAACGACTACATAACGGGAGAGACGATCGATGTGAACGGAGGCCTGTTCATGCGGTAGGGATTGTGCCCAATCCGCTTTCTTGTAGAGAACGACTACATAACGGGAGAGACGATCGATGTGAACGGAGGCCTGTTCATGCGGTAGGGATTGGGCGTATCATTTCAGATAATGATTGGCGATATTCGTCATATTACTGATTATGAAACGGGGAAAGGTATGGACGGGACCCGTAAGATTTATAAATTTCTAGTATAATACAGTGGATCTGTGCCCAAAGAGTTAAATCTTTTTCAATCAATGGAGATACAAGCAAAAGACCGTTTCTCCGACCGGATGGAGGGATGATGTCCGAAACGTTCGAAAGGATCGAATCCCTTATTCGCTCCTCCGGGGCCGACTACGAAACGGTTCATCATACGCCGACGAGAACATCGAAGGAGTCGGCACTGGCGAGGGGGGAAACGCTCTCTGTCGGAGGTAAGGCGCTCGTACTGAAAGTGGATAAAAGATTCATGCTTTTCGTTCTCAGTGCGGCTCAAAGGCTTGATTCCGTAAAGATCAAACGACGTTTCGGTGCGAAACGCATCAGGTTCGCATCCGCTCCCGAGCTTTTGGAGCTCACCGGGCTGGTTCCCGGTTCAGTTCCGCCTATCGGGAGGCCGCTGTACGACATCGATCTGTACGTGGACGAAAGTGTCACACATAACGAGCGGATTGCATTCAACGCCGGATCTCTCACGGACTCGGTGATAATGGCCGTATCCGATTATCTCGAGATTGCGAGACCGGTAGTCTTCGATTTTTCAGAATAAAAACATGAATTTTCAACCTTTTTCAACACTGAGGAGAGAATAGCATGAAAGATAATAAAAACCACCTCGTCGTGATCTGGAGCAGCGGAGACAGGGATGTGGCCCTGAAGACGGCGTTTATGTACACCTATAACGCCAAAAAGCACGGATGGTGGGAGAAAGTGACCCTCGTCGTCTGGGGGCCTTCGGCCGAGCTTCTTGTAAAAGACGGGGAGCTTCAGGAGTATGTGAAAAAGATGAAAGAGGGCGGGGTCGAGCTCGAGGCCTGCAGGTCCTGTTCCGATATGTACGGCTGCTCGAAGGCGCTCGAGAAGCTCGGAATAGACGTGAAGTATATGGGCGTTCCGCTTACCGATTACCTGAAGGGGGGAAGCAGCGTATTGACGTTCTGAGGTTGTTTCGTCGGGTTTAACATGCGCCGGCCGGATATATGAGGTGAGCGCCCGGAGAGAGGCGAAAAATACACGAACGGCATACCGGTGCCGTATAAAGCGGGAGGAAGAAAGATGTATACCGTTGTAATGGTAATCGTCGGAGCGTTATTCGCCGCGCTTCTTGTCGCAGTGCTCGTCCGCCAGTCGAAAACCGGCCTTCTTCATGTGCAGATAATGGACCTGAAGAAAAGAATGGAGGATATGCGTGAGCGGCAGCTCGAAACGAGCACTCGAAATCTCGAAAACCAGCAGGCCTTCTACCGGCAGTCGCAGCAGATCATGAGCGATGTTCACAGGAAGCTCGGATCGCTCGAGGAGTCATCGAGAATGATCCAGGAGATCGGGAAGGATATCTCTTCGCTTCAGAACATACTGAGGGCCCCGAAGATACGGGGAGGGCTCGGCGAATACCTTCTCGAGGATCTCCTGCGGCAGATCCTCCCGAATGAGAACTTCGAGATGCAGTACGGTTTCAAGGACGGGTGCGTCGTGGACGCGGTCATACGGCTCGGAGACGGCCTTGTTCCCATAGACTCGAAGTTTCCGCTCGAGAGCTTTCAGCGGCTTGTAGACACCGGTGCCGCAGACGAGAAGTCGCGGGGCGTCTATAAACGGGAGTTCATCAAAAGTGTGAAGGAGAGAATAGACGAGGTCGCGGGAAAGTATATCAAACCGGACGAGGGCACGTTCGATTTTGCGATGATGTACATACCGGCCGAGAACGTTTTCTACGAGATTATCATCACGGACAACCTCACCGATAAACGGTACGAGCTGTTCAATTACGCGCTCGAACGGCATGTTATTCCGGTATCCCCCAACAGCTTCTACTCGTACCTCATGGCAATCGTGTTCGGTCTGAAGGGTTTCAGGATAGAGCAGCAGGCCAAAACCATAATAGGTGAGCTTTCGAAGGTGCAGAGCACCTTCAGCGAATTCTACGGCGATTTCTCCGTGCTGGGGAGGCATATCAAGAACGCCTCGGCCAAGTATGACGATACGATACGAAGAGCGGACCGCTTCAGTGAACAGGTCGGAAGAATTACCGGGGTACAGCGGCGGATCGGTGAGGATGACGATGAAAAAAGCCGGACCTCGCAGGATCCGCTCGGATAGGAGGAGACGGATTCATTATTAGAGACCTATCGGGCACCGGAGCTTTCGAGAGGAATGTCGCTTTGCTTATGGGGCAGATACCGGTATCATCGTCGGGAGATGCATAAGAGACAAGAGAAAATATGGAAGCGAATTGTGATGTTTAAAAGGTCGACCGGTGAATACTATGAGGGGTGAGAATATTTCGGCGCGGCGAGCAGGTGAGAGAGATGATTCTAAAATTAGGAAACGGCAAGAACCCATGCTCCTTCACACCTGCTGCGCGCCGTGTGCGGCCGGCTGCATGGAAAGGCTGCGTAACGAGGAGCTCACGGTTATTTTGTTCTACAGCAACTCCAACATTTTTCCCCGTGGGGAATACGAAAAAAGGCTTCGGGAGGCGGAAAGGCTCGCGTCGATTTACGGGCTCGACCTCATCCGCGACGAATACAATCACGACGGATGGCTCGAAGCGGTGGCCGGTCTCGAAAAGGAGCCCGAAAAGGGAAGAAGGTGTCTTGTATGTTTCGAGTACAGCCTGCGGCGTTCTTCCCTTCGCGCGAAGCAGGAAGGAATATCACAATTCGCCACTACGCTTACTCTGAGCCCTCATAAGGTTTCCGCCATGGTATTCGAGGCAGGGAAGAAGTTTTCGGGGTTCGTCCCGATGGATTTTAAAAAAAAAGGCGGGCAGGTCAGTAGCAGAAAAATCAGCGTTGCGCACGGCCTGTACCGTCAGCGATACTGCGGCTGTGAGTTCAGCCTTCAAACCGGAAAGGGGAACGTGATACAATGAGTCTTTTTAAAATACTTGACAGTGCGCTATCCGGAAAGCGTCCCTGCTCGGTGCTCATGCGGCATGCGGAGCGGTTTCCGTTTGCGGATTATGGAGACGAACCCCTGCTCACCGAGCGCGGTCACAACGACGCATACGAGCTGGGCAAAGAGCTCGTACCGCTTTCCCCCTTGCGAATATTTCACAGTCCCATAGAGCGGTGTCATCAGACGGCGTGTGGAATCTGCAGAGGCGTACGGAAGCGGAAGAAGGGCTGCGAAATTTCGGGAGTGATCGAGATGCTCGGCCCGTCTCTCTTCATAGTCGACCGGGAAGGTATCATGAGATCCCTCGAAAAAAACGAAGCCGGGTTCCTGCGGCTCTGGTTCGATGGGAAGATGCCGGAAAACGTCATCCTGCCCGTGGAAAAAGCCGCCCGGCGGATGCTTTCTTTCATGGTCGACCAGCTTTCCGGGGATTCCGTTTCCACGATCAACGTATCGCATGACTGGATCATCTTGGCACTGCTCGAGAGGTACTTCCCACTCAGGTATGAAGAGATGGAGTACCCCGGATTCTTGAGCGGGGTCGTTGCCTTGAGGGACGGAGAAAAGATACATCTTCAATACGGGGAGCACAGCTGCCGTATAGATCCTGTACACGGTTTGTAAAAAAACAACCGATAAAATTTGTATTCACCGATCCACTTCGATACATTTTAACAGTACGGACTGGAATCGGGACGAGGAGGGCGTATGGAACTGACTGCCGACGAGCTTCGCTTCAAGCTGTTCAAACTGTATCAGGACGGGCTTGTGATTCAGGATTATGAAAAAGTCGTGCAAAAGCTGGCCGAGCTCGAGAAAAAGACAGGCGGCAAGAGAATGAGTATCGACGGTTGGTGCGATATATTGGCTGAGCTTGAAGTCTGCAGGGGCGCGTTGGACACGGCCGGGTAACGGCCGATGCCTCGCACGGATCGGATCGGAGATTGAATCTTCCTTCAAACCGTATGAATGATGGCGGTAAAAGAAGCGGGTTCTGCCGGAAGGTTTGTGAGATCGTTCGTAACATTCCACCGGGTAGGGTCGCTACATACGGTATGATCGCGGCGTACGCTGGAAATCCGCGTGGGGCCAGGACCGTTGCGTGGATCCTGCACTCCTGTTCAAAGAAGGAGAAGCTCCCATGGCACAGGGTGGTGAACAGGATGGGAACCGTATCGCTTCGCCACGGAAGGGGGCGCGAGATACAGAAAGGTCTTCTCGAAGGGGAGGGGGTTTTTTTCGACGGTAAAAGCCGAATCGATTTCGACAGGTACCTATGGAGGCCCGGGTCGATTGGAATTCGGGCCGAATAGAATTCGGGCCGAATAGAATATGGAGGACGGAACATGATAAATCAGAGGTGGTTGCTCCTGCCGGCGGCGTTGTTTTTGTTTTCCTGCGCGAGCGTTGCAGACAGGGAGGGGGGCGCGATAAGGGTCGTGAAGCGTGTCGATCTCGACCGGTATATCGGCAGGTGGTACGAGATAGCCCGTCTCCCCAACAGCTTCGAAAAGGGGCTCGTCTGCACGACCGCGACCTACTCGATAAAGAAGAATGGAAAGATCGGTGTCGTTAACGAAGGAAGGAAGGGATCGAGCGAGGGGCGATCGAGCCGTGCGACGGGGACCGCATGGGTTGTCGATCCGGAAGAGCCCGGAAAACTGAAGGTAACTTTTTTCTGGCCCTTTGCGAGCGATTACTGGATCATCGCGCTCGATTCCGAGGAGTATAGGTACGCGATGGTCGCGGGTTCGGACAAGAAGTACCTCTGGATCCTCTCGAGAGAGCCGGTTATGGATGGCCGTCTCTATGACGAGCTCGTGGAATCGGCACGAATGATGGGTTTCGAGACGGACCTTTTATACAAAGTACCCCAGGTCTGCGACTGAATAGGTAGAGGCCAGGCGGTCAGGGTCGTTATAGCAACCGTAATCCATGGGCCGGTGTGGCATCGTTTGTTTTCTTCCTACTATTTTACAGGCATCTCCCCGCTCTTTCGAGGTCTGCGATTGTGTTCTGGTATGCAGGGCTCATACGCGTTTTCTCTTGGATACTGTTTTTTTCCACGCTGAAGCGGATCGAGACGTGCCGGGCGTTCGCAACCTCGGGACCATTATTTAGTGAAAGCCGGACATGGAACAGAGTGCCCGGCGGCTTTTTGATCGTCTTTTCCCTAATATTCTGATAGGTGCGAAGAGGGAAGGATAAAAATCCTTTCTTTACAATATTCTATTAACTATAATAGTACCAGAACCTAATAACGGAGAAGTTGGGGAGTTTATCGTTGTTCGACTATGTGGATTTTACCGAGGTTCCCGGCGATTCGAGAGGTCACGAGTTGAAGCTGTTTGCTCTCTCGACATGCGGTTTCTGTAAACGGGCGATCGCCTTTTTAAAGGAGAATGAGGTCGGGTACTCGTATGTATATGTCGACAGGTTGCAGATGGGAGAAAAGAAGAGGGTAAAAGACGAGTTCTATAAACGTTTCATGACGCAGATGCTCTATCCCGCCCTGGTGATCGACGGCAACGATACGCTTGTCGGTTTTACCGAGGAAGCGTGGAAACAGAAACTCGGAGTGGAATAGCGCCGCCTCCGGAGGGAGAGGGGGATGAAACATAAGAGGAAAACAAAAGAGGATGTGAAGCTGTTCGTCGAGCAGGTTTCAGTCCATAAGGGATGGAAGCTCCATCCCGACCCCTTGTTCCTCGATTATCTCATGGAGGGACTCACGGTCAATTACAACAGGTACGGGTATTTCCAGTGCCCGTGCAGGGATTCCTGGGGAGAAAGGGAAAAGGACGGCGACATCGTATGCCCCTGTGACTACTGTGTGCCGGACCAGTCGGATTACGGGCACTGTTTCTGCGGCCTCTTTCTGACCGTAGCGTTCTCGGAAAGCGGTAAAATCCCGCAGAGCATCCCGGAACGGAGACCGCCCGAGCGGTATCCGTGATCGGACCCGGGTTCGACGGGGGTTTCTACCGTCTTCGGCATTCTCAGATCGGTACCACACCACATGACGGGAGGATAAAATAAGAATGCAAGATTTCGAGTTTCAGAATTCGACAAAAATCATTTTCGGCCGCGGCAAAGAAAAAGAGGTGGGTGACGTCATAGCGGGGACACGAGATCCGTCCGACGGTCGAGTACTCTTCCATTACGGGGGGGGAAGCATCAAACGCGTGCCACAATCGAAGCAGGGCGAAAAGAAGAGCCTCTATGACCGTATATGCGCTTCGCTCGATTCGGCGGGCATCGAGCGAGTGGAGCTTGGCGGGGTCAAGCCGAACCCGAGACTGGGCCTCGTAAAAGAGGGGATCGAAATATGCCGTGAAAAAAAGATCGGTTTCATACTCGCGGTCGGAGGAGGGAGCGTTATCGATTCTGCCAAGGCCATAGCGGCGGGGGTCCCGTACGGCGGCGATGTGTGGGACCTGTACTGCGGGAAAAAGATGGAGGCGGCACTTCCCATCGGTGTCGTGCTCACGATCCCGGCGGCCGGCAGCGAATCGAGCAACGGGTCCGTTATAACCAACGAGGATGGGTGGTACAAGCGCCCAGCCATTTCGGAGCTTTTAAGGCCCAGGTTCGCGATATTGAATCCCGAGCTCACCTTTACCCTGACACATGAGCAGACGATGATCGGAATCGCGGATATTACCGCTCATCTCATCGAGCGATATTTTACCACCGTATCCCATGTGGACGTCTCGGACCGGTTGATCGAGGGAACGATGCTGGCGGTGGTGGAGAATTCGTACAAGCTCCAGAAAAACTCCGAGGATTACGATGCGCGTGCCGAGATCATGTGGGCGGCGACCCTTGCGCATAACGACCTCTTTTCGAGCGGACGGATCGGGGACTGGGCCTCTCACAATATCGAGCACGAGCTGAGCGGGATATATGACGTACCGCACGGCGCGGGGCTGAGCGTCATTATACCGGCGTGGATGAAACATATAGTACGGAAAAACCCGGCACGGACGGCTGGTAAACTCGCCCAGTTCGCCGAGCGGGTGTGGAACGTCGAGCCTGCCGGTACGAAACCGGCCGACCAAGCGTCGGTCGCGGACGAGGGCATCGACAGGCTGAAAGCGTACTACCACGGCCTCGGGCTTCCAACATCCCTTCGCGAGCTCGGTGTTCCGTCCGACAGGTTCGAAGAGATGGCCAAAAAGGCCACCGAGAACGGGCCTCAGGGCAACTTTTTTGCGTGTGACGAAGAAGATATCATGGAGATATTCCGATTTGCGGAAAAATGACGGTAAACGGTGGATGACAGAGGGGCATGCGTGCGTCGGAACAGCAGCAGGCGGTCGGCGGTTTTCCGGGTAGCGGTAGCGCGCCTTTGGGGGCGACGCGGGCACCTCGCGGCGGAGGGTGGGGAGGGAACGGTTGAATACCTATACGATCGTACGGCCTGAGCATCTCAATCATCACGGATACCTGTTCGGCGGTCAGCTCCTCAAGTGGGTCGATGAGAATGCATGGCTCACCGCGGCCCGCGATTTTCAGGGGTACGTGCTCGTCACGCGGGCCATGGACAGGATAGAGTTCGCAACGCGGGTGGCGAACGGGTCGATCCTCAGGTTCAGCATACTCCCCGAGCGGCAGGGGAGCACCTCCGTAACATACGGTGTGGAAGTCTTTGCAGACGAGCCGGGGGCTGCCCGGGAGAAGCGCGTATTCTCCACCAGAGTGGTCTTCGTCTGTGTGGATAAAAGCGGGAAAAAGAGAAGGCTGCCGAAAAAAGAGAGTTACAGATCCCGTGTAGAATAGTCTTTGCCGCCCGTATGTCACGTGCATCTTTACTTTTAGGGTAATATCGTATATATTTCTTTTTGGGGATAGACAGGCATCGGATAGGACAGAGGATGAAAGGATGAAGAAGACGTTTGAAAAGCTGAAAGTACTTCAGGAGATACTTCTGAAGGAGTTCGGAGTCGAGGCGGAGCTCGAGGAGATACCGAGGGAGCTAAACGAGCTGAAGCGCAGGTTCGCAAAGGCGGAGAGAAGCATCAGCGAGATGGAAACCGCCCGGAAGGACAACGACAAGAAGCTTAAGGAGCTGGAAAAAGAGAAGGGCGAGCTTTTACGCGGCAAGGAGAAGTACGAAGGACAGATCGCTCTTATCAAGACCCAGAGAGAGTACGAGGCGATAACGAGTGAGATCGCCCAGATCGACGAGAAACTCGGGATTATCGATGAGGGGGAGCTGGGTGCGGTCCAGGAGATAGAAAAAGTCGACAAGGAGATCGACGAGAAAAAACAGCTGTACGAAGACCTCAAAAAGGATATAGCGGAGAAGGAAAAGGAGGTCAAGCAGCTGTCCTCCAAGAAACAGAAAGAGCTTGACAAGCATCTGAAAGAGAAGGATAAGACCTCTTCCGGCCTCGATGAGGAGATCATGTACAAATTCGAAAAGATCGTGAAAAAGAAGGACGGAGTAGGAATCGTATCGATACGGAATGGAGTGTGCATGGGGTGCAACATGCTGCTGCCGCCCCAGTTCGTTAACGATGTGAGGAGAGAGGAGTCTATCATCTTTTGTCCGAACTGTTCCCGGATACTCTACTACCATGATCTTGACACTGCGGCTGAAGAAGTCGTGCTGTAGACGAAACGGGAATATTCGATGATCGAGGTATATATCGACGGCGGCAGCAGGGGAAACCCGGGAGACGGTGCGGTCGGATACGTGGTTCTTAAAGACGGGGATGAGGCGTACCGGTACGGGGAAAAGATCGGACGGTGCACCAATAATGTGGCCGAGTACAGCGCACTGATAGGCGCACTCGAATATCTTAAGAAAACGGCCTCCGGCGGGGGGGAGCCTGTTATCGTCTATTCCGACAGCGAGCTTCTCATTATGCAGATGACGGGCAGGTACAGGGTGAAGAGCGGGATGCTGAAACCGCTGCACGGACGGGCCGCAAAGCTGCTTGAGGAAATGAAGGATGTGCGCCTGGTTCATATCGGGCGTGTAAAGAATAAAACCGCCGATTGGATCGTCAACAGGGTTTTAGACGGCCGGGAGTATAAAACAGACCTGTAGATCGGTCGCTTGAAGATCGAGATCGCGGCCTGCAGGGTTTCTACCCCGCAGTCTGTCACCTGCTTCGCAGGGAATCCGCTTCGCGGATTTTTTCGATCTTTTAGAGGAAAGTCCGGGCTCCTAAAGGGCAGGGTGCTGGGTAACTCCCAGGGGGAGTGATCCTACGGAAAGTGCAACAGAAAACACACCGCTTGTGTTATGTGACTTCCGGTCACATACACTACAGGTAAGGGTGAAAAGGCGAGGTAAGAGCTCACCGCCTGGAATGGCGACATTCCAGTGGCTTGTAAACCCCACCCGGAGCAAGGCCAAATAAACAGGCATAAAGTGGTCCCGCTTATGCCTCACGGGTAGGCCGCTTAGATAGATGACCGTTGAAACAGAACCCGGCTTACTACAGGTCTGTTATATTTTCCACGCTTTCTGAAACTGCGCTTCCCACTATTACCGACAGGAAACCGACATGTCCGATTACCGCATAGAGGAAAACATAGAGACCGGCCGCGTCAAAGAAGACGACCGCTTTTTCTTCGAGCACCTGTCAGAAAAGGGCCGCTCCGAAGGCCGGTTCGTCAGGCCCCCGCTTTTTGTATCGGAGAAAAAGGAGTATCTGTTAGTCTCCGGAAGCGATGCAGTCGAAAGAAGCAGATCCGGGAATATCCCGATACGGTACGGTTTTGTCGTCGTTCCCGGTTCCGACAGGCGGGAGCTCGTACGATCGCTCGTTCGTATGAAGAGGGAGCTTTACGGATTCAACCATGTCGAAAAGGCGCTTGCACTCAAGAGTTACAACGAGGCTTGCGGGGAGGTGGATGAGGGGTTTCTTTCGCTACTTGATATACCGAAGAGCGAAAAGTACATACAAGGGTACCTGTCGCTCGCCGAAGCCCCCGGTGCGCTGAAGGAACTAGTAGTAACGGGCGAGGTGGACCTCCTTACGGCGTTCGAAATATTTTCATTCGAAAGGGAGCACTGGGACGCCGCCGCCGGGTTCATATCGAAAATAAAACTCGGCACCAAGAAAAGGAACAGGATTCTGTCGATGATCAGGGATATCGCTCTTCGGGACGGGACGAAACCGGAACGTATCATGGGCTCGCCCTCGATACGGCGGATACTGGCGCTCGAGATCGATCCTCCGCATAAGGGGCAAAAAGTGTCGGAGGCGATAGAACAGATACGGTATCCGGAGATGACGGCGTACGTAAAGAAGTTTTACGAACGGTTGCGAAAGGTGGATCTCGACCCGGCCTTGACCCTTACCGTGCCGCAGGACTTCGAGCAGTGGAGATTTTCGATCAGTTTTACGTTCTCTTCGATAGACGAGTTTGAGAAGAAAACGGCGCTTCTCGAACGCCTCGGTTCAGGGAGCGCCTTCGGCGAGCTCTTGGGATTCAGATACTGAGGTTCTTTTCGACCTCGGAAAGGAGCTCGCTGAGATCTTTTTTCAGCTCGTCCAGTATCTGTTTGACAGAGCTGTCCTGTTTTCCGAGCAGTATCTTCCACAACACTTTCTTTGCCCCCGCTATGCTGTACCCCTTCTGATAGAGAAGGTCCTGAATGCTTCGGATGATAAATATATCCCGTTTTGTGTATAGACGGTGCCCGGCTTTGTTCTTCATGGGCTGGAGAAAGGGGAACTCTTTTTCCCAGTATCGCAGGACGTACGGTTTTATACCCGTAAGGTCCGAGACATCTCCGATTGCGAGAAAGCTAAGAGAGTCAGCCCTCTCGTTTTCCAATTCTACTTTCTTCACCATGTAACAGTCTCTGTATATTCGAGATATGCCTCGCAAATACCGCAGCTGTGAGGAGCAGGGAGAACACGATTGTATACACGTCCGTTTTGCCTCTGAAGTAGAGGACGGCGTTGTAAATTGAAAAGACAAACGCTGCACACAGCGATCCCACGGAAACGTATCGGAAGGCTGC
This sequence comes from Spirochaetota bacterium, assembly GCA_016934265.1. Classification (GTDB taxonomy): domain Bacteria; phylum Spirochaetota; class B62-G9; order B62-G9; family DRHN01; genus JAFGTF01. The sequence continues at coordinate 51,117 of JAFGTF010000145.1, forward strand.
GAGGAGTATACCGAACGTTATGAGGGCGCACAGCGCTGCAAATGGGCTGATCGCGATAGCGACGCCGAGACCGGTGGCGACCCCCTTTCCTCCCTTGAAACGTAAAAAAGGGTTGAAGATATTGCCGATGAGCACAAAAATCCCCATGACAGGTCCGGAAATAGCGGGGAACTCGAAAAAAGGGGACAGGTACCGTGTTGCGGCCCAGGCTTTAGCCACATCGACGATCAGAACGACGAGCCCGAGCGTGACCCCTGATGTGCGGAGGACATTGGTAAAGCCTATATTTCCGCTTCCGTGCTCCCGTATATCTATTCTTTTAAAAAGCTTGGCGAGCAGGTAGCCGGTGGGTATCGCCCCTACGAGCAGGGCGATAACGACCGGCAGGACAATACGTACGGTCACGATCATTTCCTTAAAATGACTTCTATCGGGACTCCGCTGAAAGGAAAGCTCTTTCTTATGGCATTGGTCATGAATCTGTTAAAATTATCGCTCTGTTTCACCGATTTATTAACGAAAAACTCGAAAATCGGAGGGGAGACCGCCTTCTGGTACCCGTATTTGATGCCCAGACCGTGATGAGTATATTCCTTCAAGAGATCGTTCAGCTCCGACGTTCGTATCGACCTCGTATAATTCCGGTAAACCGTTATAATAGCATTCAACAGTGTGGTTTTATTATACCCCGTCTTTGCAGAGACCGGAATCACATCGGCGTATCGAATATGAGGAAAGTTGTAGTAGACGGTTTCCACGAACTCTCGAAGTTTTACACCCTGCTTTTTTGCGATATCCCACTTGTTGGCTGCGATAACAAGCCCCTTTTTCTCCCTGGCAACTACCGATGCGATCTTTTTGTCTCCCGTAGTAATGCCGCTGGTTGCATCGATAAGGAGTACGGCGACTGATGACTGCTTTATCGCCGCTTCCGCCCGCACGATGCTGAAGAACTCGACGCTTTTGAGGTTTTTTTTCTTTTTCCTGATCCCTGCGGTATCGATTAATGTCAGAGTCGTGCCGGAAAAAGCCACCATCTCTTCCACGGTATCACGCGTGGTGCCCGGTTCGGGTGCGACGAGGGATCTTTCATGCTGGACGATGAGATTGAGCAGTGACGACTTGCCGACATTCGGCTTTCCGACTATAGCGACGGTGATCCCGCTTTCTTTCTGAAAGGGCAGCCCGCCCTGCTTTTTTGTCTCGTCGCCGCACCCGATTTTTACAAGCTCCCGTCCGATCGCCTCATACAGCTTTTGGATGTTTCTCCCGTGCTCGGCGGAAACCGCCAGGGGCGCGCCCGTAAGCCCTAGCTCGTAGAATTCGATCGCGGTCCGCTCGAGTTTTTCGTTGTCCGCCTTGTTGACGAGCAAAAGGTACGGTTTTCCGCTTTTACGGATGAGGCCGGCGATTTCGTAGTCCTCGCCGGTAGGGCCGTTGGTGTCGCAGGTAAAAATAACGAGCTGCGCCTCTTCGATCAGCTTTCGGTTGATCCGTACCGATAATTCTTTGTTATTCACGAATCCCGTCGAATCGGCGATCGTATAGGTAAGGTCTTCATGCAGGACGGTGCCGTAGTTTACATCTATCGTTACGCCCGGCTCGTCGAATACTATCGCCTTGCGCCGTCCGAGCAGACGGTTGAAAACCGAGGATTTCCCTACGTTGGGTTTCCCCACTATGGCTACTATAGGAAGGGTGCATTCATACATTCTGTCTGAAATAATCCTCCATAGAGCTGAATCGGCGGATCATCTCCTCATGTATGTATCTTCCGACTTTTTTCTTCGAGGAAAGCTCGAGCGCGTTTTTGGCCATTGTCTCTGCGTCGCCCAGTGTAGAGTTTACGATGATGTTCTTCACGACGGGGATGCTCATCAGGCTCATGCTCATCTTTCTGTAGCCCAGGCCTATGAGAAGGAGGGTATTGAGCGGATCTCCGGCCATTTCACCGCAGATACTCGTTTCGAGGCCCTTTTCGGCCGCGATGTCGGAAATTCTCTTTAATGAACGGAGTATCGCCGGATGGATGGGGTCGAATTCGGAGGCCACCATGCCGTTGCCCCTGTCTATCGCAAGGGTATACTGGATGAGGTCGTTGGTTCCGACGCTGACGAAATCGACGAGATCGGCGATCCGGTCGAGCAGGATGATACTCGACGGAGTCTCCACCATGATGCCGAGCGGCAGGTCGCTGTTGTAGGGGACTCCCTGTTTCGACAGCGCTGCCTTACACTCTTCCATAACCTTGAATATTTCCTCGATTTCGTCGATATCGCTGACCATCGGAAACATGATCCGGGCGTTTCCGAAATAGGAGGCCTTGAGGATCGCGGTTATCTGTGTTTTCAGGATCTCTTTGTGAGAGAGGGCGTACCGTATGCCGCGCCACCCCAAAAAGGGGTTTTTTTCCTCGTAATAGTCCATATACGGCGGCTTCTTGTCCCCTCCGATGTCTATGACCCTGATGGTCACCTCATATGGATTGAGCTTCTTGATAATTTCCCTGTAGATCAGAAACTGCTCCTGGGCTGTCGGGGACTGGTTTCTGTTGAGAAAGAGGTATTCGGTTCTGAAGAGCCCTATGCCGGTGCAGTTACGCTTGTCGATGAGCGCGAGCTCCTCCTCGACGTCCATATTGGCGAGAAGCAGGACCTCCACGCCGTCCTTGAGCTCGGATTTCTTCTCCTCGAGCTCCCCGAGTTTTTTCTCATATTGCTCGTATTTCTCCTCCCTATAGGTATAGAGGGAGATCGTGTCACGTTCCGGGTTTATGACGACGGTCCCGATGGTCCCGTCTACGATCAGCGAATCACCGGTAGTAATGTGCTTGGTAATATCCTCGATGCCGACCACAGCGGGAATTTTCAGGTCACGTGCCATGATCGTGACGTGTGAGGTCTTTCCGCCTATTTCTGTAACGAACGCCTTCACGTTTTTCTTATAAAGGTTGACGATTTCGGGAGGGGAGAGGGTATGGGCAACCACGACCGGGTTCTCCACATCATTCGGAATATCGAACTCTTCGCTCCCAAGGAGATTCTTTAGCACCTTGCGCCCGACGGAGATGACGTCCGGCGCCCTCTCTCTGAAGTAGTTGTCGTCGGAGGCCGAGAGTTTGTCCGCGATATCCTCGATCACCTCGTTGAAGACCCATTCGATATTGAGATAGCTCGAAATGATATGATTCGAGACCTTTTCCTTGATCAGGGGATCGTCAAGCATGAGTATCGTCGTGTCTATGTAGCCGGTTTCGAGCGGGGAATGATCCTTCTGTAGCTCGAGCTTCAGCTCCTCCAGCTCGTTCTTTGTCTTCATGAGGGCCGCTTCGAGCTTTTCTATCTCCTGCTCGACGGTTTTGGGATCCTGCTCTATCCCGTAACGGGGTATGAAGATGTTGGATTTATGGAACACCACGGCATTGCCGAACGCGATGCGTCCCGATCCTGGAATCCCCTTGAAGAATCGCTCCATTTTTGAGGTATCCTTTGCCGAAGACATCGTTCTCCAACGAGTAACGCCGCCTAAGGAGTCTCGATGCAGGTGCGATATCTTCTCGCCCTGTTATCGGTTCGTCATATTCCATGAGCGAACAGGTGCTCTGAAGCACCTTCGCCCGGGCTGCACACATTCGCTCCGTACCGGCTGAATGTCGAAAGATTAGAGACTACTAAATATTTTAAATACCATGCTATTAGTATTATAATATATTAGAGTTATGTTTGAACAACAATCTCCTTTTTAACGTCGAAGTGGCAGACACTTCCGCGTTCAGGGAACACAGCGGATGAAGGGTACACATAGACTCTGGCTGGTGCTCTTTTTGTTCTCCGGCGCGTTCGTATTCTTTTCTTTCCTCGCCAATACGGACGGTAAAAAGAAAGAGGACCTCGTGGTCTTCTATGACGCCGGAATCGAGGAATACGGCGTAGTGGTCGATCACGTGACGGAATGCCTTGAGGAAGCGGGATACTCGGTGCGGGTACATGAGTTCGACCCGGGCGATATATCCCGTTTTATCATGTCGCATCCCGATGCCCTCTACCTCACGCGGGATCCCGTCGATTGCCCGCTCTATGAGCTTTTAAGTCACGACTACCTGCTTGTATACGTCGCCTCGACTGAAACCCCGGCCGGGCGAGGCGGTTTGACGGGAGAAGAGTTTGACGAGATCATGAAAAGGGGGCGCGGTCAAAAGACAAGGGGGACGAAAGGCCTGCACGTTCTTTCCTACCCGGATATCGGCCTCGACCGCCATCCCGTCGCGGTGGACGGGATTCTTCCGAGTCTGTACAACATCAGAACCGGGACATATCCGAAGATGTACCGGGCCCGCATGCACACGGCAAAACGGGAACTGTTCGATACCGGTGATGGGGATACGCTCCTGTATGAATTCGGCGGATGGCTGAAAAGCGCCTTCTCGATCGTCGCGGGTGGAGATATCATGCTTGCGCGGGGCACACGGCGATACATGGAACGATACGGCTGTACCTACCCGTTTGAGAAGATCGTACAAGAGGTCTCGAGGGCTGACGTCTCGGTGGCGAACCTGGAGTCTCCGATCTCAACGAGGGGATCGAAGTTTTTTCCGTTCAAAGGTATCTACTTCAGGGCGGACCCGTCCTCACTGCAGGGGCTTGTATTCGCCGGTTTCGATGTTCTGGCCCTTGCGAACAACCACGCGCTCGACTGGGGAGTGGAAGCGATAGAAGACACCATGACGCTTTTAAAGCGGGAGGGGATACTGTATACCGGGGTGGGACAGACTAGACAACAGGCGCTCGAGCCTGCGATTGTGCGCGTGAACGGCACGAGCATCGCGTTTTTGTCATACAACTGCATATATCCGTTTTCCGTAGATGGAGGGGGTACGCGCATGGTCACCCTCACCCTGAATGAGGAGAGGGCGCGGCGGGAGATCGAGGTGGTGAAGGCCTCCCACGACGTGCTTGTCGTGCTCGTTCACGGCGGGAAGGAATATCTGATGCATCCGGAAGTGGAAAAGGTGCGGCTGCTGAGGCGGCTGGTCGACTTCGGTGCGGACGTCGTACTTGGTACTCATCCGCATGTCATACAGGACATGGAGGTGTACCACGGCGGGCTGATATACTATAGCCTCGGAAACCTCGTATTCGACCAGAACTGGTCCGTCGAAACGAGTCGGGGGCTTTTGGTTGAGATATCCTTTATCGGCGATCGGCCCGTGTGCTGTGATACGAGAGTCGTACAAATTGATCACACACAAGCCGGGATTATGGAACCGGATGAAGCGAAAGAGGTGCTTTCAACGTTATATTCCGAAAGGAGCAGGTATGCGTATGCGAAAAGGTAAATATATACTGATATTTACGGTGATGGTCGTGCTGGCGGCCTATGGGATGCTGCTGTCATTCAACTTGGCGCCCTATTTTCTCACCAGCGAAGATCTTACGCTTGTTCTGTTTCTACTATTGGCGATTTTCCTGCTCGCGCTCTCTTATGACGTGTGCCGTCTCGCCCGAATCGGCGGCAAAAAAGAGTACGGCTGGGATCTACAGCTTCCCGGCGAAGAGATCGACATAGGCCCGCTTAAAATGAAAGACATATCGTTCTATACACGGGTCCAGCGGTACTTCAAGGGATGTGAGAACGAGACCGACGTCCTTTCAAGGCTGCTCGTCGCGGCGGCGAAGCTGACCGGAACACAGCGTGCGTCGATACTCCTGTACAGCGGGAAAACCGACGAGCTCTTCATCTTTCGGACCGTCGGGTGGGACAGGAATGAGATGAGGATGCTGCGAGATACGAGGATAAAGCCCGGCGAGGGGATTACCGGACGGGTGTTTCTGGATGGAAAGGCGCTTGTGGTAAGCGACGTCTCAGAAAACGACGAATTCGAAGCAAAGGAGAAGTACAGCACCAAGGCGTTCGTTTCGGCTCCGCTGTACGCCGGAAACGAGATCGTCGGAGTCATCAACCTGACTGAAAAACAGAATGGGGCGTATACCGAAAAGGAGCTCGGTGTACTCGATTTCGCCGTAACGACGGCATCTCTGCTCCTACGTGACACACAGTCCGTCGAACGGTAAGGATTGCTTTGTTTCTTTACCGGTACCGGGTCTTGTGTTATCTTAGGCGGTACGAATTTTTTTAGGGATGCCATGAGGAAAGTACTGAAGCTTATACCGGCGTTCGCGGCTTTTGCCGTGCTATTATTCCTTTTTTCCTTCTACCGCTTCCTGAACGGACCGGTTTCGGGAACTACCGATTCGTCGTTCTTTACGATAGCGCACGGCGAGAGCATAAACTCCATCGCGGATAGACTCGAAGATGACGGGCTGGTCCGTTCGAGGGTATTTTTCAGGGCCATCGTCCGTATTACGAACAGCTCCCGGTATATCAAGGCGGGCGTGTATGACATAAACGGTGGAATGCGCAGCACAAAGATACTGCGGGTGATCCGTCTGGGAATGGTGGCGATGGAGAAGTTCACGATTCCGGAGGGGCTATATATACGGCAGGTCGCCCGGCTGCTCGACGAAAAAGGCATCGTCGACGAGGAGGAGTTCGTTCGTGCCTGTTCCGACAGGCGAATCCTGGACCGATTCGGTATCCCCTTTGATACCGCCGAGGGCTTCATATTTCCGGATACCTATATCGTCGCGAAGGATTTTTCCGAGGAGCAGATCGTGGAGGTCGCTATCGGACGATTTTTTGACGCCCTGAAAGAGGTCCCCTTCACCGGGTACTCGAATGAAGAGCTGAAACGGATCGTGATAGTCGCGTCGCTCGTCGAGAAGGAGGCCAAACTCGACGAGGAGCGGGCGCTTGTCGCGGCGGTGTTCTACAACAGGCTAGAAAACGGAAAGAGGCTGGAAGCCTGTTCCACGATACAGTACATACTGGGGAAATCGAAGGAGCGTCTTTTGTACAGCGATCTCAAGATCAGTTCTCCATATAACACCTATCTCAACGGCGGACTTCCTCCCGGGCCTATCGCGAGTCCCGGCTTGAGCTCCCTTCGGGCGGCGGTGTTCCCCTCAGATGTCGATTACCTCTTCTTCGTGTCGAAACGGGACGGTTCCCATCATTTCTCGACGACCTATGAGGAGCACCTGAAGGCGATAGAACGGTACAACGGCGTAAAAAGATTTACCCATCAGACGAGCTGAGACAGGGTGATAAAGGGATTGTCTGATCGGCTGCAGAAAATTATATTAGCAGTTGCTTTAGCGATTTTAAAGAAACCATACCGAAGAGCCCCTGAATAAATTGAATATCTCCGAATCCACAATAAACAGGATAAGAGAGAGCGTCGATATCGCCGGTGTCATCGGCGAGTATGTGCCGCTGAAGAAAGTGGGACAGAGCTACAAGGGCCTATGCCCGTTCCATTCGGAGAAGACGCCGTCGTTCATCGTCAACCCCAAGAAGGGCATCTTCCACTGCTTCGGGTGCGGTATAGGGGGCAATGTATTCACCTTCCTCATGAGGTTCAAGGGCATAAGTTTTCCGGATGCCGTCCGGATGCTCGGCGAGAAGGCCGGTATCAGAGTCGAGCAGGCGAGGGTGGACGATAGAGAGCAGCGAAAGAGGGAAGCGCTGTACAAGGTAAACGAGATCGCCGTCTCTTTCTTTCAGAAAGCGCTTTTCAGTGAGGGCGGGGCCTCTGCGCGTGAATATCTGAAGGGAAGAAAGATAGATAAAGAAACAGCGATACACTATAAGCTGGGATATGCGCCCAGTGCGTGGGACTCGCTGCTTCTGCATCTCGACTCGAAGGGCTACGGGCACTCGCTGCTCGAGGAGTCCGGCCTCGTGTTGAAGAAAAAAAAGGGTGTGGGATACTACGACCGTTTCAGAAACAGGATCATGTTTCCGATACAGGATTCTATAGGAAGATATGTGGGGTTCGGTGCGAGGATACTCGAGGGCGAAGAAGGTCCGAAGTATGTCAACACGAACGAAAACGAGCTGTTCCACAAGGGAAAGAATCTCTTCGGATTTTACCACGCAGAGGAATGGGTGAGAAAGGAAGATGCGGTCTTTATCGTCGAGGGCTATTTCGATGTCATACGAGTGTGCAGGGAGGGTATACGGAACACGGTCGCTCCGCTCGGTACCGCTCTCACCGAGGACCAGGTAGCGCTTTTATCAAGGTATACGAGAAACGTATATCTCGCATTCGACCCCGACGAGGCGGGTAAGAAGGCCGCGCTGCGAAGCATAGGGCTTTTGAACGGCAGGGGTATAGACCCGGTGATACTGCGGTTTCCGTCAGAAACCGATCCGGGAGATTTCTTCGATAAGTATGACAGGAAGGATTTCGACAGGCTGCTCGAAGACGCGGTTCCGGGAGTCGAGTACATCGTATCTTCGCATATAGATGTGAAAAAAAAATATACCGCAAATGAAAAAATTGTTATATTACAGCGTCTCGCTGAGTTTTATAACGGGATGGAGAGCACTATCTTACAGGATGACCTGATCAGAAGGATCTCGTCCGCGCTGGATACCGACGAGTATATCCTTAGGAACGAAATTGAGAAGCTCACCGGCACTTCAAAACGCACTCAGAAAATACCGTCGTTTACGGAAAATAAAAGACACGCACGGGTCACTACCGAATTCAATCTGCTTCTCTTTATCCTGAGCAATCCTGAGCATTTTTCGATTGTCGAGTCTCGCGTCGATGAAAGCTACTTTCAGGGAAGATGGACGAAGCAGCTCTACAACGCGCTGCTTAAGGCGAAGAATACGGGGTCCTGGGATTCCGGTACCGTGCTGGGGTACATCAAGGACGATAAGTTCGTCGAGTATATTTCCGGACGCCTGATGGAAGAGGTGTGGAACCTCAACTCCAAGGAGGCCGTTATTGACCTCATGAAAAAGCTCATAACACGCAGGATACAGGATCATATAGAGGTCATCAATAAAAAGCTGCAAAAAGCGGTCCTCGAGAACGACGAAAAGGTAATCGGAGAGCTCAACGTCGAAAAACAGGCGCAATCTAACGAACTGAAGAAGTGGAAAGAGCTAAAGACGGTCAACCTCTCTTGACGCTTTGAACGGGAGTAGAGCATGAAGTAGAAAACAGGGATACATAAAGATCGGCGAGCCTTTCATTCTAATGTCAACTCTATGGAGCGTGCGCAAAGTGTCTGACATGAAAAACCTACCTGAGGTTGAATTGCTTCTCAAACTTGCGGCCGAACAGAACAGCACCATCACGTATGACCAGATCAACGAAAACCTGCCGTATACGATAGTAAGCACGGATAAGATCGAGGAGCTGTTCGTCCTCTTTTCCAAGTCGAATATCAGTATAGTGGACAGGATAGAAGCCGAGGAGGGGGGGAACGGGTCCGCAGGTATAATAAAAAAGGATAAAGCGGAAAAAAAAGACAGTGAAACCGATACCGAGGAAGAGGAGGTAGACGAAGAGGACGAGGGGGCGGAGAAGAGGGTAATCAACTACGACAGCAGCGCCCATACCGACGATCCGATCAGGCTCTATCTCAAGGAAATAGGAAAGGTCCATCTTCTCAACGCTGAGGAGGAGGTGAAGCTCGCAAAGGAGATAGAGAAGGGCGAAAAGGTCATCGAACGCGAGCTGTTCTACTCCAACATATTTCTCAAAGAGATAAAGAAAACGATCGACAGGGTGAATGGAAAAAAGACCGATATACAGTGTCTTCTCGAATACCAGAAGTTCTATAATATCTCCTCGGAGGACAAACGCAAGCTAAAGAGAAAGTTCCAGAACCTTGAAAAGCTCCTGGCGGAGAAGGTCATGTTCCCCGTCGAAGGGACGCTGCCGGAATCGGTGCGGAAGGAGCTGTATCGCACGTTCAGGCGGGCGAACATCAACAAGGAGGAGATCGAGAGAATATCCAAGAAGGTCGACGACTGTTTTTTTCAGGCGAATGCACTCGAGGAGCTGCTTTCCGATATCGAGGCGACCGTCGGGAGGAAAGTGCGGGAGATCAAAACGATATACGGCCATATCGAGAAGGGCAAGGGAATCGAGAAGATAAAGGACAGGTATTTTCCCAACGTAGATCAGATAAAGGAGATATATAACAGGATAAAGGGAGTCGAACGAAAGCTAAAGAAGATCGAGCTCGATACGGGAGAGACGACACAGAGCCTGAAGAAGCTCCATCACGCCATCGAAAAAGGAAGAGCGATAATATGCAGGGCGAAGGACAAGCTCATTCAGTCCAACCTTCGTCTCGTGGTGAGCATAGCGAAGAAGTACACAAACAGGGGCCTTCATTTTTTCGACCTCGTCCAGGAGGGAAACATAGGACTGATCAAGGCGGTCGAGAAGTTCGAGTATAAGAAAGGGTATAAATTCAGTACGTATGCGACATGGTGGATACGGCAGGCGATAACGAGATCAATTTCGGATCAGGCGAGAACGATCAGGATACCGGTCCATATGATCGAGCAGATCAATAAGGTGATAAAGGAATCCAGACAGCTCATGCAGATGTACGGGAGGGAGCCGACGACAGAGGAGATAGCCAAGAAGCTCGGGTGGAGTATCTCGAGGGTAAAGGGCATTCGGAGCGTGGCGAGGGACCCGATTTCCCTCGAGACGCCGATCGGCGACGACGAGGAAACGCTCCTCGGAGATTTCATAGAGGACCGCGACAGCGATAATCCCGCGACGAAGACTTCGTATACGCTGCTGCAGGAGCTTATCACCGAGGTTTTGAATACCCTCCCGGTGAAGGAGCAGAAGGTTCTGAGGATGAGGTTCGGTCTCGATGACGGATACTCGCATACGCTGGAAGAGGTGGGGTATGTTTTCAACGTAACGAGAGAGAGGATCAGGCAAATCGAGGCGAAGGCCCTCAGACGGCTTATGCATCCGACACGAAGCAAGAAGCTTCGCGACTATCTCGAAGGTTGAAAAAATCGAGAAATGCGATACGGTACTCCTCAAAACTCATTTTGATTATGTATTCATTAAGGCCACCGATAATATCTAAAAAGAGTGGGGAGGTGCATAATGTACCTTGTCCTGGTAAAGGAAAACGGCGAACATACTCTCACGGGAATCGGTGAAGATATCGGTGAGGTCAGGGCAATCATTGACAGGGAAAATCTGAAAAATAAGATAGAGACGGGCAAGGCATATCTCGTAGAGGGGGTGATACGGCTGATCAGACCGGAAACGACCCCCGAATTGCTCGATGTGAAGACGAAAAAGAAAAAAACTGACAAGTATTACTGACACGGTACCCGCGGTGGGAGGGAGCCCTGAAATCATATAGAGAAGAACTCTGGTTCGATATCCCCGACAGATTCGGGCTGGTCAATATCACGGACGAGGTGGAAAAAACGCTCGATCAGTCCGGGATTCGCGAGGGATTATGCCTCGTCAACGCAATGCACATTACCGCGAGCGTCTTCATAAACGATGACGAGAGGGGGCTGCACGAGGACTACAAAAGGTGGCTTGAGCGGCTCGCACCACATGAACCCGTCTCGCAGTACCTTCACAACCGCACCATGGAGGACAACGCGGATGCCCATATGAAGCGACAGCTCATGGGAAGAGAGGTGGTTGTCGCGGTTACCGACGGGAAACTCGATTTCGGACCGTGGGAGCAGATCTTTTACGGGGAGTTCGACGGCAGAAGAAAAAAGCGTGTGCTCGTCAAGATCATCGGAGAATAACAGAGAGGCGGCACGCATTGTGAGAACGCGTCTCAACATCCTTCAGGGTTTTTTAATGCCCTCCCATACTAAATGCAGGCGGCAGATCAAACATCGTTCCGAAAAAAAACCTTGACAGTCCCTTGCGACAATTTAAATTTAATTCAAAACTGTAATAAAAGCAATCTATACGGATTATGATTGAAATATTGCGAGACGGCAACATTGATAAAAAATTGTCTATAATTTGAGAGGGTAAATATTGTTAAAATATTATTTATATTGATTTTTTAAGGGATTTTGTTTAAGCTAACGCCAGCTCAACAATAGCAAAAAATAAACAAAGACCAGCAATTATATATACTGGATCGCTTTATGAAGCTTGCAGTGACCGGGAAGGGAGGAGTCGGGAAGACGACGTTCTGTGCACTCTTGTCCCACGCACTGATAAAGAAGGGGCACAAGGTCTTGCTCATAGACGCCGATCCCGACATGAACCTCGCAACAGTCATCGGAATCCCCGAAGAAACGAAAATTACACCAATAGTCGAGCTAAAGGAGCTCATTGCGGAGCGGACCGGGGTGGAGCCCGGAAAACCCGCGCCGCTTTTCAAGATGAATCCCCGGGTGGACGATATACCGGACCGGTTCTGCGTTTCCCACAACGGGATGAAGCTCATCGTAATGGGAACGATCCGTTCCGGAGGTGGGGGGTGCGCCTGTCCGGAAAATGCGTTTCTAAAAAGCCTCCTCTCGTATCTCGTGGTGGCCACCGATGAATGGGTGATCCTCGACATGGAGGCGGGCATCGAGCACTTGGGCCGCGGTACGGCCATCGGTGTGGACTGCATGATCGTCGTCGTGGAGCCGAACCGAACGAGTATCGAGACGGCGGACCGAATAAAACGGCTCGCCGGTGAGATAGGGATTAAGCGCGTGCTGCTCGTGGGAAACAAGACGGAAACAAAAGAGGAGAGAGAGTATCTCTCGAAGCATACGGAAGGTCACGAGATCATCGGTTTTTTAGATATTTCAGACGGCATTCGAAACCTGAGCCGTACCGGAGGCTCGTTCGAAGACCCGGGCGGCAGATCGATGCAACAGGTCGATCTGATTTTGGAACAACTAACGGCTGTCGGGGCGGCGAAGTAGCGCCCCGCTCCCGCTGTAATTTTGGGGGGATGTAGCACCCTATATGCTCGTAACCGGTTCATAGAGAAAGGTTAAAGGCCCTTTTTACATAAAAGTGGTTTAACCCCCTCCTTTTTACAGAAAGCGGGATGAGCAGCCAAGGTGCACTAGAGCGATATCACAAAACACAAGAGAGAGCCGGTATGTATGGCAAAACAGCTCTATCTTCTGAACTGTTAATGTTTTATCAATGTAACGTTTCTTACCAAAGAGGTATGACAAAGGTACACTTTACATAAACCAAATATCAGGTATGGAGGAGAACTAATGGCGAAAGAGCTGAAGTATGCTGATAAGGCATCACAGGCCATGGTTAAACGGGCGTGCGACGAAGAGATAAAGACGGTATGGGACAGATACGAGGATATGCAGCCGCAGTGCGGCTTCGGCACACTCGGTATCTGCTGTAAGAACTGTAGCATGGGACCCTGCAGGATAGACCCGTTCGGAGACGGACCGCAGGAGGGGATATGCGGGGCCAACGCGGACACGATAGCGGCGAGGAATCTAGTGCGTATGGTCGCCGGAGGAGCGGCAGCGCATTCCGACCACGGACGTGATATCGCGCATACGCTGTTGATGGCAGCAGAGAACCCGGAGAGCGACTACAAGGTGAAGGACGCCGACAAGCTCAAACGGGTAGCGGCCGTCTACGGTATCAAAACGGACGGGAGAGAGATAAAAGAGATCGCAGCGGATGTCGCACGGGCCGCGCTTGAAGAGTTCGGGCGACAGGAGGGCGAAGTTCAGATGATAAAGAACGCTCCCGCCGCCAGGCAGAAGGTGTGGAAGGATCTCGGGGTGACCCCCCGTGCGATAGACCGTGAGATCGTGGAGATTATGCACCGCACGCATATAGGTGTGGACACGGAGTACAAGAACATCGTCAAGCAGGGCATACGAGCCTCGATCGCCGACGGATGGGGCGGCTCCATGGTAGCGACCGAGCTCTCGGACATACTGTTCGGCCTGCCCAAACCGATCAGGGCTACGGCAAACCTCGGAGTAATCGACAAGGACTACGTGAATCTCATCGTTCACGGGCACGAGCCCACCCTGTCGGATATCATCGCAACGGTGTCACAGAAAAAAGAGCTCGTCGAAAAGGCGAAGAAGGCCGGGGCCAAGGGCATCAATCTCGCAGGGATCTGCTGTACGGCCAACGAGATACTGATGCGGCACGGGATAGCAGTCGCGGGGAGCGTTATGCAGCAGGAGCTCGCGGTGCTCACCGGCGCTGTCGAGCTGATGCTCGTCGATGTGCAGTGCCTCTATCCCGGACTCGAAACGGTGACCAAATGCTTTCACACGAAGCTCGTCACGACGTCGCCGAAGGCGAAGATGCCGGGCGCGGAGCACATTGAGTTTCACGAAGACCGTGCGGTCGAGATTGCAACGCAGATCATAGAGGCCGCCATCGACAACTTCAAGAACAGGAACAGTGAAAATATTCATATCCCGAAGAACACTGAGCGGCTCGTCGCGGGGTTTTCGGCGGAGTCGGTCTTCGATTTTCTCGGCGGAAAGTACAGGTCGACCTACCGCCCGCTCAACGACGCGGTAATAGCGGGGAGGATTCGCGGCGCGGCCGGCGTGATCGGCTGCTCCAATCCGAACGTTCCATACGAGGAAGGCCATATAAAAATGGTGAAGGAGCTCATAAAGAACGACGTGATCGTCGTTACCACCGGATGCAACGCGATCTCGTGCGGCAAGCACGGGCTCTTACAGCCGGAAAGCGCGTTCAAGTATGCCGGAGAGGGACTCCAGGAGGTATGCAGGGCGGTGGGCATTCCTCCGGTACTGCATCTCGGGTCGTGCGTCGACAACTCCAGGATTCTCATGGTGCTCGCAAACGTTGTAGCCGAGGGAGGGCTCGGTAGTGACATCTCGGATCTGCCGGTTGCGGGAGCGGCACCCGAGTGGATGAGCGAGAAGGCTGTTTCGATCGGCATGTATTTCGTCGCCTCGGGAGTGTATACGATGATCGGGCATCCGCTGCCGGTCATGGGGAGCAAAAACCTGTACAAGTACCTCACAGAAGAGATGGAGCAGGAAATAGGCGGGAAGTGGGCGTTCGAGCTCGACCCCATAAAGGCGGCACACAAGATGATCGAGCATATCGACAAGAAGAGGGCCGCGCTAAAGCTGAAGCCTTTGATGTACGCGCAGGCGTTCGAGCCTGTCGCATAAAAAGACCGCATCCTAACGGTGCGATTTCAAATATGAAGTGAGGAAACGCGATGGCTAAAACAATAGTGATAGAAATCGAAAGGTGCATGGGATGCAGGTCCTGCGAGTTCGCGTGTGCGGTGGCCCATTCCGGTTCGAAGGACCCCGAAACGATCGTCATAAGCGGGGATAAGCCCGGTTATAGGATCAATATCGAGTCATACGGGCGTAACGCGGTTCCCGTGCACTGCAATCACTGCGAGGAGGCGGCATGCCTGCTGGCCTGTCCGACGGGAGCCATCCATAGGGACAGCGATAAAGGCCCGGTGCTATTCGAGACGGAGCGGTGCATAAGCTGCAGGATGTGCGTCCAGGCTTGTCCCTTCGGTGTCATAACGATAAGCCCCTCGGGAAAAGGCGTCTTGAAATGCGACCTCTGCATCGAGCGGCTAAAAAAGGGTCAAGATCCCGCCTGTGTCGTGCACTGCCCGACCGGGGCGCTCCGCTTCATCGAAGAGGAGGACGCCAGCAAGGCGAAACGGCAAAAGACGGCGAAGCGGCTGGTGGAGGCACGGCAGGCAACGGAAGGAATGGAGGGGGGAGACTGAGAGTGAGCGAAAACCGCAAGATCATCGTGACGGTATGCGTGGGAAGCTCCTGTCATATCAAGGGCGCCCGTGACGTGATCATGCGCTTCAACGAGATGCTGAAAGAGGAGGGGATCGAAGACAAGGTCGAGCTGAAGGGGTCTTTCTGCATGGAGCGCTGCGGCGAGGGTATCAACTGGCAGATCGACGAAGAGCCGTTGACGAGCTCGTATGTGGACGACGCGGTAAAAGTCTTCCGCGAGAGGGTAATCAGGCCGGTTAAAGACGAAATGTGATCATGCTCCGGCGCACGAAACGGGGGCATATACGAGTGATGAAAGAAAAGAACGAACAGCAGAATACACCGTTGCACCAGAGCGCGATACTGGAACAGACGCCGAACGGTGTGCTGCTCGTAGACAGCAAGACGAATATCAGGTATGTGAACCCTTCGTTTCGCGAGATGTTTCACTGCAGCGGCGAGGAGCTCTTGAATCGGCCGGCGGCAAAGTTCGTTCATTCGGACTGTTTTGAAAGGGCCATAGCGGTGGGCGGGAAGCTCATGGTCAAGGAAAGCGTTCCCGTTCACAAGGTGAGCTACCGTGTCGGGATATTCCCGATAGAGGGGGAGGATCTCTACTGCGGGATCTTCATCGATATTTCCGAAGAGGAGGACGCAAAGAAGCATTACCGCGAGCTGAGGGCGCAGACGCTGGAACGGGCCCAGGAGGTGATCTCCAGGCAGATGAAAACGGCCCAGGAGATCGCACGGCTTCTTGGAGAGACCACGGCGGAGACGAAGGTACTGCTCGTCAAGCTCATGTCACTGTTCAAGGAAGAAGGCACCCCATGAAGCTGTTTTATGAATGGGGGACGAATCAGATCAGGAAGCACGGCGAGGAGTTGTGCGGAGACAGTATCGCGGTGTCGAGGCATCAAGATTCCGTGACCCTGGCGTTGTCCGACGGCCTGGGGAGCGGCGTGAAGGCGAATATTCTCGCTACGCTCACGACGAGCATCGCCATGCACATGCTCGAAAACGATCTGCCCTTAGGCGAGGTGGTGCAGACGTTGAGTGAAACGCTGCCGGTGGACAGGGTCAGAAACCTCGCTTACAGTACCTTTGCAATAGCGAAGTTCCAGAGCAATGGACCGGCGTGGGTGGTGGAATTCGATTCTCCCTCCGCGATGCTGTTACGGCGGCGGAAGGTTGTTCCCCTCGTGTACGAAGACAGGGTGATCGACGGAAAAATGATACACGAGTCGGTCATCGACCTCGAGATCGGAGACTGGGTCGTATTCGTCTCGGATGGAGTGTTGAACGCGGGCATTGGGGGCGTATATCCGCTCGGCTGGGGATGGGAGCAGGCTGCCCATTTCCTCGAGGAGCACGCGCACAGGGAATTGACGGCCACCGCCCTGGCGGAAAAGATGTCGGAGGCCGTAAACGGGTTGTATGCGGGTGCTCCCGGCGACGACGTGAGCATCATCGTAATAAAGGTCCGTCACAAGGTCGTGACGAATGTGTTCACGGGGCCGCCGGCGAACAGGGCCCTGGACTCGGAGATCGTATCGAAGTTTCTCAAGCGGTCGGGCACGCACGTGGTATGCGGCGGCACGACGGGAAAGATCGTTTCCCACCACATGGGGCAGCCGCTGGTGGTCGATCTGAATACGATGACCCCCGACGTTCCGCCTATCGCGCGGGTGGAAGGAATCGACCTGGTTTCGGAAGGCATTCTCACCCTCACCAGGGTGAACGATCTTCTGCGCTCAGGCGTGGACAAGGACACGGTGAAGTTCAATACGGACGGCGCGGCGAACCTGATACGGTTCTTTCTTGACGCTGACCACATTCACTTTCTCGTCGGGCACGCGGTCAATCCCGCGCACCAGAACCCCGAGCTTCCGAACCAGCTCGGTATCCGCATGCTGGTCGTCCAGGAGATCGGAGAGGAGCTTAGAAGGCGCGGCAAGGAGGTCAGCGTAGAGGCGGTGTGACGAAAGTCCGTCATGAGGTCTCGCGACCTCATTCCGGTTTTTTTGCAGAAAACGACGAGGCCGAAGCCTCTTAACCGTTTTCTGCATACATGAATGACACTATATGTAAATGTCATTGCGAGCGAAGACCCTTCGGTCTTATATACACCACAATAGTCTTAAACAATTGTGGCTTGTACAGAAGCAATCGAATACTACCGGGATAAAAAGAATCCCGATAGTATTACGGAAGAAAACGACGAGGTAGAAGCCTGTTGGCCATTTTATGTAAACATGACTGTCATTGCGAGCGTGAATACTCAGCAGGAGTTTTTATGCGAAGCAATCTACAAATTTATATGATGACAAAAAACTTTGTAAAATAAAACAGGGGCATGCCCTATGTCTGATAAACTTATCGAAGAGATTATACGACGTTACGATGGGGACTCGGGAATGCTGATACCCATGATGCAGGATTTGCAGGCCGACAAGGGCTATCTGCCGCCGGAACGGCTTCGTACTCTGGCGAAGGAGCTATGTGTCCCGCTCGCCAGGATTTACCACGTTGCAACGTTTTATGCCTCTTTCCGGCTGGCTCCCAGGGGGCAGCACGACGTCACCCTCTGCATGGGTACGGTGTGCTACTTGAAAGGGGCCGGGAAGATCTCCGAGGCCATTTGCGAGGAGTACGGGATAGAGCCGGGCGGCACGACGGCGGACAGGCTTTTTACATTGCAGGCGGTCAACTGTGTGGGGGCCTGCGCACTCGCACCGGTTATGATAGTGGACGGCAAGTACTACGACGGGGTGACATCCGAGTCGGCGCTGAAGATAATTTCCGGGCTCAGCACGGAAGCCCCAACTGCGGAGGCGGAGGCTGGAGGGTGAGCATGAAAGTTGAGGGGCGCATTGCAAGCAAGGCGGAGTTCGAGCGACTGCAGAAAGACCTGGGCAAGAAAGCGGACACGGCGGCCAAGGTGGTGAGGGTGTGCATCGGCACCGGGTGCGCGGCGAAGGGGTCGCGGAGGCTGTACGAGCTGTTCTGCGAGGCGGCGAAGAAATCCGGTACCGGAGTCACGGTCGAGGCGAAGCCGGTGGGATGCCACGGGTTCTGCGAGCGGGGGCCGATCGTAGTGGTCCAGCCCGGTAATATCATATACCAGGGGGTGGAGGAGCCGGACGTCGGAGAGATATTCCGTGAAACCGTTGTCGGCGGAAGGGTTGTGGAAAGGCTCTTGTACGAGGACCCGGAAAGCGGCAAGAAGGCGGAAACGGAGGATGAGATACCGTTCTATAACGCGCAGAAGAGGATCGTGCTTGCGGAGAACGGAAGAATAGACCCGACCAGCATCTCGGACTATATCGCGGCGGGCGGCTACTCCGCGCTCGCCAAGGTGTTGTCTGGGATGAGTCCAGAAGAGGTCATCGAAGAGGTCGAGATCTCGGGCCTTCGCGGCCGCGGCGGCGGCGGTTTTCCGACCGCCCGGAAGTGGCGTTCGTGCCGTGAGGCGGAGGGCCCGGAGAGGTACGTCATATGCAACGGCGACGAGGGAGACCCGGGCGCGTTCATGGACCGCTCGATCATGGAGGGAAACCCTCACTCCGTGCTCGAAGGGATGATTATCGGGGCGTACGCGATCGGCGCGTCCAAAGGGTATATATACGTCAGAAACGAGTACCCGCTCGCGGTGGAGCATCTGAAAAACGCGATCGTGCAGGCGAGGGAAGCGGGGTTCTTGGGTGAAGAAATTCTCGGCACGTCGTTCTGTTTCGACATTCGGATAAACAGGGGAGGCGGCGCGTTCGTATGCGGGGAGTCAACGGCGCTTATCGCGTCGCTCGAGGGCCGTGCGGGTGAGCCGAGGGCGAAGTATGTGCACACGGTGGAGCGAGGGCTCAACGACATGCCCACCAACCTCAACAACGTGGAGACGTGGGCCAACGTCCCGGCGATAATCAACCGCGGGGGGAAATGGTTCTCGTCGATCGGCACGGAAGGTTCGAAGGGCACCAAGGTGTTCAGCCTGGTCGGAAAGGTGGTGAACACCGGCCTCGTGGAAGTGCCGATGGGCATGACGCTTCGCCAGATCGTCGAGAAGATCGGCGGGGGCGTGAAAGACGGCAAGAAGTTCAAGGCGGTTCAGACCGGGGGTCCCTCCGGGGGATGCATACCGTCCGACCAGCTCGACGCTCGTGTCGACTTCGACGAGCTGACAAAGCTCGGCTCGATGATGGGGTCCGGCGGCATGATCGTCATGGACGAGGACACCTGCATGGTGAATGTGGCGCACTACTTCCTCAACTTCCTGAAGGAGGAGTCGTGCGGTAAGTGTACCCCATGCAGGGAGGGTATCGCGCAGATGCTCGCGATACTCGATCGGATATCGAAGGGTGAGGGAAAAGAGGGAGACATAGAAATGCTCGAATCGCTCGCTCACCTTCTTTCCGAAACGGCCCTGTGCGCGCTCGGAAAAACGGCGGCGAATCCCGTGCTTTCGACGATACGGTATTTCAAAGACGAGTACGAGGCACATATATCGGAGCACCGGTGTCCCGCCAAGGTATGTCGCGACCTCTTTATCTACGAGATCGATCCGGAGGTGTGCACCGGCTGCGGAATCTGCAAAAAGAACTGCCCCGAGGAGGCGATAACGGGCGAACGGCGCGAGCCGCACGTGATCGACCAGAACAAGTGTACGAAGTGCGGGACATGTTTCGATAAATGCCCGTTCACGGCTATCATGAAAGTGTAGAGGAGGCGGATACGTGCCTACGGTGACCATAGACGGAATTGCGGTTACGGTCGAAAAGGAACAGACCATTCTATACGCGGCGAAGAAAGCGGGAATCTGGATACCGACTCTGTGTTATAATCCCTCCGTTACGGCGCTCGCCGAGTGCCGGCTGTGCATGGTGGAGCTGGACCGGGGGAAATATACGCAGCTTGTGACGGCGTGCAACTATCCCGTGCGAAGAGACCTTACGGTGAGCGTTTCGAGCGAGAGGGCGGTACGCGCGCGCCGCGGCGTGATGGAGCTTCTGCTCGCCCGGGCGCCGGAATCCCTGGAGCTGAAAGTACTTGCGGCGCGGATGGGGGTTTTTGGAACGCCGTATCCGACGGTCACGGAGAGCCAGCGCAACTGTATCCTGTGCGGGCTGTGCGTCAGCGTATGCGACGAGGTCATGGGCTGCTCGGCCATAGGGTTCGCGGGACGCGGCACGGACCGCGCGGTGGCCACTCCTTTCAGAATGGCGTCGGACGGGTGCATCGCGTGCGGCGCATGCGCCGTGGTCTGTCCCGTGGGGACGATACAGATCAGGATACACGAAGAGGAAGGAGAGGTCGAGATATCGCCGTTCAAATCGAGGGCGAAGCTGCTCGTATGCGAGGAATGCGGGAAGAAGATGGTGACCGAGCCGGTGGCGAAGCAGATGATGGATAGGGTGAACATCAACTGGGACGAATTCAGGGAACGGGCTAGGCTGTGTCCGGAATGCAGGCGAAAGAAAACAGCGGAAGCCGCAGGACTTATTGCATCGAAGATCGGAGCAGAATGACTCGCAGAGGCATGAACAATCCTTCGGATTGTTTTGCAGTATCAACCTCCGGTCGATACTGCAAAGAAGTACCAGTCGGAGGCCGGTTACTTCACGGTTGCAGGGCTGATTGCATCGAAACGATAACATAAAGGTTTATCAATAATCCTTTATGTTGATTAGTGGAATACTACGTAGGATTAGGAACAATCCTTCGGATTGTTTTGCAATGAAGAAAGCGGCCTTCTGCCGTTTTCTTCACGGGGTTTGCGAAGAATAATATAATAAGGAGATTATCTATGTCAAAGATTATCGCATCTGCTGCTATTAGGGGGGCCCATACACTGGTAGGGCAGGCTGAAAAAGCGCTGAGCAAGGCAATCGAGAAGAAGGGGAAAGACACACCAGTCGCATACCCCAATACCGCGTACTATCTCCCTATCATATACCTCTTTTTAGGTCAGAAGGTACAGAAGCTCGGTGACCTCGAAGAGTCCCTCGCGGAGGCTAAGAAGCTTTTGGGGGACATACCGACGGACAACCTGTGGCTTCCCTACCTCGGTGAGACTCTCGACTCCGGTGTTGCGACGCTGATTGCCGAGGAGATCATCGAGTCGTTGAAGTACGTGACGGGCCCGAACCCCGTGAACGGTATCTGGCTCGGTTTTACGGACGACAGTATACTCCGCCTCCAGGGCATCAAGCTCGTAGACGGCAGGATGCCCGGCTTTGCCGCCATCGCGGGATGCACGAAGAAGAATGAGGATGCGGTAAAGCTCATCAGGGGATTGCAGGAACGGAGTATCCTCGTGTTCATGGCGGGTAATTCAGGCGGCAAGGCGATCGCGGAGCAGCTGCATGAGGAGCGGATCGAGATGAACTGGGACACCTTCCTCGTACCGTACGGCAAGGAGATCACCGCCGCGGTGCACGCGCTCAACTTCGCCGCGCGTTCGGCGATGACCTTCGGCGGCGTCGAGCCCGGAGACATCAACGCGGCTAGAGAGATCCTCACCTATAACAAGAACAGGGTGCACGCGTTCGTCATGGCGATCGGCGCCGACCCGAAAGTGCCGAAAGACCAGCTTATCATAGACGAGAAATACGCGACTGCGGCGGGTGCGATAAACTTCGGGTTTCCGGTTATCGCGGATGTCAATATACCACAGATACTCCCAACCGGTATCTGTACCTACGAGCATGTCATATCAGGGATCAAGCTCGATGAGATTATCTCGCGGGCGATAGAGCTTCGAGGGCTTACAATAAAGATAGAGGAGATTCCGATCCCTGTCCCGTTCGGCGCGGGTTTCGAGGGCGAGCGGGTAAGAAAAGAGGATATGTACGTACAGTTCGGCGGAAAGTATACGGACGCATTCGAGCTTTTACGGATGAAGCCGATGGATAAGGTCGAGGACGGCAAGATAGAGGTCATCGGGCCTGAGATCGACGACATGAAGGAGGGCGGCGCGTACCCGCTCGGCATAGTGGTCGAGGTCGCGGGGCGTGAGTTCCAGGAGGACTTCGAGTCCGTCCTCGAACGGAGAATACACGAGTTCATATCCTGTGCGAACGGGATATTTCACATGGGCCAGCGGGCCATCGTCTGGGTGCGGATAAGCAAAGACGCCAAGGCGAAGGGCTTCAAGGTGAAGGATCTCGGAGAGATTCTGCTCGCCAAGATGCACGAGGAGTTTACGAGGATCGTGGACAGGGTTCAGGTCAAAATTTATACCGAAGAAAAAGAGGTAAAACGGCTGGTCGATGAAGCCAAGGAAGTTTATTCGACGCGCGACGACAAGATCGGCGGCATGACGGACGAGGACGTCGAGGACTTCTACTCCTGCACCCTCTGCCAGTCATACGCGCCGAACCATGTGTGCATCGTCACCCCGCAGCGTCTCGGCCTGTGCGGCGCGTACACGTGGCTGGACTGCAAGGCGAGCTTTCAGATCAACGAGCACGGCCCGAACGAACCGGTGAAGAAGGGGAAGTGCATCGACGCGGAGAAGGGGCAGTGGGAGAACATCAACGCGTATATCGACGTGAAGTCGAACGGTAACCTCAAGAAGTTCAACGCGTACTCCATCATGGAGGAGCCCATGACGTCGTGCGGCTGCTTCGAGTGCATCGCGGCGGTGGTGCCGGAGGCGAATGGGATCATGATCGTCGACCGGGATTATACGGGAATGACGCCGATAGGAATGACCTTTTCGACGCTCGCAGGACAGATCGGCGGCGGCGTGCAGATGCCCGGGTTCACCGGCATCGGCAAGATGTATATATCGAGCCCGAAGTTCATATCCGCCGAGGGCGGCCAGCAGCGTATCGTCTGGATGTCGAAACAGCTCAAGGAGGAGGTGGCCGAGCGGTGCACGGCGCTGCTCGAAAAGATGGGCCAGACGGACCTCTGGGACAAGATCGCGACCGAGGAGAACGCGGAGGACCCGGAAAAACTAGTTGAGTATTTGTCGAAAGTAGGGCATCCTGCATTACAGATGGAATCACTTTTCTAAAGGAGCGAATAGTATGGCACTCACCGGAATGCAGATATACAAGCTTCTTCCGAAGACGAACTGTAAGGACTGCGGCCTGCCGACCTGCATGGCGTTCGCGATGCAGGTGGCGGCGAAACAGAAGGCGCTGACCGACTGCCCGCACGTATCCGAGGAATCGAAGTCGGAGCTCTCAGAGGCGTCGTCGCCGCCCATGAGGCTCGTGAAGATAGGAACGGGCGACGCGACGTTCGAAATCGGGCAGGAAACGGTCATGTTCCGGCATGACGAGAAGTTCCATCGTCCGTGCGGGATCGCGGTCAGGGTAAAGGCGAAGCTTTCGGACGACGACGCGATGAAAGTGGTGGAAAAAATCAACGGCTCGGTGTTCGACCGGGTCGGGCAGACGCTGAAGGTCGAGCTGTGCGCGCTAGAGGTCGACGGTGTGGGCGATCCGGCCTCACGGGCGAAGAAGGCGGCGGACAAGAGCAAGGTCCCGATCGTCATCGTGGGAAAGGACCCGGCAAAGATCAAGGCCGCGGCAGAAGCGATAAAGGACAAGCGTCCCCTCCTGTACGGGGCGGATGCGTCGAACATCGATGCGCTTATAGAGATAGCCTCCTCCTGCAAGTGTCCGCTGGCCGTATCGGCGGGAAGCCTCGAGGAGCTCGCTGACCTCACGAGCAAGGCTAAGGAAAAAGGAGTCGACGACCTCGTGCTTTCCTTCGACACGAAGGACATGGTGAAGACGCTTCGGTCGCTTACGCTAGCGCGAAGGGCGGCACTGAGAAAGAACTTCAGGCCCCTCGGGTATCCCGCGCTTGTTGAAGTACTCGAAGGCGACGCGATCGACGAAACGGTCATTGCCTCGGCATTCGCCGCGAAGTATGCGGGGATCGTCATAATAGACAACGCGGAGCCGTGGGAACTTTTACCCATAATGGTCGTCATACAGAACGTGTATACGGATCCGCAGGTGCCGAATACGGTCGATGCGAAGCTTTACGAAATCGGTTCCGTGACCGAGAACTCGCCGGTGCTTTTTACGACGAACTTCTCGCTCACCTACTTCTCCGTGGAGGCCGAGGTCGAGCGGAGCAAGATACCGACGTTTATCTGTGTAGTCGAGACGGAGGGCCTGGGCGTTCTCAACGCGTATGCGGGCGACAAGATATCGGCCGAAAAGGTGGTCAAGACTATCCAGGAGCAGAAAGTCGCCGAAAAGGTGAAACACAGGAAGCTTATCATTCCGGGGCTTTTACCGATCTTCAGGGCGGAGATCGAGGATACTTCCGAGTGGAAGGAAGTAATCATAGGCCCGGAAACGGCACGGGAGATACCCGGATTTCTGACAAGCAACTGGAAGTAACGGCGCGATGAGTATATGTAAAGTCACATTTTTTCCGCAAAAGAAGGAGGTCTCCGTAGAAAAGGGGACTTCTCTCATCGATGCGGTCTCGAAGGCGAACATCACGATCAACAACCTCTGCGGGGGAGACGGCATCTGCGGCCGCTGCAAGATGATCGTCAAAGAGGGCGAGGTACAGGCCGAGGTTTCGCCGAAGCTGACGCGCGAAGAGATCAAGAACGGCTACGTGCTCGCCTGCATGACGACGATAGCGAGCGATATCGTCGTCGAGATCCCGGAGCAGACGCTCGCCAAGGAAAAGATCCGGGCCGACCGCGACGCGGAGCGCTTCAGAAACTTCGAGCAGACGGTATTATTGAAGGAGTACGAGCCGCACCCGCTCGTTCGAAAGGTCTATCTCGAGCTGGAACCGCCCACGCTTGCGAACAACACCGCGGACCACGAGCGGGTAAACGAGGCGCTATGCAAGAAGATCGGATCCTGTGAGACGCAGATGGGGCTCAAGATAATCAAGGCCCTGCCAGATCTCCTGCGGGAAAGCGGCTTTAAAATAACCGCGACGATCGGACTGCGGGGACATGTCGCGGAGATCATGAATATCGAGGCCGG